>JBGQKM010000032.1:0-28401 GCA_041499515.1 Planctomycetia bacterium | reverse complement strand
GGCAAGCCCCAAAATCATCCCAGTGCGTCGCCGCGGCCACCGCGGTCGAGGCATTTTTTGTCCGGTCCGACGAGAACGGTCTCGACCGCGATCGCGGCGCCGCACAAACTTTTTTGTGCGCCGGGCCACGCTGCGCGCGGCCCCGCAGGCGGGAGGCTGGAGGCTGGAGGTCATGCACTTTGTGTGCCACTGCTGGCTTTGTCCAGCAGTGCTTCTTCCTGACCCACGAGATGGTTGGAACACACTCGTTGGGCAGCAAACCGGCAAGGTTTTCGGGCCTTACTGCCGTGGCTTCGTCCGTCGTAATCCGCACTGCTTGGCAAGCAAGCAGTGGCACCCCCGATGTCAAACACCACCGTGGAAAATCGGCCGGCCCGATCGCCATGCGCACTGCTACATCGTTTCCTACCTCCGGCCTCCGGCCTCCAGCCTCCCCGTCGAGAGCCTCAGGGTCGAACGACAGCCTGGCGATGTGTCAACCACATCGCCGCGACTTATGCGTGATCTGCAAAACAAGTGCTCGATAAGCGCGCAATCCGATCGTGAATCGCGGTCGCGACTTGCAGCGACAAAACATTTTTTGCGCGCGCATATAGATCCTGGCGCACAAGTGCGGGACTTCGGCACGGACCGATCGAGTCGAATGCTCGCAATTTCCGTCACAAGCGGCTGGCGGCGGACTGTTGGCGGCTGGTCCGCAGGATGCAAAGGGGGTTTCAAGCCGGATCATGGCCGTGGCGGCCACGCGTTTTGCCCGGCGGCGGGCCAGCGGCTAGAGTGTAGGAGAGACGCCGCGCGGTCGATCGAGCGCGGGGCCTGGGCAACCGCCTGGCCTGCGAATGTTTACGAGGGGGCAGTCATCGATACGGCAACCGAACCATTGGCGATCCACGGCGGTCGGCCCGCGCTGGCCGGTGAGGGGCCCGTCTGGCCCCTGGCCGACGAGGCGGTGCACGAGGCCTTGGAGCGCGCCTGGGCCGACGGCAGTTGGGGCCGGTATCTGGGGCCGCACGGCGAGAGGCTGGAGCAGGAGCTGGTGCGGATGCAGCAGGTCGACTTTGCTGCGCTGTGCTGCTCCGGCACGTTTGCGGTGGAGCTGGCCCTGCGAAGTCTGAAAATCTCGCCGGGCGATGAAGTGGTCATGGCGGGCTACGATTTTCCTGGAAATTTCCGCGCGGTCGAAGCCACCGGGGCAGTGCCGGTGCTGGTCGACGTCGAGTCGGACGGCTGGCTCTTGGACATCGAACAGCTTGCGGCTGCGGTGGGTCCGCGGACGCGGGCAATCTTGATCTCGCATTTGCACGGCGCGATCCTCGACATGCCGCGCCTCGTGCGTTTTGCCGAGAGCCACCGGTTGGCCGTGGTCGAGGACGCGTGCCAGGCCCCCGGCGCGTTGGCGTCGGGGCGGATGGCCGGTTCGTGGGGGGACGTGGGCGTATTGAGTTTCGGCGGCAGCAAGTTGCTCTCGGCCGGCCGCGGCGGCGCCATCGTCACGCGGCATGCGGAGGTTCAGCAGCGGGCCAAAATCTTCTGCCAGCGCGGCAACCATGCCTTTCCGCTGAGCGAATTGCAGGCCGCGATCTTGCTGCCGCAACTGGCACGATTGGCCGAGCGCAACGCGCGACGCCGAGCAAGCGTCGAACGCCTGCTGCGGCAGACCGAAGGGGCGCGCGGCCTGCGACCGCTGGGGCCTGCGGCGGCCGACTCGGCGCCGAGCTATTACAAGTTGGCATGGCGCTATCGGGGCGAAGAATTGGGCGGCCTGGCGATCGACGAGTTCGTGGCGGCGTTGCAGGCCGAGGGAGCCCCGATCGATACCGGCTTTCGCGGCTTCGCGCGACGCAGCCAGCGCCGCTGTCGAAAAATTGGCTCCCTGGCCGAGAGCCAGCGGGCCGCCGAAACGACGCTGCTGCTGCACCACCCCATTTTGCTCGAACCGCCGGAGCGGATCGACGACCTGGCCCGCGCGCTAGTCAAAGTAACCTCGGCTTTTTCCAAACCTGGCTCGGCGTGACCATGATTCAACGCGTGTTACTGTGGCGTCTGGACCGTTGGTGGATTTCATCCCTGGCGAGCATGGCGTGATGTTCCTGTTGACCAACGACGATGGCGTGGAGGCTCCGGGATTGGCCGTGCTTCGTCGAGAGATCGAAGCCCGGGGCCAGGCCGCGGTGGTGCTGGCGCCGGATCGTCATCTTTCGGGCTGTAGTCATCAGGCGACGACGTCGCGTCCGTTGGAGCTGACGCAGTTGGGCGAGGATTGTTACGCGCTGGACGGCTCGCCGGTCGATTGCACGCGCATCGGGCTGGCCCGCGTCGCGCCGGACACGCAATGGGTGCTCTCGGGCGTCAACGAAGGGGGCAATCTGGGCGCGGATGTTTACTTGTCGGGCACGGTCGCCGCCGCGCGCGAGGCTTGCTTGCTGGGTACGCAGGCCATCGCCATCAGTCAGTACGTGCGCCGGCGGCCGATCGACTGGCAGCAGACGGGGTCCTGGACGCGGCACGTGCTCGAGCTGCTGCTGGCGCGGCCGCCGCAGGCGGGAAGTTTTTGGAACGTCAATCTGCCGCAGCCCGAGGAGCTGCACCCGGGCGTGCCGGAGTGCGTGTTCTGTCAGGTCGACCCCAATCCGCTACCTGTTGATTATGACCTTCGCGATGGGAAGCTTCATTATCGGGCCCGCTATCAAGACCGCTTGCGGACCCCTGGTCACGACGTCGAGATGTGTTTTTCCGGATGCATTACCATCAGCCAGATCAGTTTGCTCTCGGTTCCTGTTGCGGTTCAGGCGGCCCGTGGCCCGTCGGGTTAGCGGGGCTGGACGGGAAGCAGGACGCTGGGGACGCGGTTGCCGTTGGGCAAATGATTGCCGTTGGGCACGCGGTTGCCGTTGGGCGCGTGGCTGCCGGCGGTCACGCGCTTGCCCGTCGGCGCGTGGTGAGTGGGAGCCTCGTCGAAACGCGGCAGTTCGCCACGCACGATACGCACGCTTTCGGGTGCCTCGATCCCGAAAGTGACGCGTTGGCCGAGAATTCGCTTGACCACCACCACGATGCCATCCCCGATCATTATTTTCTCACCGATTTTCCGACTGAGCACTAACATGGCTGCTTCCTTCCTTGAGTGAGTTCACTTCGGTAAGTGGCCCGCCTCCATCTCAACGAGGTGGAATCATGCGGCATTAACGGCTGGCGCTAATTGCAAGCGCGGTGCCATGAGACAAAAGGAGGTGGAGCCGGGCCTGCGTTTCGTCGCATAAGCCGCAGTCTCACAGCAGCTTAAGGAAATTGATCGACCCGGTAAGAACGGTCGACTGCCGAAGAGGATCGCGTCTTAAATCGAGAGTTCCGTCCACAATTGAGACGAATCGCATGGGAAACCGATGCTGCGCCACGCGTATGCCGTCGCTGGACGCGTCAATCGTCTACTGGTGGCGTGGACTTCAGCTTCGCACGTGGTGGACGTGGAGCGTGTCGGTGTTGCCATCGCGGCCGTCCAAAGAACTGACCAAAACGAGCGTATCGCCGACTTCGCCCCAGTGCCGAGCCAGCACCAGATGGTCCATTTCTTCGAGCAACTGCGACATGCTGATGATGTCGGGCATGTAGACCGGATGGATTCCGAAGGAGAGGCTTAGTTGCCGGTAAGTCGTCAGAACGTTGGTCACCGCCACCACCGGCATCGGCAGCCGATAGTGGGCCATCAGCCGTGCCGTCACGCCGGTCTGGGAGTAGACGACGACGCGGCGGGCCCCCAAGGAACGAGCCGTGATCGCGGCGCCTTCGGCAATTGCCGTGGCGGCCGACGTGGTCGAGACGCGGCGATAATCGGTGGACGATTGCGCCAGGTCAGCCTCGGTCACGATGGCCACTTTGTGCAACACGTTCACCGCCTCTTCGGGATACTGGCCGGTGGCGGTTTCGGCCGAGAGCATGATCGCGTCGGTGCCGTCGTAAATCGCGTTGGCGACATCCGAGATCTCGGCCCGCGTCGGCGTGCTGGCGTTGACCATCGACTCGAGCATCTGCGTGGCGGTAATCACCGGTTTATTGGCCTGCCGGCAACGTTCGATCAGCCGTTTCTGCAAAATGGGGACTTGCGACAGCTCGGTCTCGAGCCCCAAATCGCCGCGAGCCACCATCAGCCCATCGGCCAGGGCCAGAATCGCTTCGATGTGTTCGATGGCTTCGGGCCGCTCGATTTTTGCGATCAGTCGGGTTCGGCTGCCGGCTTCGTCGAGTCGATCGCGCACCGCGACCAGGTCGTCGGGATGGCGCACGAACGACAGGGCCACGAAATCGACGTCATGCGTGATGCCCCATTCCAGATCTTCCCAGTCCTTGTGGGTCATCGATCGGGTCGAGAGGTTGATACCCGGCAAGTTGATGCCCTTGCCCAGGCTGATACGGCCCGGGCGCGTGACGCGCGTCACCAGCAGGTCGGGTTGCTTGGAGACCGCTTCGAGTTCGATGCGCCCGTCGTCCAACAGAATCCGGTCGCCGATCGACACGTCGTCGACGAGCGCCGTGTAGGTCGAGGCGATGTCGAATTCCGGCGGATTCGACCCGGCGGCGTATTGCTCCGTGGTGATACAAACCGTGTCGCCGAGCTTCACGTCGTAGTCGGGGCAACGCAGGCGGCAAACGCGAATCTTGGGGCCGCAAAGATCCTGCATCGCCGCGACGCCGATATTTAGATTCGCCGCGGTTTCGCGAATCACCCCCAAGGCTCGGCTGTGCCAGGGATGGTCGGAATGAGAAAAGTTGAGCCGAAACACATTGGCGCCGGCGACAATCAGCTTGCGAATGTGTTCCTCGGTCCAGCTCGCCGGGCCCAGGGTACAAACGATTTTCGTTTTCCGCTCGCCCGTGAACGGTCCAGCCGGGGCCAGTTCCACTTTGGGGGCCCGTTCTAATGTAGAGCTCATTGCATACTCCAGGCGTGCTTTCGCGTTTGGGGGGTGGCCGTCATTCGGAGGATTTGTCGTCCGAGTCCCCGCAGACCAAATGTAGGTCACTGGGCAGCCGTCAGGCCGGCGGTCGGTGCGGGCCTGGGTGCAAAAACTTGGAAACCGAGCTTGCCACGCAAGGGATTTCACGGATAACACCCAGTTAGCCGGGAGATTTCGCCAACCCTTGCCCGCGGACTTCGTTTTCCCGGCAGGTGCGGCCTATCTTGGCTCACAGCCGCCTGGCCGGCGCCCAGAGCGGACCAATTCGTTTAAATACCGTGCATTTGCACTCTATCAATTTTTCGTCTATACTCGATTTTCATGGACGCGAAGAGACAAGTGCAATCGCACGACTGCTGCCTCGTGCCGTATCGGCTTAGTGATGCCGGGGTGGAATTCTGCCTGGTCACGCCGATTGCCGAGACTCGTTGGACATTTCCCCACATTCCAGCCGACGTCTCAAACGGTCCACTCGAAACGTTGCTGGAGCCGACAGCCGCGTCCCTGGGCTTGCGAGGGGAGCTGCAAGGCAGCGGGCCGCTGGGAAATTTCGTCGCCACTCGCGGCAACGAAGCTCGCAACACGAGCGGCTACCTGATGCGCGTCACGCAGATCGAAGACACGTGGCCTAACCAATCCGTCCAGCGGCGTCGCTGGTGTCTGGCGGAAGAAGCCCGAATTCGAATTCGCCGCAAGCCACTGCGACGTTTTATCGACCTGGCGTTGCATCAACTTGGCGCCGGTTTGCGCCGGCGATCCGCCGAAAACGGTCACGCCCCTTCCGGCCGAGACGCATGACTAAGTCGGCTGCTGGATCCGCGACTTCTGGGATCCGGCGTGTTCTGGCTGGCACCGGATCCTTTGGTGGCTACGTTGGCTGGTTGGATGCTGGCACGTTTCGCCTTACAATGCACCGGCCGATGGCTTGGGCAGGCACTCCTGGAATAGCCAGGCACTTTTTATGCGGCGAGCGGTTTGGGCCACCTTGTTGATGTTTGCGGCTGCCACCAGCTTGCCGGCGGCGCGGGGCGCCGAACCGGCAGGCTCCGAAGCGCGCAATGCGGCCCTGGCCGCGCGATTGCGAGCGGCCTCGCAGGCCGTGGAGACCAATCCCGAAGACGCGAACGCCTATGAGCAGCGCGCGGGGCTATACGCCGCCGGCGGCCAGCACACATTGGCGATCGCCGATTACGATCAGCTTCTCAAGCTGGCCCCCGAGCGGGCCGAAGTCTACGACCAACGCGGCAGCCAACGCTTCATGTTGGGCCAAATCCAGCCGGCGATCGCCGATTTCGATCGCTTCATCCGGCTCAGACCCAAACAGGAACCCTGGCACTGGAAGCGGGGCATTGCCTACTACTATGCCGGGCGCTACGACGAGGGTCGCCGGCAATTTGAAGGCTACCAGACGGTCGACGACAACGACGTGGAGAATGCCGTGTGGCGCTACTTGTGGATGGCACGGGCCCTGGGCGTGCCAGCGGCGCGCGACGCCATGCTCGGCATCAAGCACGATACGCGCGTGCCGATGATGGAAGTCTATGCCTTGTATCGTGGCCAAGCGCAGCCTGAGGACGTGCTGGCCGTGGTCCGGACCGGTTCGCCCACGCCCGAAGCGCTCAACGCGCGATCGTTTTACGCGCATCTCTATCTGGGGCTGTATTACGAAGTCGCTCTCGACGCGGCTCGCGCGCGGGAGCACATCACCACCGCCGCCACGAAGCATAAAATCGACCATTACATGTGGAACGTGGCCGACGTGCACGCCCAACGCCTCAAGGCCGCGGCCGAAAAGCCCTAATCGGCGTACCGTCGGAGATGGTTTCCGGAGTCCCATTCCCTGGAGCGCCTGGACAACGCGACCGGTTGATTCCCATACTGGGCGGCAGATTGGCGCGAATCCTTACGGGTCGTTTTCTCGCATGGATCACGGTAAGGTTTCGCAAGCACATCGTCATTGAGGTCAAAGCATGACGGCAACGCCTGATCCTTATGGAATCGACATACCCGCGTGTCGCGCGCGGCAGCGGCGGCTGTTGAGCGCGATGGAAGAATTGCGTCTCGATCTGGTGATCGTGACTCAAAACCAGCACGTTCAGTACCTGGTTGGACCGAGATTCGAATGGACTTTCTCGCCCGCCGCGGCGATCTCGGCCGATGGTCATGTGACTCTGGTCGCCCCGGCTGTGCCGGCCGAACCGGTGGCTGCCGATGCCGTTGTCACGTACGAAGCCAAATCGTTTTCCACGCTGCGCAACGATCAGCGGCAAAAGTCATCACAGACGTTGCTCGACGCCTTGAACAAGCGACCTCGGCCGCAGCGATTGGGCGTCGAGTTTTCTTCCTGCGGTCCTGAACTCACGGCGCCTTGGGGGGCGGATCTGGTCGACATCGAGCCGGAACTCTACATCATGCGTCGCCGCAAAGATCCCGACGAACTGTCGAAGCTGCGCAAAGCAATCGCCGGCACGGCGGCCATGCACCGTCGAGCCCGCGAAGTCATCGCGCCAGGCGTCAATGAGCTCGAGGTCTTCAACGAGCTGCAAGCCGCGGCGGTGCGCGAGTATGGCGAGATGATGACCGGCACCGGCAACGACTATGCCTGCGGCGCGCACGGTGGGCATCCGCGCGATCGCAAGATTGAAGCCGGCGAGCTATACATTTTGGACCTCGGCCCGGCCTTTCGCGGTTACTTCGCCGACAACACGCGCGTGACGGCCGTTGACCGCCGGTCCACCGACGAACAAACCCAAGCCTGGCAGCAAATCCTGCGCGTATTCGAAATGGTCGAGCAAACCGTCAAGCCGGGTGCCAGTTGCCGAAAGCTCTTCGAGGCGGCGCACGAGTGGCTGAATCAAGACAAGCGGTGGAAGTTCGAACACCACTTGGGACATGGCATCGGGCTGTTTCCGCACGAAGCGCCGCATCTGAATCCCAACTGGGACGACACTTTTCAGGCGGGCGAAGTCTTTGCCGTCGAGCCGGGCTTGTATAGCGAAAGCCTGCGCGCCGGCATTCGCCTGGAGAACAACTATCTCGTGACCCCGTCCGGCGTCGAACTGCTCACGCCGTTTCCGCTGGAATTGTCGTGAAAGAAAACGACTCGCGCCGTCGTCGGGAGCCAGTCGCGAATTCCAGGGCGCTATGCCAGCAAGTCCTTGAGCACGACTCCGTGCACGTTCGTCAGCCGGCGGCGAATGCCGTTGTGGTAGAACGTCAGACGCTGGTGGTCGATCCCTAACAAGTGCAAGACCGTGGCGTGAAAATCATTCCAGTGGACTCGGTCTTGCACCGACTTGTAGCCAAACTCATCGGTCTGGCCGTAGGCCATCCCCGGGCGCAGCCCCGCGCCGGCCATCCACACGGTGAAGCCGTATTGGTTATGATCGCGCCCCAGGCCGACGATGTCGGCGGCCGACTGCGTAAACGGCGTGCGACCAAACTCGGTCGTGAACAGAACCAGCGTGTCGTCCAGCAGGCCCCGTTGTCGCAGGTCGCGGAGCAACCCGGCGACGGGCTTGTCGATGCGCGGCGCCTCTTGGCCATGGTTGGCGCGCATGTCCTCGTGACCATCCCAATTGATCCGGGGATTGCCAAACGACCCGCCCGAGAACAATTGCACGAAACGCACGCCGCGTTCCAGCAAGCGCCGCGCCAACAGGCAACCGCGACCGAAATCGGCCGACTCCGGCCGATCGAGCCCGTACATCGCGAGCGTGGCGGCCGTTTCGCCGTCGAGGTTGGTCACCTGGGGCACGGCCAATTGCATTTTGGCGGCCAGTTCATAGCTGCGCACGCGAGCCGACAGGGCGTCGTCCGAACCGCGCTGGGCCAGGTGGTGTCGGTTCATGGCGGTCAGCAGGTCGCGCGCCGCTTTCTCGCGCTCTTGCGCGATGGGCCGAGCCGGCGAGAGGTCGTCGATGGCGGCTCCCTTGCCGCGAAACACGACGCCTTGATGGCGGGCCGGCAGAAAACCGTTGGTCCAGTTGATCGTGCCGCCGGCCGGAAATCCTCGTGCGTCGGGAATCACGACGAACGAGGGTAGCTCGTCGGTCTCGGCCCCCAAACCGTACGACAGCCAGGAACCGAGAACCGGAAACCCGTTGAGTCGAAAGCCGGCGTTTTCCTGGAATGTGGCCGGCGTGTGATTCGACGTTTCGGCGAACATCGAGTGGATCACCGTCAGTTCGTCGGCCACTTCGGCAATCCGCGGAAACAGTTCCGAGACCCACAAACCGCTCTGGCCGCGCTGCTTGAATTCCCAATCGTTCTTGCGCAACAGGCCGATCTGACCGAAAAACACATCCGGTTTTTCATCGCTGGGCATGGGCTGGCCATGATATTTGGCCAATGCCGGTTTGTAGTCGAACGAATCGATGTGGCTCAGTGCGCCGCACAAACAGATGTGGATCACGCGCTTCGCTTTGCCCGGATGGTGCGGCGACGGATCGCCGGCTTCGCCCGCCAACGGCGCCGCCGCAACTTTGCCGTCGCGCAGCAATAAACTGGCCAAAGCCGCTCCGCCCAACCCCGTTTTAACCCACGAGAAAAAATTGCGGCGATCAATCAGCGAAGTGTCCGCGACGAAGTGGTCTGGCGGCTGGTGCATGGGGTGATTTGCAAATGATCGTTCAGATTGGTGGTTCATGAAAAACAGAGGCAATCAGGGCCCGCTCGTGCAATCAGTCGACGTACAAAAACTCGTTGCTATTGAAAATCGCCCTTGCGAGAACGGCCAGGCCGTGCCAGCCAACGATTTGCCGGGCCAGTGCCAGTTCATCGTCCTGGGGATTGCGTCCGAAAGCCAATTGATAGGCCCTCGCGATTCGCCGCTCGAGGTCTTCGCCGGCTTCGCGCTCGATGCGCTCGACAAACTTGTCGGCCATGCGCAAAACGAACGCGCTGTTGAGCAGCGCCAAGGCCTGGAGCGGTGTGGTCGTCACGGCCCGCTTGGGCGCGGTGGTCGACGGGTCCGGACAATCGAAAGCATCGAGCAACCCGTTCCGGCCGCCCCGAATCCAGGCGCGATACACGCTGCGGCGATTGAATTCCGCGCCGATGGGATCGGCCGGTTCATACGTATAGGTTCCGCTACGGAGGACTTCGCGGCAATCTCGAAAGCCGGGGCCACCACGCGCCGGGTTCAACTCTCCGGCAACCACCAACATGGCGTCGCGAACCGCCTCGGCCTCCAAGCGCTGGGGGCTTCTGCGCCACAGCCAACGATTGTCGGCATCGCGTTTGGCGGCCGCCGGGTTGTGGATCGAGGCCTGGCGATACGTCGCCGACAACACGAGCTCGCGGTGCAAGTCCTTGAGGCTCCAGTTCCGCGCCACGAGCGTCGCAGCCAGATAGTCCAGCAATTCCGGATGCGTCGGCCGGCCGCCGTTGAATCCAAAATCGTTGGGCGTGTCGACCAGCCCCACGCCAAAATGATAGTGCCACAGGCGATTGACGATGACCCGCGAAAAAAGCGGATTCTCTCGACTGGTGATCCAGCGGGCCAGCGCGACTCGCCGTACCGCTTCCGGAGCGTCGGGCGGCAGGCCGAAGTCGGCGCTCAACCCTGCCAACGAAGCTACGCCCCCGGCCGAGACCACGGCCCCCAGTTGGCGACTGTCGCCGCGTAGCAGCAAATGAGCCGGTTCCGGTTGCCGTGGTGTTACCGCATAGGCAACCTGCTTATTCGGCGCTGGCGCCGCTTGCAAGGGCGCCAATTCCTCGGTCAATCGGCGGCGCTCGGCCACTGCGTCCGGCGCCAGTCGCGCCACCAGGTCGGCTTCCGACACGAAATCGGTCACCACGCCCGCGGAGGCCGCCAATTCCTCGGCCGACAGGGCCCGGTCATACAGCCGCGCCCGTTGGATCACGCCGGAGAGCATCTTGTTTCCGCCCGGCGCACCATGCCGCACGCCGAAAATGACATGCGCCGCGCCAGCCTTGAAGGTGATCGGATCGGAAACCCGATAGGCCGTACCGTAAGGCTGACCGTCGCGATAGCCGGTGATCGTGCCGTCGCTGCCGTATACGATCGCCACCTGGACCGGTCGCTTGTCGGCTTCAGTCTCCCTCGGACCGTCAAAACTTTGGTAGCGCTCAAAGCCGTCGCTGCCGGCCATCCAGCGCTGCGGCTCGCGCTCGCCGAAAACGATGGCATCGAAGACGCCTCCGTCGAGCGTTTGCACGCTGATGGCCCCGCCGCCGGCCTGCCGCAGATTGGCAAGCGAGACCCAAACTTCGAGCGTCTTGGCTTGCAGGTCGGTTTCCAGCGGCACGGTCATCACGCACGCTTCGCCACCATCGAGCGACAGCCCACCGCCTTGGACCAGGGCGCCTCCCTGGGCCTTGCCGTGCAGCCCACCCTGGTGGTCGCGCAGATCCTGATCGAAATCCCAGCGAGCCAAAGGCACCGGCGCGATGGACCGCGGCGCGGCCGGCGCCTTGCGCTCCGCGCGTATCCGGGCCCGGATCGGTTCTTCGAGGGTTTGGATGCGAGTGACCAATTCGGTGACGCGGGTCTGCCGCTCGGCCGCGCGTCGCGCAAACTCGGCCGCATCGGCCGGCCGTGTGACATCTCGTTCGCCGTGGCGAACGCCCCCCAGGGCCGACGTGAGCCGGTAATAGTCGGTTTGACGAATCGGATCGAACTTGTGGTCGTGGCACCTGGCGCAATTCACGGTCAGAGCCAAAAACGTTTGGCAAACGGTACCCACCAGATCCTCGAGTTCGTCCTGGCGGACCACGGCCTTCATCGCCGCGCTTTGTTGGCTCTGGCCGGCCGTATCATACGCCCCAGCTACCAGAAAGCCCGTGGCCTTGACGGCCTCGGGTTCGTCGGGCCAGAGAGCGTCGCCGGCCAATTGTTGGCGGACAAATTCATCAAAGGGCAGATCGCGGTTCAACGCCTCAATTACCCAATCGCGATAGGGCCAGGCATGGTTTCGCGGCTCGTCGAATTCGAAACCGTTACTCTCGCCAAACCGCGCCAGGTCGAGCCAATGCCGCGCCCAGCGCTGACCATAATCGGGTGACGCCAACAGTCGATCGACCAATTTTTCATAAGCTGCGGGGTCCCCGTCGGCGACGAACGCCGCCACTTGTTCCGGCGAAGGCGGAAGTCCGGTCATATCGATCGATACCCGGCGAATCAACGTTCGCCGATCGGCGGCCGGCGATGGAGCGAGCCCCTCGGCTTCGAGCTTTGCCAACACGAAGCGATCGATCGCGCCGCGCGGCCAGCCGTTTTGCCGAACCGGCGGCGGCTTGGGCGTCTGGATTGGTTTCAAGGCCCACCAGTCGTAACCGGCTCGAATGTCGCTGGTGAAGCGAAAGCGGTCGATGGGGCTTTGTCCCCAGGTGGCCCCAGCGGCGATCCAATCGCGAAACAATTGCTTGTCGGAGGCGCTAAGCGGTTTCTGTGGGGGCATTTCATCGCTCGATATCCGCTCCCACAGATAACTTTCCTCCGGCTTGCCGGCGACGATCGCCGCGCCGCTTGTGCCGCCGGCCAGGGCCGATTCAGCCCGCGTCAAATCGAAGTCACCCTTGTGGTCCGACGGATTGTGGCATTCCAGGCAGCGGCGAGCCAACAGCGGGGCGATCTGATCGTCGAACTGTTGCGTCGCGGCCGTTCCCTCGGCGGCGGTCGGCTCGGCTGCCGCGCCCGGCGTGCTAAAACAGAGGCTGATGATGGCGGCCCAAATCGGGCCGCTCGAAAAGATGCGCATCCAAAGACCTATCGCAACCCAGTCGAGACAACGCACATGACCCCGCGGATTCCCATTCAGCCGAGGGCGCACAAACCTGGGTTCGGCCGCCCAACTCGGCCCCTCCATGATACGAGAAAATGGGTATCGTTACCGCAAATTCCGCGTCCCTGTCGAACAGAACCATGGCCACGAGCGCAGCGTTTGCGACGGAAATAATGTTACCTGCTTCCGAAACCCCCTGTAAATCCCCCGTGTTTAGTGCCACCGGTCGGGCTGATTGACCGCGGCAAAGGGATTCAAGGATCACTATCGTCCAAGGAACGTCTCGATAGTCCGCGGAAGGACGAAGGAACGCGAATCGCGGCTACGCGATGCGCTTCGACATGCTGTCGGCCAGCAGGTCGAGTTGGCCTTTGAGATCGGCCAAGAGCATTTGCGGATTGGCTTCGTCGGCCATGTGAACGTAGAAGGCCTGGGCGGCTGAACTGTGGGTCACGCCCAGCATGGTGGTGGTGTGCTCGAGGTGATGCAATTGCGAGTCGACCTGTTCCAGCTTTCGCGCGGCATAGCGGCCGTTTTGCCAGAGGCGTTCCAACTGCAAGGCCAGACCTAACAACAACCCCACCTGGCCGGCCACCGCAACCGGAATGCCCCAACTCCACAGATCGGAGCGGTCTTCGGCGAACGACAACGTCAACAAAACCGCACCGCATGCAAACGTTATCAACCCCAGTGACAGAACGCTCCATGCCAGCAACGATGATCTGCGGGACGCACGCGACTTTGCTGGATGGGGCCCTGCGACGCTGCCATGGCCGCCGTCGACGCGCCATTGGGGCGCGGGGCTGGCGACGGGGCCGCTGGTCTCGGCCGGCGGATCGATGCGTTTCCAGGACCCGACCCGGGCCTGAAGATTCTGGAAGCTTTGATCGATGTCCCATTCCTCGAAGCTCGGCAACGCGCTGACCGGCGGTTGCGTCCTGGCGAGGTCGAAATGGGACAGCGACGGATTGGTCAGATCAACTGCGTGCGTGGCCTGCGGGTCGTCCTCGGCCGCCAGCGCCGCCCCGCACCGCGCGCAGCTCAGGCCGAGCTGGTTTGTCGCGTTCATGCCGGGCACGTCTTGGCGGCAGTGTTTACACCACATTGGGCCGACCCTGGAGTCGATCTGCTATCACTCCTTGCCGGATGGCAAAACGAGCAATCTTTCCATCGGCTGTTGGTGTGAAAAACTGCACCGAATTAGCAAGCCTTGACGGTCCCAAAGACTTTGGCGCGAAAGATAGGCAGGTTGCGGCAACAGGACGTAGTCTGAGCGGCCGCGCCAGCGCTCTAGGGGGCGGTCTCGGCCGTCGCGTCTGACGCCGGTTCGTACCACTCGCCGCGCAGCCAGTCGACGATCAATCCCAGGGTGTGCGAGCTGAGCATATTCTCCGCCGAGTCGGCCGGATGGGCGGCAAACAGGGGCATGCGATCGTTCTCATCGCGATAGAAACGTTCCTGTTTGGCGTTGCCGATCATCCCCAGCAGCCACTCCCGTGAGCCGTAGCCGGTCAGATCGGGAGCGGCGCCGAGCTCTCCCTGCTCCTTGAATTTGTGGCAGGAGACGCAGCGGTCGGCGTCGGCGATGATTTTTCTGCCGGCCTCGATCCGCGCGGCGTCTTTTTCGTCGGACTCGATTTGGCTCTTGAGATTTGCCTCGGCTGACAGCGCCAGGACCACGTTCTGGACTTCCTCGGCGGGCCAGCCAGAAACGGTCTCGTCGACGAAGCCGACCATCTGGCCGTCGTGGTGCGAGGTATTGCCGAAATAGTCGGGCCCGACGATGCGCTTGGGATCGAGCAAGCCTGTGAGCCATGCGCGGCTGGCAAACTGGTACAGATTCGACGCGGTGGATTTTTTTCCGTTGGGCGTCTCGTTGGTTTTTTTGGCGGCCGGCGGCGTATGCGTGTGGCAATTGGCGCAGTGGGCCGCGAACAGTTTGGGACCCTGCGTTTTCGGATCGTTGCGCAACAGCGTGATAGCGCCGGTGACCGGGATGCGCGTGGGGGCCGAGGCCAGGATCGCGACGCGTCGCGCGTCGCGTTGGGCATCTTGAACAGCCTCGAGGTACTCTTTACTTTTGCGATATCTTTCGAAACCCGCCAATTGATTTCGATAGTTTTGCATCTTCAGCGCATCGTGGTCGAAGTGCTCGGCGATCTTCGCCTCGTCGCTGCCGAGTTTTTCGACAATCGGCTGTAATTCGCTGAAGTTTTTTGGGTCGGTCCATTGGGCCCGATAATCTTCGCTGAGTGCCGCGCCGGTCAGGAATCCGACGCCGGCGATCAGTATCACGATCAGGCCCATGTTGAAGCGATGGCCGAGTTTCCAGCGGCCGATTAGCGGCATCAAGACGAGCGCCAGCATCACCAGGGCGGGAATCACGATCGCGCCGAGCAGTTCGCCCCGTTCGCCCCAGCCTTCGAACAGCTTGAGAAACTGAAACAGGAACAAGAAATACCATTCGGGCCTCGCGGCCGAGTACTGGTTCGAGGGATCGGCCGGAGCACTCAGATCGGCCCCCAAGTGCGACGGGTCGATCGGCCCGCCGTGCTCGGAAAAGAGCAGCGTGACCGGATGCACGACCAGCACCAGCACCACGATCAGCACCGCCAGGCAGGCCACCGAGTCTTTGAGCACCTGGTCGGGCCAAAACGTCGTGTCGGGTCCCTTGGCCGGTTGCTTCCAGCAGATGCCATGGCGGCGAAACAACGCCACGTGCACCACGAGAAACAATACGAGCAGTCCCGGCAACACGCCGGCATGCAGCGCGAAGAAGCGGGTCAGCGTGTGATGTCCATAGTCGGAACCGCCCACGACGAGCTGCTGCAATTGCGGCCCCACCAGCGGCACGATACTCAACAGATTCGTCGCCACGCGGGTGGCCCAATAGCCCTTTTGATCCCAGGGCAGCAAATAGCCGGTCAGCGATAGCGCGAGCACGATCTGCATCAGGATCAGCCCGAACCAAAAATTCACCTCGCGCGGAGCCCGATAGGCGCCGTCGATGACGACTTGCATCAGGTGCAGTCCCATCAGCACGACCATGGCTGGGGCCATGAAGTGGTGCAGCCCGCGCAGAAGCCAGCCCCCCTGCGTCTGGTTTTGAATGAAGTACACGCTCTCCCAGGCCGTCTGCGCGCTGGGGCTATAGGACATCCACAGGAAAATGCCCGTGATCGCTTGCGTCACGAAGGCGAACACCAGCGTGCTGCCCCACACATAGCGCCAACGGCTTCCGCCGGGGATGCGTTCGAACAAGGCCTCGTGCACCAGCGCCCGCACGCCGGTACGATCGTCCAGCCAGTCGAGTAGCGCCTTCATGCTTTCGTCACTTTTTCGGTCTTGCCGGTATAAAAGGTCTGGAACTTGACCAGGATTTCCTGCTTGTCGATTCGGCACTCCAGCGTGTCCATCGATCGCGGACTGGGGCTGGGCTCGATCAGTTGGCCGTTGGCCTCGAAGACACTATTGTGACAGGGGCACTTGAACGTATTGGTCTGGTCGTCGTAATCGACGAAACAGCCGGCATGCGGACAGGTGGCTGTCAGGCACTCGGGCGTTTCTTGCCCTTTGATGCGTCGCAGATACACGGCGCCGATCGGCTCCAACGAGCGGTTCCAAGCGTCGACGTGCTCGGCGATGACCGGAAATTCGCGCGGAATGCCGTCGTCGGGCAGCGCGTCGAGCGACGCCACGCGGAGGTATTTTCCGAACTGGTTTTTGCGGCGCAGGGGATCGAAAAACGCGACCAGGCCACTCAACGTCGGCACCAGGCCGACCAGGCCGCCGCACAACAAGGCCCCGGCCTTCGTCAAAAACCCGCGACGTTCGCTCGTCGGTCCGGCCGCCAGCCGCCCGGCCGCTGAACTGCCTGAGGGATCGCTCATGCGGCAAGCCTCCATTCTCGAAGCTGCGAAAGGGTCGTTCGGGTGGGTCCGGGGAGGCGTTTACGCCCGCGGAATGTACGAGGTAGGCCCTAGCTCGATCTGCCTGGTCCGACCACGACGCGCCGTAAAACTTCGGTCGCTCAGCGGACCATGCAAACGTCGTGCGATTATTGCATGGCATTTCGTACGACGTCAAGGACCTTGGCCTGGGCCAGGGGCCAGGGGGCGTTGATGAACGCGCCGGCCGCCGCTTTATGGCCGCCGCCACCGAAGATTCTTGCCACCGCGTTGCAATCGACTTTTGGCGCGCGGCTGCGAAAACTCAACTTGAAACCGCCGCTGGGTTGTTCCACGAAAATCACGGCCATTTCAGTCCCCGCCACGGCCAACGTCATGTTAATCACGTCCTCGGTATCGGAGGCCAGCGCGCCGGTGGCCTCGAAATCTTCTTTCAGGGCGGCCGTGTGCGCCAACCGTCCGTCCAGCTCGGTTTGCGTGCGCGCCAAAATCCGCCCGCGAAGTTGCAGTCGAGGCAGCGTGTCCTGTTCGTACAGTTGAGCAAAAACTTCGCTGGGCGTCACACCCGCGTCCACCAACTCGCCGCCGCAACGAAACGTCGTGCCGGTTGTCGAACCAAAACGGAACCAGCCGGTGTCGGTGGCAATCGCGGCGAACAGCGGCTTGGCAATCTCGGGAGTCAGCCGCACGCCCAAATGCCGGGCGATCTCCAGCACCAGGCGTCCGGTCGCCTCGGCCTGCGGGTTCTTGAACAGTTCCGCGCCCATGTCGTCTTCGCCCAGGTGATGATCCACCACCAGCTTGTGCGCGTGGGTGGAGCGCACCACGTCGGCCATCGTACCCAATTGGGCCCACGCGCTGGTGTCGAGGATGATTACCACCTCGCAGGCTTCCAAATCGTGCGGCTGCACGTCGACGCCCAACGCCTTGAGCCGTCGGTCGGGGTCGATGAACTCGAGGTTGGGGGGCGTTTTCTGGGCGTTGACGATCAACACGTCCTTACCCAGCGCATCCAGGACGCCGGCCATGCCCAGTTCACTGCCCAACGCGTCGCAGTCGGGGCGAATGTGGCTGGTCAGCAGAAACCGATCGTGCGAATGGACGAACTCGGTAAAGCGGGGCCAATGGATCGACATCGTCTCGTTCATTCCGGGATGTGCCTGCCTGGAGAAACTTCGGGGATCGCGTGTTAACTCGTCGCGAGCTTTTCGGCCAACTCGTATTCTCGAAACATCGTTCGGGCCGCTTCGACGTCCTTTTGCAATTGTTCTTTCAACGCTTCGATCCCGGTAAAACGTTGAATGTTCCGCAAGTGAGCCAGAAAGTCAACCTCGAGCGCCTGTCCGTAAAGGGGCCCGGCGTTCCAACCCACTAGATGCACTTCGACTTTCAAGGCCTGTTCGCCGAACGTCGGATTCGGGCCGATGTTGATCGCGGCGGGCCAACGGGTATTGTTCACGAATCCGCGGCCGGCGTAAACGCCTGTTCCGGGCAGCAGCGTATCGATCGCGTCGAGATTGGCCGTGCCGAACCCGAGTTGGACTCCCCGGCCCGCTCCATGCACCACCATGCCGCGGACTCGATAGGGCTGCGTGAGCAATTGCCCGGCTTCCAGCACGCGATCTTCGCCCAGCAGTCGGCGAACGCGCGAGCTGGAGACGAATTCTCCGTCGACCACCAGCGGGTCGACCACGTCGAGGCGGATGCCCGATTCGGTCGTCAATTGGCGCAACACGTCAATCGTCCCGGCGCGGCCGTGGCCAAAAAAGAAATTGGGGCCCTCGACCATCGCCCGGGCGTCGAGTTGCTCGCGAACGATACGTTGAAAGAATTCTCGCGGCGTCAGTTGCAGCAGCGCTTCGTCGGTTGGATAAACGATCATGGCGTTGATCCCCAACTCGGCCAACAACTCGGCTTTGCGATCGGTCCACGTCAGCGGCGGCGGGGCCTCGGTCGGACGCAGCAGGCGGACCGGGTGCGGATCGAAGGTGAAAATCAGGGCCGGGCCGCCCAGCTCGCGCGCTTGTTCGATCACGCGCTTCACAATCCGCGCGTGGCCACGGTGCACCCCGTCAAAATTCCCAATCGCCACCGCCCCGCAGCGCAGCTCACCGGGCAGATGGGTTACTTGGCGAATCAGCTTCACAATCGTGACGGGAAAATGTAAGGGAAAGGGCCGGACACAAACTCAAATTATGCAGCCGCCGGGCCGCCTCGGTCAACCGCCGACGAGGGACTCGCAGGTCGAATCGCGCGGATTCGCGCGCAGACGGTCCAGACGCCCAACCAACCCGGCGCGGTCGAGTTTTAGCGGGCAATGACCGTACGGAAACCGACGGTCCGGCTCGCCTAGCTGGCATGCCGTATGCTATCCTTGCGCATGCATCACGGCACCGTTGCCACGACGGAAAATTCCATGGACGAAAAACAATTTTTTCTCTCTCCCGACCTCGTCTATCGCCTGGCGGCGATCGACATCGGCACGAACAGCATCCGGCTGATCGTGGCCGAACCGCTGCGTGGTGGAAACTACCGGATTTTGGATGAGGAAAAGGAGACAACCCGCCTGGGCGAAAAGCTTGGAAAAACAGGCCGGCTCGATCCGCAAGCGATCGAAAAGTCGCTGGCCGCCCTGCGGCGGATGAAGCAGATCGCCGAGGGCTTTCAGATTACCGAGTTGAAGACCATCGCCACCTGCGCGGTCCGCGAAGCCACCAACGGCGAGGAGTTCTGCCGTCGGGCACGCGAAGAGTTGGGAATCGAGATTGAGATCATCGGGGCCCAGCAAGAAGCCCGCCTGGCCTTCGCCAGCGTGCAGCGGGCCTTCGATCTGAGCAACCAACACATGGCTGTGGTCGATATCGGCGGCGGTAGCACTGAGATCGTGTTGGCCTATGGCAATCTCGTGGAAGCGGTGTACACCACGCAATTGGGCGCGGTGCGATTGAGCGAACTCTACACCGAATCCGCCACGGCCGAGGGCTTTGAAAAACTTCTGGCCGGCATCGACCGTCACTTGCGCAAACACACCAAGAATCGGGTGTTCGTGCCGCATATGCTGTTCGGCTCCGGCGGTACGTTTACCAGCCTGGCGACCATGGTCATGGCCGCCAAAGGACAAAACGGTATGCCGGTCCGCGGATACCAGGTCAGTCGAGCCGAAGTGCGCCACCTGCTCGACCGGCTGCGAAAAATTCCGCTCAAGGATCGCGCCAGCGTGCCGGGCTTGAGTCCCGATCGGGCCGATATCATCGTTGCCGGGCTGGCGATCGTCGACCGCATCATGGATCGTCTGGAGGTCAACACGGTGCAGGTCCACAACCGCGGCGTCCGCGACGGCCTGCTGCTGAACATGATCGATCGGTCGCTGGGCCTGGCGGTCGAGAAGCCGCACGATCGCGACGCGGCGCTTGAGCGACTGGCCGCCAGTTGCGGTTGCGAAATGGCCCACAGCCGGCACGTGGCCGCCCTGGCCGGCTCGATATTCACGCAGTTGACCGACGCGTATCAACTGCCTCCGCTGGATCGACCGCTTTTGGAAGCGGCGGCCAGGTTGCAAGACGTAGGCTATCTGATCAATTACGATCAGCATCACAAGCACAGTTATCACCTGATTCTGCATAGCCGGTTGGAAGGCTTTCAGCCCAGCGAGTTGGAGTTGATCGCCAATGTGGCCCGTTATCATCGCGGCGCCGCTCCCAAGCGCAAGCACGCCAATTTCCGGCAGCTTTCGTCCCGCGATCAACAGCGCGTTCGCCAGATGGCCGCGATCTTACGCGTGGCCGGCGGATTGGATCGCAGCAACACGCAACAAATCACCGGCGTGACGGTGACCGGGGGCAAGAAAAACGACATGCTGCTGCGCGTGGCCGCCAGGCAGTTCCCGGAGGTTGATATCTGGGGGGCGCGCAAACGCGGCAAACTGTTCGAAAAAGTGTTCGACACGTCGCTGAGTGTCGAGTGGGACGAAGCACCACAGGAACGTTCAGCGGCGGCGACGATCGACGGCAACGGCAAGTCGTCCGGGACCGGCTCGCGCCGGGCCGGCCGAGCTCGCTAAAGCGCTCCGAGCACGCCGCCGAAAAACTGTCCGCTTCTCTCGGACGCCAGCCTTACGACACTTTCTGCCAGGCTTTCGGCAAATAGGCGATCAGATCGTTGGCAATCAGCGAGACCTGGCCCAGGTCGTCCGCCGCCAGATCGCCGGAGAGTCCGTGGACGTAGACGCCCAGCCGCGCGGCATCATAGGGCGCGAGCCGCTGGCATAGAAGAGCCGTGATGATCCCGGTCAGCACGTCGCCCGTGCCGCCAGTGGCCATGCCGGGATTGCCGGTGGGATTGAGCGAAAGCTGTTGGCCATCGGTGACCACCGTGCGATGCCCCTTGAGCACGACGACGGCTCCGCTGCGCCGGGCCAAGTCTCGCGCCAGGTGTTCGCGCTCCTCCGGCAAAATCTTTTCGCGCCCAATCAAGCGGGCGAATTCGCCGGCGTGCGGCGTAAAGATTCTTGGTCCCTGGGCTTTATCCAACACGTCCGGCCGTTGCGCCAGCGCATAAAGTCCGTCGGCGTCGACCACCAAGGGCTGCGTCAAATTCCGATAGAGCCAGCCGACCACTTCGACCGACCCGTCGCCGCGTCCCAGCCCTGGCCCACAAGCCACGACGGTGGCCTGCGCGGCGGCCTCGCCGAGGATCGGCAGGGCCGCGGCTGCAATGCGACCATCGCGGTCGCACGGCAACGCCAGCGTCATAAGGCTCGGCTCGAACCCCGCGACCGTCGGCTGGCAAAGGCTCGGCGTGGCAAGTTTCACCAGGCCCGCACCGCTGCGCAATGCGGCCATGCCTGCCAACGCGATTGCGCCGGCCATGCCTTGCGAGCCGCCAATCAGCAGCGCGCGGCCAAAATCGCCCTTGTGGCTCTCGGGCTGTCGTGGCGTAAGGCGGGGCAGCGGTGTCGAGCTTCCGTCCGGATGGCTCATGGCAGATTCGGGCTGTCGCGTCACGCGTTTCTGTTTTCCGACCGGACGGCGCGCGACGCAATCAATCCGGCCACGTAGGCGCCCTTGAAACCCGCGTCGATGTTCACCACCGTCACGTTGGCGGCACAACTGTTGAGCATGCTCAACAGGGCCGTGAAACCGCCCAAGTTGGCGCCGTAGCCGACACTGGTCGGCACCGCGATCACGGGGCACGAAACGTAGCCCCCCACGACGCTCGGCAACGCGCCTTCCATGCCGGCGATCACCACCACCGCGTCGGCGTGCTCCAACTCATGCAGATGTTCGCGCAGGCGGTGCGGGCCGGCGACGCCGACGTCAAAAATCATCGTCACGTGCGCGCCCATCCATAGCAGCGTCTCGCGCGCCTCTTCGGCTACCGGCAAATCGCTGGTGCCGGCCGTGATAATCGCCACGTGCCCCTGACGTTTGGCCGGCTGGCCGTTCGACTCGGCCAGCGGGATGCGAAAAGTCTTGGCGACAGGATGATAGCGGGCCGAAGGAAAATGGCCGGCGAGCTGTGCGGCTTGTTCGGCGGAAATGCGCGTGGCCAGCACGTCGACCCCTTCGGCCGTAAGACGATCGAAGATTTTCGCCAGCGTCGCGACCGTCTTGCCATGGCCGTAGACGACTTCGGGATAGCCACAACGCCGTTTGCGATCCAAGTCGATTTGTGCCTCGGCCAGATCGGCCGTCGCGGGATGCGAAGCCTGGATCATGAAGTCTTCCAGCACCAGCGTGCCTTCCAGAAGCTGCTTGGCCAGTTGTTCGAGCTCTCGTGTATTCATCCTTCTTATAGTAACGCCAGAATCGTCGGCATGCGACCGCTCCAAACTCCGGCCAGTTCTTGCCCGAGTCGAAAACCTCATAATCGTCCTCAAAACGCGGCCCTACCCTGGGTTTCAGGCTTGCCAGAACTCCGGGCCAATGTTAGCAATTGGCTACCGGAATCACGATTCTTTCCCCAGATCGCCAAACTTCCATGAGCCGCTACGCCGCCCGACGCGACAAACTACGCCGCCATTTTCGCAAAGCGGGAATCGACGCCCTGCTGATTACGAATTTTACCAATGTCACCTATCTGACCGGCTTCACCGGCGACGACAGCTACTTGTTGTTGCTGGACAAGGAGGAAGTCATGGTCAGCGATCCGCGTTACACGACCCAATTGGAACAAGAGTGCCCTGGCTTGGAAGCCTCGATCCGCCCGCCGGGCGTGGGCATGGTCCAAAGCGTGGCCCAAATTGCCAGGCAAGGCCATGCGCGCAGGCTTGGCATCGAAGGCAATTCGATGACCGTGGCTCTGAGTGACCAGATCACCAAGGCCCTGCCGACGACCGAGCTGGTCAGCACGACCGACCTGGTCGAAAAACTTCGCATCCTCAAAGACAAGGACGAAGTGGCCGAAATCCGCCGTGCGATTTGGTTTGCCGAGCGAGCCTTCCAGGTCCTGCGGGCTTCGCTACGTCCGGAGCGTACGGAAAAGGAAGTGGCCGACGAGCTGGAAAATCAGATAAGACTTTACGGCGGTAAGAGTTGCAGCTTTCCGTCGATCGTGGCCGTGGGCCCGCGCGCAGCACTACCGCATGCCCGGCCGACCGATCAGAAAATCGGCGCCGACGACTTCGTGCTGGTCGACTGGGGAGCCGATGGCGGGCTGTACAAGAGCGACTTGACGCGGGTTTTAGTGACCGGTAAAATCTCGCCCAAACTCGAACGGATATATAGAGTTGTGTTGTCGGCGCAGGAGCAAGCCATTGCCGCAATCCGGCCGGGTCTCTCGTGTCACGAGGTCGACCACG
This sequence comes from Planctomycetia bacterium, assembly GCA_041499515.1. Lineage (GTDB taxonomy): Bacteria > Planctomycetota > Planctomycetia > Pirellulales > PALSA-1355 > PALSA-1355. The sequence continues at coordinate 4,991 of JBGQKM010000032.1, read as the reverse complement.
TCGCCCGGAACGTCATTGCGAAAGCCGGCTTCGGAAAGAATTTTGGGCACGGCTTGGGACATGGCATCGGCCTGGAAATCCACGAAGCGCCTCGACTTGCCGCCAAGGTGCACCTAAAGCTCGAGCCGGGCATGGTGGTCACGGTCGAGCCGGGAATCTACTTGCCTGGTTGGGGTGGTGTCCGCATTGAAGACGACGTGCTGGTCACCAAGGGTGGCTGCCAGGTCCTCACCACGCTCGGCAAACAGTGGGAAGACGCCCTTGTGCACTGACACCCGTCCAGGCGTTTCATTTCAACGATCTGCCCGGGGCGCGAGCCACCGGGAACGCAATACCTGGGAGAAACAATGATGGCCGGCTCCGGCTCCAGTCAGGGCGATATTTTCGACGTGAAGCGAATTCGCCGGCTTGTGGAATTGATGAACGAACACGAGTTGGCGGAAATCGACTTGCGTCAGGCCGATCAGCGCATTCGATTGCGCAAAGGGGGCGAGCCAGTGGTCACCGTCGGCCCGCTGCGGCCCGCCGCCGGTTCCGCCAGTGGAGCAGCCGCGGGCGATGCAGTCTCGGTCGCCAAGGCGGAAGAAGATTTGGTGGTGATTAAAAGCCCCATGATCGGCACCTTCTACGTCTCGCCGAGTCCCGAAGCGGCGGCGTTTGTCAAAGTGGGCGATCATATCGGCCCCACGGCCACGGTTTGCATCATCGAAGCCATGAAGGTCTTCAATGAGATTCCCGCCGAAGTCTCGGGCCAGGTGGTGGCCGTGCTAGTCGATAACGGCGAGCCGGTGGAATTTGGGCAGCCGCTGTTCAAGGTCGATCCTCACAAGTAGCCCGCCCGCCGCTCTCTCGCGATGTTCCTCGGCCGTCCGAGCGTTGTGCGTCAGAAACGAGTGGATTGATGTATAAGCGAATCCTGGTAGCCAATCGCGGCGAAATCGCGCTGCGCATTATCCGCGCGTGCCGGGAGTTGGGTATCGAGACGGTGGCGATTTTCAGCGAGGCCGACCGGGGCGCGGCGTACCTTGAACTGGCCAACGAGGCCTTTTGCGTCGGGCCGGCCAAAGGGGCCGAAAGCTACCGCAAAATCGATCGCGTGATTAGCGCCGCCGAAATCGGCAACGTGCAGGCGATCCATCCCGGCTACGGCTTTCTCTCGGAGAATGCGCACTTCAACGAAGTCTGCCGCAGTTGCAAGATCGACTTCATCGGACCGACGCCCGAGGCCATGGCCCGCTTGGGCGACAAGAACGCGGCCCGCAAATTAGCGCGCGACGCCGAAGTGCCGGTCGTGCCGGGCAGTATCGGATTGATCGTCGAAGAGGCCGAGGCGCTGCGCGTGGCCCACGAAATCGGCTTTCCGGTGCTAGTCAAGGCGTCGGCCGGCGGCGGCGGGCGGGGGATGCGCGTGGCGCTAAACGATCTGGCCCTCAAGGCGGCCCTGCAGCAGGCCCGCACCGAGGCCGAGGCGGCCTTTGGCGACGGAAGCGTCTACCTGGAAAAATATATCGAGCACCCGCGCCACGTCGAAGTGCAAATCCTGGCCGACCAGCATGGCAACGTGGTGCATCTGTGGGAGCGCGATTGCTCGACGCAACGGCGGCATCAAAAGCTGATCGAAGAGAGCCCCTCGCCGCACCTCTCACCCGAGTCGCGCGTCAACATGTGCGACGCGGCCGTGCGGTTGATCAAGGCCGCCGGATACACCAACGCGGGCACCGTCGAATTCATCGTCGACAGCGAAGGCAATTATTATTTCATTGAGGTCAACGCCCGCATCCAGGTGGAGCATCCGGTGACGGAGATGGTCACCGGGATCGACCTGATCAAGGCGCAAATCCGCATTGCCGCCGGTGAACCGCTTTCGTTCCGGCAGTCGGATATCGTGGCCCGGGGCGTGGCGATCGAATGTCGGATCAACGCCGAAGATCCCCAAAAGAATTTTCAACCGTCGCCCGGAAAAATCGAACGGCTGTATGTGCCCGGCGGATTCGGCGTGCGGTTTGACTCGCACGTCCACCCAGGCTACCTGGTCTCGCCTCACTACGATTCGATGGTCGGAAAGTTGATTGTGCATCAGGCGACGCGCCGCGAGGCGATCGGCTGCATGTTGCGGGCTCTGGACGAGCTACGGATCGAGGGCATCCAAACCACGGTGAGCTTGCACCGCGAGATCCTGCGACACGCGGCATTTGTCGAGGGACGGGTCGACACCACTTTCGTCGAACGAAGCGGCTTAACACAATAGAACGAGATCCGCCCACCGCGAGCGCGCGGGGAAGCGAGTGTGCACCGGGGCCATCCCGGCGCGACTCCCCTCCCGGGTTCGCAGATCGACAGCCTACTTTCGTGGAGCAGCGTTCATGACTTTATCCCGTCCTCCAAAAACTGTGACCCATATTCGCCGCGTGGCGATTCTGTTTGCCGGCGGACCGGCGCCGGCGGCCAACGCCGTGATCTCGACGGCCGCCAATTCGTTCCTGCGCAATGACATCCAAGTGATCGGAATCATGAATGGCTATGCGCGGCTGATCGATTACGGCGAAAACTGGCCATTGGAATTGGGACGCGACTATATCGAGCTCGACCAGAAAGTGCTGCGACGAACGCGCAATTCGCAAGGTATCTTGATCGGCACGGCACGGACCAATCCGGGCGTTTACGTTTCGCACCCCTCGCACCTGGCCGAGCCGGAACGCGTGGCGCCGCTGCGCACCGTGTATGACGCGCTGCGTTCGTTGGGGGTCGACGCGCTAGTTTCGATCGGCGGCGACGACACGCTGAAAACCGCCAACAAATTCAAGCTGTTCCAGGATCGCCTGGCCGAGGGCGAACCGCGGATCCCGATCGTCCACCTGCCCAAGACCATCGACAATGACTACTCGGGCATCGACTTCACGTTCGGGTATTTCACGGCCGTCGACACGCTGGCCAGCGAAATCCGCAGCCTGCTGGCCGACGCCGAAGCCGGTCGTACCTACTACCTGGCCGAAACCATGGGCCGCAGCGCCGGTTGGCTGGCTTACGGCGCCGCGATGGCCGGCGAGGCAAGCCTGGTGATCAGCGTCGAGGACCTGACCGGAAAATTCCGCGAAACCGAAGAAATCGTCGATCCCACCAGCGGCGAAAAGGGCACCCGCGCCGTGATGAACGTCGAGGAAGTCGTGAAACGGATCGTGGCCACGATGCGCGTGCGCGAAGAAGCCGAAGGCAAGGAATTCGGCGTGATCGTGATGGCCGAGGGGCTGGCCGAATACCTGCCGATGAATTATTTGCACGGTGTGTCGCGCGACGAACACGGACACATCGCCATCTCGCAACTCAACTTGAGCCGGCTGTTTTCTCGCCTGGTGGCCGAAAAATATCAGGCCCAAACGGGACGTCAGCGCAAAGTCAGGGGTTTGCAACTCGGCTACGAGGCCCGCTGCGCGCCGCCCCATGCGTTCGACGTCATGCTGGGCAGCCAATTGGGTGTCGGCGCCTATCGAGCCCTGGTCGAAGAACGCCTCAACGGAGTGATGGTCTCGGTGTCGGGACAACTCGATTTGAACTACGTCCCTTTCGATCAGTTGATTGACCCTGAGACACTCGTGACCATGGTCCGCTACGTCGAGCCCGATTCTGACTTCCACCGCTTGGCGCGCTTCCTGGAAACTTACGTCAACGAGTAAGAGGCCGACATCCTCCGCACGAGTTCGGCCAGGCCGAGATGCGACGGAAAATTGGCCCGGTCATTCGTGATACGGTTGAATCTCCAAAAAGTTGAAAATCTGTTCCTGGCCAAAAGTGCCCGAGGCTTCCTTGTCGCTTGGCCAGTCCGAGACGATCAGCGTCGCGGTTGGCTGTACCGCGCGGAAGACTTTCCAGTGGTAGGTAATCCAGACAGGAATCGGGGGCTCGGGTGAAGAGGCATACATTTCCGCAAACGACCTGTTTGCATCCACCTCGACGCCCTCCAGAGTAACGCGTCCGCTGAACTTGTTTGCCTCATCGACGGCCTTCTTCTTGGGATTTATCAGGTCGTTGTAATCACAGGAAAACATCTTCAAAGAGTAGAGCCTGCCCGGATCGAGGTTTTTGATCGTTCGTGAAAACGTATTGGGACCCTTCTCGCTGCGTTTCATCCACAGAAAGGTGTCACCGATATGTTCGGGATCGGCCGGGCGGCCCAGTCCCATGTAGCGGCCTTCGATGCGGCCGTAGCGGGGGAAGCTCTTCGCTTGAATGCTTCCCTCTTCGGCTGCGTGCAGCGTCCAGCCTTCGAGCTGCTTCTCGAAATCGGCGTTCTGCACGTGCGTGAGAAAGAGCGGGTCCGTCGTCAACAGCTCTTTTTTGCCTTCGATGGCATAGTGACGGTACAGTTTTCCCACGAAGCGGACCGTTTCCTCGTCGGCTTGCAGTGAGGTCCACCAATTCAGACCTGCCATGCCCGCCATCACGGGATGATTGGCGACAACGTTCATCTGCTGATCCATCCAGACGTGGTAATCGACGTTGGGCTGCTTGTTGATTCCGCCGGGAGGCATGGAAAATAGCCCGAACGTCAGCACCATCTGCTCTCGAACAGTCGGCTCCTTGGCGACCCAATCGGTAATCCCGTCGACGAACGATTGCAGGACGTCTTTGGATTTCTGTTCGCTCGAGACTTCGAAGATGTAGCGTTCGAGGCCGATACGAAAGTCGCGGTCCAGGATGCTATGGACGAATGTGGGGCCGATAATTTCCTGGTTCAGCTTCTTGCCGCTGCCCCCTATGTAGGCATAGACCATCTTGTCTCGAAATCGCTGATCCGCACGAATTTTCCGGAAAGCGTCTTCGTAGATCGGGTACTGGGCTCGCTCCTCGTCAAACTTCTGTTGGCGCTCAGGGGTGATTTCCCTGAGCCATTCGCGGATCGGATTATTGACGATGAACTCATCAATGATGATGCCGTCCAGAAACGGCGTTTTCTCCGTGAAGCCGGTCCAGTAGTTGTAGTGTTCCTCCGCGGT
>JBGQKM010000031.1:0-28412 GCA_041499515.1 Planctomycetia bacterium | reverse complement strand
GCCGAGCCGGCAAACTTCCTGATCGTCGGAGTCGAAAACACCCGTGATTGACCCAGTGATTGCCCCAGTAGTCCGCGCATGAAAAAAGCCATCGTCGCAAGTGCAGTGTTACCAGCTGCTTGCAAAAACGGCTTGAAGCACAAGCGGAGGGCATGGGATTCGAACCCACAACCCCTTGCGGGGCACCTGATTTCGAGTCAGGCCGCTGGCCAGTTCGCTTACCCTCCTTCAAATCGTAAATTTACCTTCAACTGGCCCAACTGGCAACTGTGGTACGCTTGGGCAGGGCTGCCCCCAAACGATCCTTCTTGCCCGAAAAGTCGGCAAAGCCGACGTTGCTGAAAGTTTCGGGTCGTCCGATTCGTGGCTTATCGCGGCGGTCGTTTGCTTTACGACCTGGACCGACCTAAAGTTCCGTTGGGCTTGGGACTAGTGGAGCCATGCCACGAGGCGAATCGGGTACCCTGGGAGCCAATATTCTATGGACCGCGTCGAAATGAAGCGCGCGCAAGTGCTCGATATCCTCGAAGCCCTGCAGGACGGCCGACGGCAAGGCGACTTGGTGGTCAGCCAGATCATGACGGCCCGGCCGATCTGCGTCTCGGCACAAACCAACGTGCTGGACCTGGTACGAACCATCCACGCCAAAGTCCTGCGTCATTTGCTGGTCAACGACGAACAGGGCCAACTGGTGGGCGTGATCAGCGATCGCGACGTGCTGCGGAGTCTCGGACCGGAAAAGGCCGACAAGGAAAAGTTGTCCAAGATCATGGCTCGCGATCTGATGAGCACGGATTTGGTGACGGTTACTTCGCGCACGCCGATCGCCGAAGCGATCGGCATCATGATCGACCAAGGCATTAGCTGCCTGCCGATCCTCGAGAACGAGCAGCCCGTGGGCATCATGACCAACACGGATCTGCACGTATTGTTGCAGATGTTGCTGCAAACCGTACGGCTGGCAGCCTCGGAAAAACCGCTGGCGGCCACCGCCGACTAGCCCTCCGAACCGCGCCAATTCGTCCGATCCGCACGCCTGCCAATCCGGCCGTACCGTCTCGCGCTTGCGGGGCGTATGTGCCGGTTCTTGCGGTCTGAATCGCTGTGTCGCCCGGCGGAGAATGCTTGCCGCCGCCGCGGTTCGGCTGCCGATACCTGCCTTTGCGGCCTTCCCACGATAGCCCAACCGACGGACCAACTTTCCATGATCAAAGACACGTTTCGTATCGTTACGCGCGGCACCGATGGCAAGCTTCACATTCGCGAATATAGCAAGCAAGAATCGTTGTTGAGAGTGCACACGCAAATCGGGGTGGATGATTGCAGCACCGATTTGGGATTGCGTGGCCTTCCGTTATTGCGTGGATTGATTGGCCCCATGCCGGAAGGCAAGAATGTCATTCGTTACGAGTCTCCGGAAGTCTTCGAAACGTTGACCAAGGAATGGGGGACTTCCAAGACGCCTCGCCGCGCCAAGATGCAACCCCCGGCGAAAATGTCACCGACCTGATTCTGGACGAGCTGGTGCGTTTCCAAACACGAACGCGGAGCCGGTTGGCTCCGCGTTTGTCGTTTTGCGAGACGTGCTTCACGCCCAGCCAAGGGTCTAGCGGCGGCGCGAGATCTGGTCTTGCGAATCGTCGCGAGGCCCGTCATTGTTCGAGTTCAGATCAGAGTTGGAACTCGAGCTTGTGTCGCTGCGGGCGACCGCGGCCGTGCCATTGGTGACGGTGCCTAGCGGAGAACGGCGAACGATTTCCTCTTCGGCCAATCGCGTGTTGGTGACCGGAATCTGCTGCACTTGCTTTTCTGGGATCACTTCGCGCTTCGTCACCGGTATCCGCACCGTTTCGCTGCGCATTTCCCACCGTGTGATCGGCATCAGCCGATATGACAGCACGGGCGGGGCAAACAGGTTCCAAGTTCGTTGATACCCGGGCACCCATTGCTGTTCGGTGACAGGCACCTGATACGTGCGTTGCACTTCTTGCATGTCGGTCGTGTACCGCTCGCGCATGATGGTGCTTTCGCGCTGCTCATAGCGGGTCTCGGTAATCGGCCTTTGCAGGACTTGCCGGGTTTCCTGATATCGGATACCGTCTTTTTCGAAATACCGGACGTCTTGTGCTTGTAAGCCGGACGCAGCCAGCGCGCTCAACAGGAGCGCGGCGGTGATCGATTTTGCGTGGGTCATCACAGATTCCCTCAACTGTGTTCCGCTGGCGAATACGCTGGACCCGATGTGGCGGAGACGATCGGCACTGAAGGATTCTTGTTCGTCAAATGGGTCCCTCGTCTTGTTATCGGTGTCACCGCTCCAATCCCTTGAGAATGCCAAACACAAAACAACGGAAAACCCGTTGGGGGCCCTTGCAAAGGCGCGGCCAATGCGGCACTCTGGGGGCATTGGCGGCGAGGGCGTAGCGCGTCGATACTTTCTTCATCCCACGACAAATTGCCGGTAACCAACGATGATTCGCGCCGAACTGTTGAAGATGCTGGTCTGCCCAGAAAACCGCTCCTCGCTCAGCATTGCTAGCAGCGACTTGATAGCCAAGGTAAACCGCGCGATCGGGCTGGGTCAGTTGCACAACAGGGCCGGTGAGAAGCTCAAGACGCCGCTGGAAGGCGGACTTTTGCGAGCCGACCGAAGCGTGCTGTACCCGATCATGGACGATATTCCCATGCTGCTGGTGGACGAAGGCATCGTCTTGGACCAGACCGCGCTCGAGCCGTAGATTTCCATCAGGGCAGTCGCGGGACGTATTCTGGAGAGGAGAATTCTACGTGGCCGAAAAGACGATTTTCAAACGCATCATCGACAACGAGATTCCGGCCCGCATCGTGTACCAGGACGCGTTGTGCCTGGCGTTTCACGACATTGCGCCCCAGGCGCCGACGCACGTGATCGTGATTCCCAAGAAGGAGATTCCCTCGCTCGACGCGGCCGCCGACGAAGATGCACCGTTGATCGGGCATTTGATCCTGGTCGTTCGGAAACTCGCCAGGCAATTGGGGCTCGACGGCGGATATCGCGTGGTGGTCAATTGTGGTCCGGACGCAGGTCAATCGGTCGATCATTTGCATTTTCACTTGCTCGGAGGCCGGGCGTTGAACTGGCCACCTGGCTAGGCGCAGTCCGTCGGCCGACCGCGGCGGCTGCCAGGTTTATCTCTGCAGACGGGGCAGATAAGTCCTCAGATTCTCAAGCACGGTTGGTTTTTTCGGCGGCGCGACCGCGGGCGTACGCGCGTTGCGCGGACGCTGAATCAGCCGTGCTTGCGCTCCGTTCATCAGCGGCACGTTGGCCACGAGAAACTGGGGCCAATATCCCTCCAACAGCCGCGCGCAATCCGCGACCTGGCCTTTTTCCAACTGCACGCTGGCCAGACTGATCATCTTGGAAAGTTCCAGCCGTTCCGGTTCGCTGAACGACAAGTCGAAAACTTGCACGTCATCGACCCACACTTCGCCGGCGTTGAGCAATTCGAGTTGGATCCGCAGGGCGGTAAGCCCTTCGCTCGGTAGATTATCGAGTTGAAAGGCGTAACGCATCCAGTCGTCGGGAGAGGCGGCACCGGCGCCCACCGGTGGGATGTTCCCGTAGGGCTCGAATTTGCCGTCGCGCAGGTCGCCTTCCACGCCGATCCGCACCGAGGGCTGCTGCCGAGGATCGGCGATTCGCAACCAGACTTCGATCGCCAGCCGTCCGGTGCTGGGCGGCTCAAACGGCGCGCTGGTTACACTAACCCGTTGGCCAGTGCCGGCCAGTTTCAGCGATTGCGCGCCGCTGTGTTTCTGTTGGGTGTCGACGACGACCGAGCCGCCCGGCGCGGCGTTGGGGGTCCAACCGGGAACAGGGTCGCCGGCGGACGAGGTCTCGAAGCCTGGGTTTTCCAGCACGCTGATCGGCTGGGGATTGCCCAAAGCGGCGACGCGCGCAACGAGGTCTTCGATTTTGTGTTGCAACGAGCGAATCACCTGGTCGGAGAGCGACACCTTGGGATTACGCACGTGGACGTTGGGAGTCGAAAAACGCGCGGCGACAAGATCGTACGGGCGCAGCGCGACCTTCCAACTGGTTCCGCCTGCTGAGCGCACCAGCGGTCCGATGCCGCGGCTTTCGCCTAGTTTCTCCAGCTTGCCGTTGGGCGGCAGATCCAATTGCATCGAGATGCTAACGTCCCAGGGCGAATCGTTCACCAGGTAAAGATAGGTCTGGCGATCGTGGTTCAACGTCCGCATCGTGACCGGCTGAAATTCTCCGGCTACCGTTTCGAAATGTTCCCCTGGCAGCAGTCGATAGACGCTTACCAGGTCCTTCAGCGCATCTTCCTGCCCCAGCGGCAGGAGCCAGCCCCCATCAAAAACTTCCTGCGTGTCGGAGATCGCCAGGCTGTGAGCAAAGCGGCGGCGATTGCGGTCGTTCGACGGCGACATTTGCGAGACCAGCCAGGTATAGGTATTGGCGGCCCCGAAAGGGCTCTTGGCGTCAAAGCTTACGAGGCGCGCCTTTTGCGGTTCGTGATAAAATAGATGGGCCGGTTCGGGTTGATTGGAAAACAGTTTATCCATTTCCGGCGCAAGATAGATCTCTGCGTCCGCGGCCTGGGCCGGCTGCGCGCCTAAACTGGGGCGCAGATGTTGCGGTCGCAACAGCACGGCGCCGTCCGGATCGCGATACGATTGCGCGTGAATGCCCAACTCCAATAGCGCCTCGTCGAGCTTGGTGCGCCGCGGCAAGGTGGGGCGTAAGCGGAATTGTGTTTGTCGATTCTCGAGCATGGTGCCGCCGGCCAGGTAGAGCTTGGCGCCCTCGTGCCGGCTGCCGACGTCGTTCTGCAGGCGGCGATGAAAGTCGGCCACCACGTTGGCCCGCCACTCCAGCCAGGCCGTGCGGCCCGGACCGCTCAGGTATCTGGCCCGCGCGGCGAAGCGCTGCGCGCCCGTGCCGGGCACGCGCGTCTTGGTATCGCTTTCGAAGCGAGAGATGGTTTGATCGTCATACCCCCAGTCTTCGCCGGGCAGTTGCGCGTACCCGTCGGGCGACAATTGCAGCGCCAGGCCGCCGAACGAATCGTGGGTCGCATAGCGGGCGGTCAGCTCGCCGGCTACTCTGAGCATGGCTTCCTGAACGCGCGGATCAAGCAGGTTGTAATAGGGCGCGAGCCCTTGGCGCGGCGTGACGCCCGAGAGCCAGGGCTTTCCGTCGGCGCCGATCCATTCGATGCCCACCGCCTGCGGGCCGCCTGCCCGCTTGATCGCCTCGAGTTCCGGCAGCGGCGAGGCGAATTGCAGCGCGGGCATCAACATCAAGCCCTCGCGGTCGAACAACCGAAACAGCAGCTCGAGCACGTCTTTGCGCTGCGGATCCTGGCCGGTCGCAAAGAACACCCCGGTGTCGTATCGCGGAGTTGGCTCGACGATCTGGCTGGGGTAGATCGTGCTGCCATCGGCAAATGCCGACATCATCAACCCACCGTAGCCGACGTGCTTCAAATACTTCACCAGACGAATGCCGCCCTGGTAGAACGTGTTCCAATCGTCGAGGCTGCGGTGACTGCTGGCGTCGAGTGCCTCAGGCGCGGAAAAGTTTTCCGGAAACAGAGGGCGATCCATGTATCCGGCCCACAGGCGTTCCGGCCGCCGACTGTCCGCGAACGCGGGAGGCAACAGATTGCCGACGTCGGGCCGTTTGAGCGAGAGCGCCGAAAACTTGGAATGCGTGCCGCTGAGAACCGCGATTTTTCCGTACACGGCCCGCGAGCCGGGGCGGCGGTTCGTGATCAGCAGCAGCGGCGTTTTGGTGCGCGGCCAAAAGATGACGCGATGCCGGGCCATGCGCGGAGGGCTTTCGGCCTCTTCGTCCGAGACGTACACGCCGGAGTCGAGCCCGATCGGCGTCACCGCGCCGGCCGCGTTCGGTTCCAACAGGCTGATGCCCATGGCTTGCGGCACGTCGCTGGGATATTCGATCTCCAGGATATGGACCTGGCCGGGGTTGTTGATCGGCAGGGGATAAGCCTCCCAACTGATATTGGGCGCGGCTCCGCCGGGTCCCAATTGAATCATCGGGCCCAACTGGGGATGCTCCCAAGTCGCGGCGTCGCCATTGCCCAAGGGTCCTTTGCGCAATCCCGGGATCAACGGCAAATTGCCGAACCGCTCCCACCAGCGCGGATTCACCGGATTGATCTCGACGACGCGCGACGGGGGGCCTTGGCCGGTTTCGAGCTGGGGACGTTGGTGGAGCACGACGAACTGGATCTTGCGTTCGGCCACGGGCTCATGCGGTCGCAACCGGCGGAAACGCGACGACTGCGCGGCGGCGATCGTGAGGTCGTAAACACCCTCCTCGTCGGGGACCTTCAGGGTCACGGAAGTCGCGGTTCCCTCATCGCCCGCGGCATATTCTTCGGACCAAATCCTCTGTCCGCCGGGGTTGCTGGTGATCTGGGCTTGAAAACGCAATTCCGGAACGCTGACGTCGAGCAAATCCTGCTGTAGCTGAAACGAAAACATTTCACCCGGTACGAAGACGAGGTGATCGCGGTCGAAGGTAATTCGCAGGCGATCGCTCGGCGACCGCGAAACCAACAGGCGATTCCCGGTGTCATCCAGCGAGTTGTTATGCGATTGACTTACCAGGGTCCGCAGCGGGATTTCCGTCGGTTGGGCCGCTTCACCGGACTCGCTAGCCAATGCGATGACGAGCCTGGCATCCAAATCGGCAGTGACCAGCACGTCCACGCCGTCGTAGGCGCGCAGGCTGCGCTGTTGGATTTCGATTCCTTGTTCAGCGAGCCAGATCGAGCCGGGCTCGTCGGCTTCGATGCCGAGCGGCTGGAGTCCGGAGAATCGGCCAGCGCTGAGCCGAATCGAGCCTTGCCAGATTCGTTCGGCGCCGCCACCCCAGGCAATCCGCAGTTGCAAGACCGCGTCGGCCGCAAGAATCTGGGACGCCGGAAGACACGCCAGGCACAAAGCCAGAAGCGCAGCGCGACACAGCCAGGGCATCGCCCAGACGGTACGCGCAGACGGCGCGCGCGATGCTTTCGGACCTCCTTGTCCGACCATCGGTGCCTAGCGTGTTAAGTCGTTGATACTACGAGAGATTTCCGCTGAAGGGAGCGGGATTATATCGAGCTAGCCCATCGCGCCCTATGCCGGATTTACGCCCGATCCGCGACGATGCTTGCTGCGCTGGACGGAAGGGAATGCGGAGGATGGGGACATTTCGCGGCAGGCTGTTGCCGACTGGTGAGGCCAACTGCTGGCATCTTAATCCGCTTCGGTCACCAGCGGCTCGGAGAGCGGAGTCAATGGATCGTCCGGACCGGCTCGCTCCATTTCGGCCAAGGCGGTTTGCAAGCCAATCACGATATCGGGCAACAGGTTAGCCACTTCAATGACTTCCCAACGGTCGCTCGGCTTGGCATACAGTTCCGCCGCGCCGGCCAAGGGCTGGCGCAGGTGCCAGGCCGGCGTGCGGATGGCCCGGTCGTGATGCGAAACGAGAAGCGCTCGATCGCGCAGAGCCTCGACATCTCCGCGAATGACCGGCAGCAAGCTGCTAGCACGGCCCTGGTCCAGTGTGCCGCGATCCAAATCGAGCCATTCCAAGAGGGTACCGGACAAATCGGCCGGTTGGATCAAAGCCTGGCTGCGGGCCAATTGTCCCAAGCCGTCGGGAAAACGCATCAGCCAGGGGATCTGGACCGTCTCGTTATAGAGCGCGTCGTCGCACGGCCCGACGCGGAGATGCTCGCCGAGCGGAAACCCACGCGCCGAGAGAAACGTCAACTGCGTGCTCGCGGCCAAACCGCTTTGCTGCAAATGATCGCACAATGCGCCGAGGCACAGATCCAATAGCGAAATCTGGCCGGCATAGGCATGCACGATGCCCAGAACCTCATCGGGATCATACTCGTCCGGCAGCCAACGGTCCGGCGCTGCGGAAAACTTTGGCGGCTCGGGATCTTCTTCATCGGCATGCTGTTTGCGCAATGCATAAGGCGCGTCCCAAGCTCCGCCCATGCCGCGCGCGTGCACCCACAGACAGAAGCCCTGTGGCGGCGCTTGCAACCAATCGGTGGCCGTGCCGAACAGTCGGGCCAGTTGCGTTTCGGAAACGTCCTCGGCCGTGCGAACTTCCGCCGGCGGTTCGACGAAGATTTGCTCCGAGAAATCGGCGGCCGCCGGAAGCCCCGCCACGGCCGGTTCATCGGTGATCAGCGTGGCGTGCATGCCGGCCGCGCGAAGCCGCTGTGCAAAGGTCGTTCTTCCGGCCGCCGCATCTTGCGCGGCGCTGGCGTGCAGGCCGAGCCAATAAGCGCGATAGAGTCGATCGAGTCGGGGACTGTCGATCACGGCTTGATCGAACACGAACGACGCGCTGGCCAGATGATCCAGCTCGGTGGTCTGAACCCAGCTATTTCCATACGCGCCGATCATGCCCGCGTGAAGACGATCGACGACGATGCAAATCAGATTTTTCGGCTGCACCACAAATCCCTGGCCAGACTCGGGAAAGCATCACGGTTCTGCCAGACGATTGTAGCGGGAAGCGGCGATTTGCGTTAGCCGTTGGGCGATCCGCCGTGCGCCGCCGGCCGCAGCGTGGCGATCCATTCGCGCGCTACCAGGCTCGGAAAGATCCAGGCGTCGCGCGCGTAGCGACCCAGCAAGCGGCGCGGCTCGCTGGCCACGCGGTGCAGCCATTCCAGGCCCGCGCGGCGCATCCATCGTGGTGCCCGCTTCTTTTCGCCCGCCAGAAAGTCGATGGTCGCTCCGATGCACAGCGTCGCGGCCGCTTCGATCTGGTGGCGATGGGCATTGACCCACAACTCTTGCTTGGGCGCTCCCAGGCCGACCAGCAGCACGTCGGGTTTCGCGGCCGCAATTTGGGCCAGAATCTTGTCATTTTCACCTCGATCCCGTTCAAAACCGAGCGGTGGGCTGTACGTTCCCACGACGTGCACCGCCGGCCAGCGTGCTTTAATGTTCACCGCGGCCCGCTCGGCCACGCCCGGACCGGCCCCCAACAGATAGACGCGCAACGCACCGTGTCGCGCGGCGGCCGTAAACAACGCGGGCGCTAAATCGCTGCCGGGCACCCGACCCGGCAAACGGCGACCCAAGAGCCGCGCGGCGGCCACGACCGGCATGCCGTCGGCCAGCACCAACGACGCGTTGGCATAGGCCTGCCGCAAGCCGGCATTCCGTTGATAGAGCACCGCGTGGTCGACATTCGGCGTGACCACGAAGCGGCAATCCCGTTGGCCACCGGCGACCCAAGCATAGATCTGCTCGACGGTCTCGGACATGCCGATCGCGTCCAGTTCGAACCCAAACAATTTGATACGCTGAATCATTTTTCGAGCACCTGACGATAGACTTGCGCGACCCCCTCGGCCATGCTGCGATCCGAAAACCGCTCGGCTTGCCGTCGATGCGCATTGACCCGGATTTGCGACCAATCGGCCTGGCCGGTCACATACCGCGCGATCACGCGCGCCAGGTCCTGGGCATCGTTGGGCCGCGCGATCAATCCTTCCTGGCCATCACGAATGGCTTCCGGCACCCCTTCGACGCGCGTCCCGACGATCGGCACCCCGGTGGCCATCGCCTCGAGGATCACCATCGGCAGCCCTTCGCCGAAAAGGCTGGGAAGGACGAACAGATCCATGCGCGCGAATTCGGCCGGCACGTCTTGCGTAAATCCGACCCAGTGCACCCGGTCGCCGATTTCGAGTCGTGCGACTTGCGTTTTGATTTTCTGCTCGTAGTCGGCCGTTTCGAAATCGCCGACCGCTCGAAGATGGACGTCCAATCCTTGCGAGCGAAGTAGCGCCAGCGAATCCAACATCACTTCCAGCCCTTTGCGCGGCCGGAACAAGGCCACGGTGCCCAGAGTCCATGTGCCGTGCGGCGGCGCGCGATCGACCAGCGGCCCGCGCGGCGGCACTCCGTTGGGCACGACGCTGATTCGAGCCGGGGCGATGCCTTGCGCTTGGGCATAGTCGGCCAGGCTTTGCGATACCGCGATCACGCCCAACACGCCGGTCAGGCTGAGTCGTTCGACCCAGGCGTTGAATCGGTCTTGCCGGCCGCGGGTCGAATCGCTGGCCGTCGGGCTGTGCAGGTGATGAACCTGCGGCACGCCGGCCAGGGCTGCGGCCAGCCGGCCGACCAGCGCCGCTCGCGGCGTGTGCGTGTGTACCAGGACATAACGGTCGCGACGGATCAGCCGCGCCAAACGCAAGACGGGCCGTAAATCGAGCCGCGATCGCATTGGCAACTCGACCACCGGCGCCTGCTGGGCCTGTCGCATCGGCGCAAAACGCCCCGGCTTGAGGCAGGCGAAGCTGACTTCGAAGCCCAACCCAGGCAGGCCGAGCGCCAGCAGGTCTTGCACGCGTTCGGCGCCCGAATAGTGTTGGCCGTTGATGACGTGCAAAACCCGCGCGGTTGTGGCGAGATGACGATCCTCCGAGACGAGTTCACGATCGTCGCGCGGCGTCAGCGTGGCCGATTCGCAAGTTGAAGCAAGCATGCTGCAGTTCCGCGCCGATGAGAGTGCCATTGAAAGAATAGGCCACGCGGCGGCTGCGCGAGACGGTCTGGCGATTGCGGCAGCCGGTAAACCATGCGCGGGTGCCTGTGCCACCGCGAGGCTCCTCATCCGACATAATCGCTACGATCCTGCCGCGAGCGATTTCTGAGCTCGCCTGAGCACCGCACGCCACTAATAGGCGCCGCGTCCGCTCAACACGCTTCCGGGAGTTCGGGCCAGCAATCGAAGATCGGTCCAAAAGTTCTGGTTGCGCAGGTACCACAAATCCATCCGCACCCATTTCTCAAACTCGATTTCGCTCCGGCCGCTGATCTGCCACAAACAGGTCAGGCCGGGCTGCACGGCCAAACGCCGGCGCTGCCACGGCGCGTACTGGACCACTTCCCGGGCCACCGGCGGTCGTGGGCCGACCAGTGACATGCTTCCCAGCAGCACGTTGAATAACTGCGGCATTTCGTCGATGCTCGAGCCGCGCAAGAATCGACCAATACGCGTGATGCGCGGATCGCGGCGGTTCTTGAAGATGGGGCCGTCTTTTTCGTTGGCCACCACGTGCTGCAACCGGTCGGCGTCCAGTCGCATGGTGCGAAACTTGATCATCCAGAAGCGCCGGCCGCAAAAGCCGATCCGCTCTTGGAGAAACAGCGGACGACCCTGGGTCGTGACACAAAGCACGACAAAGGTCGTGATCATGATCGGCGAAAAGAGCACCAACAGGAATGCCGAGCCGCAAATGTCGAACAAACGCTTGGCCGCCAGATATCCGCGGCTGCGATTGCCCAACGGAGCCACCAATGGCTTGCCGCGGCAGAAACTCTCCAATGCCAGGGAAACGGCCGTCTCGGGCGCCGGCCGGATATGAAGGCGAGCCCGCTGCGTGTTCGTATGGAAGGCGTCGGGCTTCAAGCCTTTGGAAGGCGGTGAAGCTAAAAGGGAGTTTGAGTTGGACATCGAAGTCTCTGCGAGGGGGCCGATTGACTCGATTTCACGAGTTGTCTGTTGGGTTGCGTCCGTGGCCCTAAATTCCTCGGGCCGCCACGCGTTGCAAGGCTTGTTTCAGTGTCAGGCCGGTCGCGCGCTCGGCGATTTGCGCGCTCGGCATCGGCAGCGTGCGAGCCGCTTGAGACTCGTGCGGGGTGCCGGGGTTGATCGTGAGAAACACGATCGCCAGTGCGATCAATAGTCCGCCACCGATGCCGGCCAACACGATCGTGGTCCGGCCGGGGCCCAGCGGCCGGCTGCCGGCGTCGGGGCTGTCGACCAGGTTGATCAGGCTGGCGGCGCGGGCGGCTGCCTGGCTGGAGCGGGCTTCGGCCAGATCGCGTTCGACCGCCTTGAGCGTTTCGCCGCGATATTTCGTGGCGGCCACCAGATTGGCATATTCGGCCCGCACGGTGGCCAGTCGGCCCAGCCGGCCTTGGATCGCCGAGTTTTGCTCTTCCAGGGCTCGAATGCGATCGGCGTTGACCCGCAAATCGACTTCGATGCCCCGGATGGCCACACCGATCTCGTCGTGCAGTTGTTCGCCGATGGCCTGCTCGGCCGCATGGGCCGCTTGGACCAGCGGATGGTCTTGAGACATCGTGCCCAACGCCTGGCCGGTTCGCAATTGAGCATCGACCAGGCCGTCTTTCAGACGTCCCAACGCCGGCTGCGACTTCAAGAGTACGCTGGGGCTGGCCAACAGTTTGCTCGGATCACCCTGGGCCGACGCCAAGAGCTTGAGCAGCTCTTGGCCCTCGGTTTGGGTCGCCTGGTAGCCGCGCAACTCTTTTTCCAGTTCGATGGCCGTCCGCCGCAAGTCGCTGTCGCCCGAGGGAGATTCATTGAGAATGCGCAACTCGGACAGGTCGCCGCCGAATCGCTGTTCCATATCGCCCAAGGCTCGGGTGGCGGTGGCCAGATCATCGTGGGCCAAAGTCACCGACCGGGTCAGTTCGTCGATCGTGCTGTGGGCCTTGGCTTCGCGCAGTTCGGCAAAGCGGTTCTGCAACTGGCGGCAGATGGCCAGCGTCAGCTCGACGGCCCTGTGTTGATTCGTGTCCTGGACCTTGAGATAGAACACTTCGGTCTTACCGAATTCAGCCCCCTTGGGCGGTGTAATCTTGACGTTGCCTTGGAGGGCTTCGAGATCTTGCTCGCTGGGCCAGGGTCGGGAAGCGTGTCGGTCGGTCGGCGGGCCAATTTCGGCCAACGCCTTCGAGAGCACGCCACGACTTTTGGCCAATTCCAGGATCGTTTCCTGCGATGTTTTCATTTCGTCGACATGGGCGAACTTGCCGGGCCGCGTAAGCCGGTCTCCGACTTCATCGCGCACCACCAGGGCTTGGGCCGCTTCCCAACTGGTCGGACGCGCCACGGCGTAGGCCAAGGCCAACAGCGTGACGACGGCCACCGGCACGATCGTTCGCCAGGGATGCTCTGTAACGGTTTGCACTACGTCGCTCGGCCGGATCGTTGCTTGGGTCATGCTCGTGCTGCCTGTTGAAGCTCGCGGGATGGGATGCCGCAGACCCAGCTTTGCAAACCCAATGCCCAGACCCGGTTTCCAGGCCCAAAAACACCCGGGTCTAGCCGCACAAGTTCATGCTCCGCCACGACTTCCAGAATCGGTTGGCGGCCCGGTTATGCTCTCAAGTGGCCTGCGAATCGACGGGGGGTATGTTGTTTTTCGGCAACAGGCGTTGAGTTTTCTCGGCGTCACCTCGCTTGTCGACGCCGCGCGAACGAAAAACCCGGCTTGCATCCGCTGGGGCGTGACGGAGAGTTGGAATGCCTCACACAGCACCTCGTGAACCGATCGGCCTGGTCGTCGAGCGGATGCGCCGGCGCTGTTTGCGACCGAGGGAGCACCTGTTGAATCCACCGCGGCGAACTGAAACATGACCGACACGCTCGGGATTGAAATTCGGCGGATTTCCAACGCCGCTGACCTGGTGTTGCTGCGCGGGGATTGGAATGCGCTGGCTCGCGGCGTGCCCTTTCGAAGCTTCGAATGGCTCGACAGTTGGTGGCGATTCTACGGCGTCGGCACCGGCAAGGAACTGTTCGTGCTGGCGGCATTCGACCACGACGGAGCGTTGGTGGGCGTGGCGCCTTGGTATCTGGAACGACGCGTCTCGCGGGCGGTGATTCGGTTTTTGGGATCGGGCGAAGTCTGCTCCGATTATTTGACGATCCTGTGTCGCCCGGGGCAGGAAGCTCGGGTCACCGCGGCGCTGGCCGATTGGCTCTGCGCCGAACCGTGCCTGGCCCACGAGGACGCCTGCTGGGAAATGCTCGAACTCAGTGGCGTCGACGCGCACGACGCGACGGTCGTACGGCTGCTGGACCATCTGGCCGCTCGCGGCAAGTTGGTGCACCGCACCAGTCGCTCAAGCTGCTGGCGCATCCATTTGCCGGCCAATTGGGATTCCTATCTGGCCACTTTGTCCAAATCGCATCGCAAACAAATCCGTCGACTGGAACGGAAGTATTTTCGAACCCGTCGGGCGCGACTGCACGTCGTTGAGACCGCCGGCGAATTGGCCCGCGGTTGGGAAATGCTGACCCAACTGCACCAGCGACGGCGCGAGAGCCTGGGCGACCGCGGATGCTTTGCTTCCAAACAATTTGCGAACTTTCATCAGGAAACCGCGCGTCGACTGCTCGAGTCGGGCAACTTGCGATTGGTTTGTCTCGACGTCGATGGCCGGACCGTGGCGGCGGAGTATCAGGTGTTGGGCGACGGCGTCGTGTACGCCTATCAGTCGGGGATCGATCCCGCGGCGTTGGAGCACGAGCCGGGCCGCTTGATCACCTTGGCCACGCTCAAAAAGGCGGTGGCCGAAGGCCGTCAAGCTTTCGATTTTCTGCGCGGGGACGAATTGTACAAAGCCCACTGGCGTGCCCAGCCACGAGCGACGCAAGACATTCGCGTGATGTCCAATACGGCTGGCGCTCGGCTGCGCCACACGCTGTGGCTGGCCGGTGGCAACATGAGAACCTGGATCAAAAAGCGATTGGACCTTTCCCGGGCCGCGACCTGGTAGTCTTGCCTCGGGCCACACACGCGACCGCAGGCGTGAGCTCATAGTGTTCGCCAATTCCAATTCATCGAGCGGCCGAAACCATGTTGACCACGACTCCGATTGACGCCATCTCGTTGCGGATTGTCGCGGTCCATGGGGAGGGCTCGCTCGACGATGTTGCCGGACCGTGGAACGCGCTGGCCGGCGACGTGCCGTTCCGCCGCTGGGAGTGGGCCCAAACCTGGTGGCGACATTATCAAGATGCGCACAGCCAGTTGTTCACGCTGCTGGTTTTCGACGATCAACAGCATCTTGTGGGGATCGCGCCTTGGTACGTCAGCCGCAACAGGCGTCAGGGGCGCGTCGTGCGGTTTTTGGGCTCGGGCGAAGTGTGCTCCGACTACCTGACCGTGCTGGCCGAGCCCGAGTGGGCCGAAGTGGTGGCCGAACGGATCGCCCAGTGGCTGGCCACCGAGGGTGCCTCGCAATGGGACCTGTTGGATCTGAGCGGCGTGGAAGCGAGCGATGCGACGATCGCCGCTCTGGAACGGGGATTGGTCGCGCACGGCCGATTGGTGGATCGGCAGCCGGACATGAGTTGCTGGCGCGCGGCGTTGCCTGGGGCATGGGAGCAGTTCTTGGCGACGCTATCGAAGTCGCGCCGCGAGCGGACGCGGGCCCTGTTGCGGCGCGCGATCGACACCGGCCGAGCGGTCGTGCACCAGGTCCGTACTGAAAGTGACCTGGAACGCGGCTTTGCGATTCTTATCGACCTGCACCAGAAGCGACGACGCAGTCTGTCGCAGGCAGGCTGTTTTGCCTCCGAGCGATTCACCGAATTCCACCGCGAAATGGCTGGCCGCTTTTTGGCCGACGGGCGCCTGCGAATGTTGTGGACCGAATTGGACGGGCAACCCGTCGCCGTTGAGTACAGCTTTGTCGGCGGCGAAACGGTGTATTACTACCAAGGCGGCTTCGAGCCCGAGTTGGCCGACGAACGCCCCGGCTGGCTCGGCTTCGCGGTTTCGCTGAAGCTGGCGATCGAACAGGGATATCAGAGCTACGATTTTCTGCGCGGCGACGAGTCGTACAAGGCCTCTTGGCGAGCCGCGGCGCGGCCGCTGGTGCACGTGCGCGCCGTCGGCACGCGAAGGTCCGCCCGATTGCGGTTTGCAGCCTGGCGAGCCGGCGAAGCCGTGAAAGCCCGGGCGCGTCAATTCTTGTCGTCGAGAAAAGAGGGGCCGTGATGTCCGCCTGGAAAACGCGGCTGTTGAACATGTACTACTACGGATCGTTTCCGTACCGTGCGTGGCGAAACTCCCAGTGGCAAGCGCAGGGCCGGTCGCCGGCGATCGTGTTGTTTTATCATCGCATCTCCGACGAGCGAGCCAACGCGTGGACGGCCTCGAATGCCACCTTCGAGCGGCAAATCCGCTGGCTCCAGCGACACTTCGACCTGGTCACCTTGGCCGAAGCACAACAGCGCGTGCGCCGGGGGCGCAACGTTCGACCCTGCGTGACCATTACATTCGACGACGGTTATGCTGACAACTGCCACCGTGCGCTGCCGCTGTTGATCGAACGACGAATTCCCTGCACCTACTTCGTCTCCACGCACCATATCCTCACCGGCCAGCCGTTTCCGCATGATGTGGCATTGGGCCGGCCCTTGCCGCCAAACACTCCCCAACAAATCCGGGCGCTGGCGGCCGCGGGCGTCGACATCGGGGCCCACACCCGCACGCATGCCGACTTGGGCTGTCTCGACGATCCCCGCCGGCTGCACGAGGAGTTGGTCGTGGCCCGCGACGAGTTGCAAGAGTTGATCGGCGACCGCGTGCGCTATTTCGCGTTTCCCTACGGCCAGCACGCAAACCTCAGCCCGGCGGCATTCGAATTGGCGCGCGATGCGGGCTATGAGGGGGTTTGCTCGGCCTACGGCGGGTTTAATTTTCCGGGCGACGATCCCTTTCACTTGCAGCGGATTCATGTCGACGACGACATGATTCGGCTCAAGAACTGGGTCACCGTCGATCCACGCAAGCTGCGCGCGAGCCGGCGCTATGAGTATCAGGATCTGCGACACGACATTCCGGCCGAGCCGGCGGGAGTTGGCCCATGAGCACGCTTTTGGAAGAAGAGCCCGCCCTGGAGCCGTCCGCGCGGCGTCGCCCTCGGGCCGATACGCTGGCGGCGAGCATCGTCATTTTGCTGGCGATGACCGTCGCGCAGCGCGTGATTGGGTTCGGGCGCGGCATCATGTTTTGTCGTTGGCTCGAGCCGGAGGAATTGGGCCAGTGGGACGTCGCGTTCGGGTTTTTGAATCTCGCCGCGCCGTTGGCCGTGCTGGGGTTGCCGGGCTCGTTCGGACGCTACGTCGAGTATTTTCGCCAACGCGGGCAATTCCACGTGTTTCTGCGGCGCACCACGTTGGTTAGCGGGCTGATGTGCGCGCTGGCCACGTTGGTGATGATCGTCGAAAAGAATTGGTTTTCGCAGTTGATCTTCGGCTCGGCGGACGAGGCGCATCTGGTCGTGTGGCTGGCGATTTGCCTGGCGGTCATTATCGTGCACAATTCCTTGACGGCCTTGTTTATCGCGGTTCGCATGTACCGGATCGTGACGGCATTGCAGTTTTTTCAAAGCCTGGGATTCGCCGCCGTCAGCTTGGGACTGCTTTTCGCGTGGCCCTCGGGCGCCACCAGCGTGGTGATCGGATACGCGGTGGCCACCGTCCTGTCGGCCGTCGGGGCGGTCGGTTGGCTGCGCTCGTTGGCCGCCGCTGAATCGGCCACGTGCGAGCCCGTTCCGCAGGGGGCTTTTTGGGCCAAACTCGTTCCGTTTGCGATCTGGATGTGGATCACCAATTTGCTGGCCAACCTGTTCGAGGTCATCGATCGCTACATGATCGTGCACCACAGCGGGATGGAAGCCAATGAGGCCCTGCGACAAGTCGGGTTCTACCACAGCTCGCGGATCGTGCCGCTGTTGTTTGTGGCCGTCGCGGGATTGCTGGGCGCGATGATCACGCCGCACTTGAGCCACGATTGGGAAATGGGACGTCGCGAGGCCGTGGTCCGCCGGCTCAACTTGATGCTCAAATTCCTGTCGCTGGCGCTGTTTACCGCCTCGATTGCCGTGCTCTTCATGGCGCCACTACTGTTCGAAGTGGCTTTTCGCAACAAATTTCAAGGCGGGCTGGCGGTGCTCCCCTGGACGCTGACTTACTGTGCCTGGTTCGGCACGATCGCGGTGGCGCAAAACTACTTGTGGTGCGCCGAGCGGCCGGGGCTCAGCAGCTTCGCGCTGCTGGTGGGCCTGTTAGCCAATATCGGTTGCAATCTGCTGTTGCTCCCCAGGTTTGGCCTGGAGGGAGCGGTTTGGGCTACCACGCTAGCGAATTTGACCGCGCTGGTGCTGATTTACGTTTTCAGCGCCTGGAACGGGATGCAGGTCGACGCGGGAACCTGGATTTTGTCGTTCTCGCCGGCGGCATTGTGCTGCGGGCCGTGGGTTTCGCTGGGGGTGTTGATGGCCATCGCCGTGGCCATCGTCTGGGGCAACCGCGTCCTCACCCAGGAGGAAAAACAGCACGTGCGCGCCGCCGCGACCGACGCCCTGGAGAAAGTGCGGCACGCCCGCGGAAAGTTGCTCGGCACGGTGCCAACGGTCGTTTCGAAGTGACGGCACGAGAACACATTCAACGGACAGGGGACGTTTCCATGTCATTTCGCGATCGAAAGTTGATTCCAATCCAGGATCGCGGCCCGCTGCGCGTGATGTTCTTGATCACCTCGATGCCGGTGGGCGGAGCGGAGATGCTGCTGGTCAACTTGATTCGCCGGCTGGATCGCGACCATTTCCTGCCCTCGCTCTGCTGTCTCAAATCGTTGGGGCCGTTGGGCGAAACCCTGGCCGGCGAGATACCCACGTTTCACGATTTGATCGGAGGCAAATATGATGTTCGTGTCGTGTCGCGGTTGGCCAAACTGTTTCGCCAACAGCGGATCGACGCGGTGGTGACGGTCGGCGCCGGCGACAAAATGTTCTGGGGACGCCTGGCCGCGCGGCGAGCGCGGGTGCCGGTGGTGCTCTGCGCGCTGCACTCGACCGGCTGGCCTGATGCAATCGGCCGGCTCAATCGCTGTCGATTGTTGACGCGTTGGACCGACGCGTTTGTTGGCGTGGCCGCGGCGCATGGCCGGCATTTGATCGAACAAGAACGCTTCCCGGCCGACAAAGTGCGCGTCATTCCCAACGGTGTCGACATCGCTCGATTTCAGCCGTTGGCGGATCGCGGGGCATTGCGGCGAACATTGGGCTTGAAGCCGGACGCGCCAGTCGCCGGCATCGTTGCGGCGCTACGGCCTGAAAAGAATCACGAACTGTTTTTGCGCGCGGCCGCGCGCGTGCGTTCTCAATTTGTCGCGGCGCAGTTCTTGATTATTGGCGACGGTTCGGAGCGAGCTGGGCTCGAGCGGCTGACGACCGAACTCGGACTCAACGAGGCCGTCCATTTTCTGGGCACACGCGCCGACATTCCCCAGCTACTGGCCGCGCTGGACGTGTTCGTGTTGACGTCAAAGATCGAGGCCAACCCAGTCTCGATTCTGGAAGCCATGGCCGCGGGCAAGCCGGTGATTGCCCCGCGCGTCGGCTCGATCGACGAGTCGGTCATCGACGGCCAAACCGGTTTTCTAATGCCGCCCGACGACGAGCGTCAGGTCGCCGAGCGATTGGGCGAACTGTTCGCCGATCCAGAATTGGCGCTGCGGCTGGGGCGCGCGGGACGAGCGGCCGTGGTCGCACGCTGGTCGCTGGAACGGATGGTCCAAGGCTATCAACAATTGCTGAGCGAAGTCTATGACCGCAAATGCCGTTTGTCCCGACAACCCACCAGCGCCGGCCTGGCATTGCCGGAACCATCCATACCACGTGCTGGGATGCTGCCTTGAATTATGGACGCATTGACCTGAAGTGTGGCGAAAGACGGGCGGCCGGCTACCAACAGCCAGGAGCCGGCTCGGGGCTTTGCCGGCTGATCCTTCCGGGATATTATGCCACTGGCCAAGCGGCCAAACGGGCCTGAGCCCGGTTCTGAGACGGTTTTTACGGAACAAAGTCCATCCGCTGCGAACCTTTCTGGACGAACGATTCACGATGACCGGAACGTTATTGGCCGCATTGGCCCGCATTCTGAGCGGGGCGAGTGTGCGCTGGATCGACTGCCAGCCCGACACTTGCCAGCGGGTCTATTTTGCCAACCATACCAGCCATTTGGACGCGATCGTGCTGTGGTCTTCGTTGCCGTCGTCGTTGCGCGCTTTGGCCCGGCCGGTGGCGGCCAAGGATTATTGGGAAAAAGGCTTCTTACGCCGCTATATGGCGCGCACGTTTAACGCCCTCTTGATCGATCGGACCGACATTAAGGTCCATCAGAGCCCGGTCGATCTGATGGTCCGCGAAATCGGCGATCGGCAATCGTTGATCGTGTTTCCCGAGGGGAGCCGCAACACGGGTTCGGACATTCAGGAGTTCAAGAGCGGGCTGTATTATTTGGCGAAAAAGCGTCCGGATCTGGAATTGGTTCCGGTTCACATCGATAATCTCAACCGGGTGTTGCCGCGCGGCGAGTTCCTGCCCGTCCCGCTGTTGAGCCTGGTGACCTTTGGCCCTCCGATGTGGTTGGAGCGGGGCGAGCCCAAAACCGATTTTCTCAACCGGGCGCGCGAAGCAGTTCGCCGGTTGAAGGACTTATAACACGCCGATGGATGACGTCAAAACATTGAGCCTGGTCGGAGGAGTGCTGGCCCTGTTGGCCGGAGCCACGACCATCGGCCAGCGGCTCAAGTATCAGAGCGACATCGGTTTGAACCCGGCGCTGGTCGAGGCGTTCAATCTGCGGATCCGCGCCTGGTGGCTGATGTGCACGGTGCTGGCCGCTTCGTTCTTTCTGGGTCCGGCTTCGTTCGTGGCCACGGTGGTGCTGTTTGGCCTGATTTCGTTTTGGGCTCTGCGCGAATTCATCACGCTCACGCCCACGCGATTGGGCGATCATCGCACCTTGTTCTGGGTGTTCATCGTGTTTACGCCATTGCAGTACTTGCTGGTGGGCCTGGGCGTGGAACAGTACGGCGTGCTGTTCAGCGTGCTGATCCCGGTGTATGCGTTTTTGTTTATTCCCGCGCGGGTCGCGTTGGCCGGTGACTACAAACGCTTTTTGGAGCGGACGGCCAAAATCCAGGCCGGATTGATGGTTTGCGTTTACTGTCTTAGCTACGCTCCGGCCTTGTTGAGTTTGCAGATCCCTGGTTACGAGGGTCAAAACGCGCGGCTGCTGTTCTTTTTCGTGCTCGTCGTGCAACTCAACGACGTGTTGCAATACGCCTGGGGCAAGTGGCTGGGCAAACACGTGATCGCTCCGGCGATCAGCCCCGCCCGAACCTGGGAGGGTTGTTTGGGCGGCGTGGCCAGCGCCACTTTGATCGGCACCGCACTATGGTGGGCCACGCCGTTTGAGCCTTGGCAAGCTGCCGGAATGTCGCTCGTGATTTCCGTAATGGGCTTTGCCGGCGGATTGACCATGTCGGCCATTAAGCGCGACCGCGGCGTCAAGGATTACGGCACCCTGGTCGTCGGACACGGCGGCGTGCTGGATCGCATCGATTCGATCTGCTTTGCCGCGCCGGTTTTCTATCACCTCACCCGCTTCTTCTTTACGACGAATCTGGCGAATTGACGATCCAAGCCCCCGTGCGATCAGTTGGCGCTGGGCGTCGAAGGATAACCCGACACGCCGACCACGGCGCCGGCATCGGTCCCAGGCGGACGGCTCCATTCCAGGATGACTTGCCGCGAGCGTTGCACCGGCTGCGGTCGCGTCACCTGATGTTGGGCCGGCGGCTGGCGGTCGGCATCATCGATCGGACCGACTCGCTCTTCGTCGGCGGCCAATGTCGTGGCCGACGCTGTGGAACGACGCGGAGAGTGCCACGCCTCGTCCGGCTCGGACAGATCCGAGGGACCGGGCCCTCGCGAGCCCTTCGACGCTGAAACCAATTCGTAAATGCTCCGCGTGGTCCCCTCGGAGTTGGCCAAGGCGCCGGCATCAGGCTCTCGCGCGTCGGCAGCAGACTCTCGACGGATCAAATTGGCTTCGGGCCGGGGATCGCGGCTCGGAGCTCCGGAAGTTTTGACGGCGACCAATGTGGGAGCGCCGCTGGCCACATCCAAGGCCGGACTTCCTTTGCGCACCCAGGCGAGCCAGTTGTTTTGCAGGGCCGCCAGGCTGTCGATGCCGTAGTGCTTTTGCGTGGCCCGCGTCCAGTTTTCGTCGCTGAGTCCATCGGCCAAATAATCGAGGAATTTGCGTTTGCCGCCTTGGGCCACGAGATAGCGGGCGACCGAGTAACCTTGTGAATAGAGCGGCATCACGTCGTGCGGGTAATCTTTCATGACGAACATGCGGCTGAACGCGATGCCACGACCGGTGCGCAGAAAATCGACGAGCATGGTCTGCTGTTTTTCCCGTTCGCTGGAGTGTTCCACGGTGGTACATGCGCCTTCATCGGCCCAGCGGGGCAGGGGCTGGCGAAAGTGCGTGGCAAAGACCGTATGGGTCACCTCGTGTGGCAAAACCGAATCGAGAATCCGCACGAACGAGCCTTGGATCGTCATCCGCCAACCGAACACTTCGCCATGTTCGAATACGAAACTCGTCGCTCCGCCGGCTCCCAGATGATCGGCGACTTGAGCCGTGACCGGACAAGGCTGGGCCCAGTTGGGCATCTCCTTGCCAAGCCATTCGATGGCCAACTCGCGGCGATATTTTTCGGCCGCGCGGCCGATCTGTTGGGCCATCTCGGCCGTGGGGGCTTCGACCACGAAATTGTTGGTCCGATAACTCGCGCCTAGCGAGGCCAAAGCAGCGGCCAGAATGGCACACCGTGCCCAATGAGCATCCATGCTCGGTATTAGCTCCTACACCACCAGGAACCCGCAGGCTACATCCATGCAGCCGGCCGCGTCTCGCGTAAGCAATTCTTGAGCCGTTCTGTGTCTGCGGCGGAGAATGTCTTTCTTGAACTCCTTAATCGCCAACCATTGTTGACGACGCCTGGCGATCGGTCACCAATCCCGGCCGGCATGGAGCGTTGTAAACTTTGCAAGTTTTACCCTATTTGCGGAAAACACTACTAGTCCATTTTGCGAGCCACCGCGATCTCCTCCGGTGGCGCTCCGGCAGGGCCGAGCCGCGCCCTGACCCGGCAAGCGGCTCAGGCGTCTTTGGCGTGGCGCAATAAATCGAGCAGCCCTGCATTCGCGGCCGGAAACGCATAGCGCGCGAGTTCGGGCCTGGCAACCCAACGAAAACGCGATGGTAGTGGTTTTCGCTGCTCGAGCGCGGCGCAAGCGAAGAAGTGCAAGCACACCGCCGCATGCTCGTAATCGTGCGCGACCCGCGGATAGGCTCCCGTCACGCGAACCGCCAGGCCCGCTTCTTCCAAACACTCGCGCACGGCCGCCTGTTCGGGCGTTTCGCCCGGCTCGATCTTTCCGCCGGGAAATTCCCATAAACCGGCCAACGGCTCTCCCGCCGGCCGAAGCCCGATCAGAAAATGGCCCTCGCGCTCGACGACCGCGATCGCGATGTCGACTCGCCGCGCGAGAGGGCCTTTGTCGCGACTCATTTTCTCAGTCCGTCGAGCAGCCGGCCCGGCGAACCCATGATGTTGTAGCCGCAGTCGACGTGCAGGATTTCGCCCGTGATGCCCTCGGACATGCTGGAGAGCAGAAAGCTGCCGGTGCGGCCGACGTCCTCGTGGGTGATGTTGCGGCCCAAGGGAGCCATTTTTTCGTACAGCCCCAGCATGTCGTCGACCCCCGCGCCGCGGCCGGCCAAGGTGCGCATCGGTCCGGCGCTTAAGGCATTGACGCGAATGCCGCGAGGACCCAAATCGAAGGCCAGATATTTCACGATCGAATCCAGCGCCGCCTTGCAAATGCCCATCACGTTGTAGCCCGGCACCGCTTTCTCGCCGCCGAAGTAAGTCATGGTGGCAATGGCGGCATGATCGTTAAGAATCGGCCGGGCCGCGTTGCTCACGGCGAGCAAGCTGTACGCGCTGATTTCCATGGCCATCAAAAACCCGCTGCGACTGGTTTCGATCGTATCGCGCTTCAGGTCTTCCAACGAGGCAAACGCGATCGCGTGCAACAGGAAGTCGATCTTGCCGAACTCGGCCGCGGCGCGATCCATCGTGGCCTTGATCTGCTCGTCGTTCGAGACGTCGAGCGGCACGAGGAATTTGGCATTCGGGCAAGGCTCGGTAAGCATCGCCACGCGGCGGCGGTTCCTCTGCCGTTCGTCATCGGGGCGGTCCGGCAAATGCGTGAATCCGCACAGGCCGCCTTCGGCCATCACCTGCTGGGCAATCGCCCAAGCGATCGAATGATCGTTGGCGACGCCCAGAATTAAACCCTTTTTGCCTTCGAACAGGCCCATGGCGGTCTCCTTTACCTGGCGGCTCAGACGGGCGTGTCAGCGCGTAAACCCAAGAACATAACGCTTTATGTACAAATGCTCAACTTCGCCGGGTGGGGTGCCCATGCCGCGGAAGTCCTGGCCGATGGTGGTATCCAATTGAACGCCCAGGATGCGTTTGTGTGACAAAAATGGCACAGTAAAAGTTGTCAAAACGATCACAGTAGGCTAGGCTTAGGTGAGTGCAATTGAGCACATGTATTCCGTTTGTGATAACGGCTTTTCGGGTACTTCCACAATGACTTCTTCCGTAGAAAACGCGAAATCCCCGCGCGGCGTTCCGCATGAAGCTCCTTTCGAGGCCGGTCATTTACGCAGCCAACCTGACCTGGCGGCCCTGTCGGCCGATCTGTTATGGCGGGCCAACCAGAGCGAAACGGGGTTGGGCTTTCTGACTCAAAGCCTGCCCTTGGTGTTGCAGGCCGCCTCGGCTGACTTTGCCAGTGTCGCGGTATTGGAAAGCGGCCGATGGAATGCGTTGGCCGAGTTTGGCCCGCCGCGCAGCATGCCTTTGCCGCTCCTGGCCAATGCATTAGACCGCGAGCAGGCGGTGGTCGAGGGCAGTTGGTTCGCGGCGCCGTTGGCGCGGCATGCCACATCGGGCGAAGTGCTGCTGCTGTTTCTTTCGCCGCAGCACATGCACAATCAGCCCCTGGCAAAACTGACGGCCCTGGCCACAGCCTTGGGGGCGGCGCTCGAGACGGCACGCGCGCGCGAAAACCAGCGGCGGCGAGTCGAACGATTGGAAATGATTTTGACGATCGCCAGCCAGTGGAATCAAACCAATGAAATGGAGCCGCTGCTGGTCCAGATGGCCGAAGCGGCCACCAAACTCTTGCAGGCCGATCGGGCCAGTATTTTTCTGTGGGACCGTGGCAACCACCTGCTGGTCGGCCGGCCGGCGTTGGGCGTCAAAGGGGGCGAACTGCGGATCCCCGACGACTCAGGCGTGGTCGGACAAGTGGTGCAAACCGGCGAGCCGCTGCGGATCAACGCCACCGATCAATCTCAAATCAACCGCCAGGTCGATCGCGACCTGGGCTACCAGACGCGGACGCTGCTGTGCGTGCCGCTGCGCGGCGCCAAGGGCGAATTGTTCGGCGCGTTCGAAGTGATCAACAAGCTGGCCGGAGATTTTTCGGCCGATGACGTGCAGGCCCTGGTCGAGCTGGCCGCGCACGCCGCGATCGCCCTGGAGAACACGCAGCAATTCGAACAGTTGCTCTCGCGCCACCGCCATATCGTCGAACAGGCGGCCGAAGGCGTGCAACTGATCGGACAAAGCCCGGCGATCGAAGCCCTGCGATCGACCATTCGCCGCGTGGCCAACACCGAACTGGCGATCCTCATCCTGGGCGAAAACGGCACCGGCAAAGAAGTCGTCAGCCAATCGATCCACTATCTCAGCCGCCGCCGCGACGAACCGTTCATCGCCGTGAACTGCGCCGCGATCAGCGAAACTCTGCTGGAGAGCGAGCTCTTCGGCCACGAAAAAGGAGCCTTCACCGACGCCCACGAAAGCCGCCAGGGGAAATTCGAACTGGCTTCCGGCGGAACCTTGTTCCTCGACGAAATTGGCGACTTGAGCGTGGGGGGGCAAGCCAAGATGTTGCGCGTGCTGGAAGAAAAAGTCGTGGTCCGCGTGGGCGGATCGAAGCCGATTCATACCGACGCGCGCGTGATCGCCGCCACGAATCAGAACCTGGCCGAGATGGTGCGGCAAAAACGGTTTCGCCAGGATTTGTATTTTCGGCTCAACGTGGTCACTTTGGATCTGCCGCCACTGCGCGAACGGGGCGGCGACGTGCTGCTGCTGGCCGAACACTTTCTGGCCGATTTCTGCCGCAAGGCGCATCGCAAGCCGCTGAAATTCACCGCCGCCGCTCGGGCGCGGCTCGAAGCGCACTCCTGGCCGGGCAATATTCGCGAATTGCGCAACCTGATGGAGCGGCTGGCCTACCTCTCGGCCGGCGACCGGATCGAGGCCGACGAACTGGCGTTCATTCTCTCGCCCAGCGGCGAGTCGCCAACGCTCTTGGCCGTCGATCTGCCACTGGCCCAGGCCACCGACAAATTTCAGATCGAGTACATCAAGAAGAACATCGAGCGAGCCAAAAACAACATGAGTGAAGCCGCCAAGCGGATGGGCCTGCACCGCTCGAATCTATATCGCAAGATGCGCCAGCTCGGCATGCACACCGACGAAGAATAATCGCGTCGCCACGCCACGAGCGGGCCGCCGTCGCGTGCCTCCCGTTCGCCGTCGATCGCCGCGGCTTGCCGCCGCTGCGGCGAAAGCCGTCCGGGTCGTTGGTGGTGGATCGAAAATGGCCCGAACCCCTTGTCCAAATCGGCCCTCACGGTACGATGAACCGCTAGCCGCAAACGCGGCATTTCGAGTCCGCGCTCCCTTAGCTCAATTGGCAGAGCATCTGACTCTTAATCAGAGGGTTGTTGGTTCAAGTCCAACAGGGAGCATTCCACAAGGCGTTTCATATCAATACTTTGCAAATTCTGCCCTTCTCTCGACGACGCCTGTTTTCGGCAACTGTTACCAAAAATGTTACCTGAAGTCGGCGGTTACCGCTGACTGCAGGGCAACCGCATGGCAACTGCGGCTTTGTGGCTTGGCTTGCTAGGGAACCTGCCAATCTGGCGCGGCGATTTGCCTATATCGCGCTACCAGATCCAGCCACCTTCTGCCGGCCGATTGTTGTCATCGACGGGAAAAATGACCACCGCGATGGCACCGGCGCGGACGCCTACAAACCATGCGACGGTGGCTTTGGCCGGCCCTGCGTAGCCATGCAATCACGGCCAACACGATCGAGATCAAGACGATGGGTTTCATAGCTATACGGCTTCTGATTGCGAATCGCATTGGGTGCTCGCAGTACCATGAGGCTCTTCAGCCTGGAACTTGCGCCAAGAGGTCTCCAGTTCCCTGCGCAGTTGGCTGACACGAGCCCGGGAAATGCGGAATTGCCGGGCTGTTTCGCTGGGCGTGCTGCCCACCGCCAGAAACTCGGCCAACTTTCGGTCACGCCACTTCAAGGCTCCCAGCCAGGCACGAAAATCGAGTCGAAAGACCACCTGGTCGAGCACAGGCGTTATCCTGTTGTCGGCCAGTATTTCAAGCCAGGCAGTCGACGTGGCGCCAACTGCTTGCAGGCTCTCCAGATAGAATCTTCGCCGACGTTGGGCCACGAAAGAATAAACGTCGCGAGTACTCGCTTTGCCGCCGACGCGTCTTCCGGCCCAAAAGCGTGCAACGCCGTAGCGGGCCAATGGCGTGGAATAGGCTACATCGAGCTTGCCAAGTTGGGCCAAACGCTGAAAGAAGCAAAATGCATTGGCAATGACCTCGCAAACGGCTTCTTCACGCTCTTCCGGCCAGAGCTGACGGAACGCAGTCTGGGCGTACCGTTCAATAAGGGGGACCAATTTCAGGAACTTTTCATTCGCTTCT
Organism: Planctomycetia bacterium; assembly: GCA_041499515.1. GTDB lineage: Bacteria > Planctomycetota > Planctomycetia > Pirellulales > PALSA-1355 > PALSA-1355. Next base: position 813 of record JBGQKM010000031.1, on the reverse strand, counting down.
GCCTGAAAGGACTGAGATGGTTGCTTGGTGATCGCAATCACGGGACGACCTCCATCGGGAAGGAGACCGCCCCTGTGGGGCGGTCATGTTGGAAAACACAACCGCCCCGCAACGTGCGAGGCACAACGAATCGAATTGACGTAGGTTCTCGCGGATATCCTGGCGGAGCGCCTACGAAAAAAAGGCCGTGTGTTGAGCGGAGGAAACCGATCAACTGAGGCCTTCAATAGCCACCGGGCGCAGGCTTCGCGATCAGCTAACGGCTCACTTCAACGATTCGAATACGATCGCTGCTGAGATGAACTCGCCAACCTGAATGGTCCGTCCACATGATATGGCTTGCGACAACGGACACGGCCGCACCCAGCAGCTAATCCACCCTTATCTGATATGCCACGTAAACCCGTGGGAATTAAGCACGCAGGGCGCCTCGGTCAGCTGTTGCGAGAAATCATTCTCGCATCTAATCGCTGGAGGGCATCGTGCGGGCGCGTCCCGTCCGCATTTGCAGACCAATTCCCGCCGATCGCCGGAGACCCACTCATCCACCAGGCGGGACTCGGCGCGACCAGGTCGACTCGGCGGTACGATGGGTTAGCCCAGCGGTCGGCCACGGCCAACTTGTACCAGCCCGGAACCGCACGGGCGTAACTGCGCCCGTTGGCCTTGTCGGTTTTCACGGAAGAAGCAGATAGGCCGGCGCATGAGAAAGGCCCGCGCGGTTGTGGGCGGCGGGCCTGTTGGCGCGCGTTCGAGAGTGCTGGAGACTAAGATCATTCGATTCTGCGGGTGGGTAGGCGAACAGGTTCTCCT
>JBGQKM010000030.1:0-28609 GCA_041499515.1 Planctomycetia bacterium | reverse complement strand
CGGCAATGAGCACCCTCTGCAAGAACCCGCTCCAACCGCCGACCTCGTAGCATGACCCCAAACACCATTCAACTCGCTAACACCCAGCACCCCGAATTCCACTTTCCGCTGAACCAAGACACCCGCAACTCCTCGTCGATGAATTCGCTGCTTGGATGCAAGAATCGCTCGACTTGGCTCGCTCCCTCCCTTGACTCTTTGTAGAGTGCCCAGACGAATTTGCTGAATTTCACGGGTTGAGCCTCTTCATAATTGGCGAGCGCAGAAGGCAGTGGGGCGGGTCAGAGCGACTTGTGGCATCGGGAGTGTTGACCTCGGGGCACTTGGACCAGCGCGTCTGTGGGTCAGTTATTGTCCGGAAAGCCACCGATGATCTTGCGGAGAAAGTCTTCAATTGAGCCAGTGAACATCTTCTTTGTTCCGGGATCAATTGCGATCCGGGTAACGTGTCGGGGCAATAAGTCCAGGAAGAGAGCAAGTTCCGGGGCCGAGTAGAACGGAACGCCTGCACCGATCAAACCGTGGTCCGCCCGATAGCGGTCCAGCAAATCGTCATCCGTGAGAATTACGATCGCGGGAGTTGATTCGCTAGGCGTCGCAATGTAGTGGAAGTCGTTGCGGTCCCTGATTGCGTATGCCGGGAACACCATTAGAAACTGCGCATGCATGGGACTCCCTTCCTTGTCTGTGATCCGTGACCGACTCCATGCCGATATTATAGCCGTGAGTCATCGGCCAAAGTCAAATCCCCGGCGAGCGGTACGGAAGTGTAGAGAAACGGGGTGCACAGGGTGCCTGTTGGCACCTCTTGATGCACCATCGGCCGCCGACTAAACTGCAAGAATGCCCGCGAAATCCAGGCTTTTTCGAGGGTGTGGCCGGCAGCGCCTTGAACGATTCTGAGACTGGCGCGTCGGCCAATTCCGCCACTTCAGCTTGATCAGACTTTATAGGAGTTGCGGGCCGACAATTCAAGGCGTGAGGTCTTCTTGGGACCCGTGCGAGGTTTGGCAGGAGCTGAAAACGTCACGCTCCGGGGCGGCGGGTCTCTTGCTTGCTCGCGCTGGGCGTCTCTACACTGAAGACTTGAGGTTGGTGGAACGGCAGAAAGCCGGAAAAGTGTCCTAGAGACGAACCCACGAGCCAGCGATCGGAGTTGTCATGGTGGCTGTTGCCTTTCGTTGCCCGCATTGCGCCGGCACGTTTCAGGTCGAGGCGCGTCCCAAGGACCAGCAGGTCAATTGCATCCACTGTCGGGGCGTGGTGACGGTTCCGGCCACGCCCATGGCCGCCACGGCCGCCAAGCCCCAGGCCGCGGGAATGACGGCGATTCCGCAAGGCCTGGCGGTCGCGCCACGGCACACGCGCAGTCCGTCGATCCTGGAGCTCGAGCCCGATTCGCTCTTGAAGCCCGAACGGCCGACCGCGGTGCCGACCATTCCGCTGATAACCACTTCGCTGGCGGACTTGTCGATCCAGGAAGTGCTCAAGCATGGCCGGGCCCACAAAGTGAGCGACATTCACGTGGCGCCCGGGGCGCCGGTGTTGTTTCGCATCGCGCGGCGACTCGTGCCGGCCACCGACAAGCCGTTGACCTCCAAGCAAAGCGAGCGGCTCTCGCTGGAGTTGTTGACCGAACCGCAGCGGCAGCAGTTCCACGCCAACCTGGACTACGACTTCATGGCCATCGACGACTATGGCCGGTACCGCGTCAACGTGGCCTACTTCGACGGCGACATCGGCACGGTGATTCGCATTTTGGCCCAGCGGCCCAAGACCCTGGCGGAATTGCGAGTGCCGGACGTGATCAGGGATTTGGCCTCGGCCAGCAAAGGCCTGATACTTTTGACCGGCAGCGCCAGCCAAGGCAAGACCACCACGATGACCGCCATCATCGACGAGATCAACACGAACCAGGCCCGCCACATCATCACGATCGAAGACCCGATCGAGTATCTGCACACGAACAAGAAAGGCCTGGTGCGGCAGCGTCAGGCGGGCCGCGACACCAAGGATTTTCATACGGGGCTGCGGGCCGCGCTGCGGCAGAATCCGGACGTGATTTCGATCGGCGAAATGCGCGATTTCGAAACCATCAAGATCGCGCTGACCGCCGCCGAAACCGGCTGCCTGGTGATCTCGACGTTGCACATCATGTCGATCGACAAGATCATCGAACGCCTGTTGAGCTTTTCGGAGGCCGAGGACGAGGGGCACATTCGCTACGTGCTGGCCGATACGCTGGTGGGCGTCATCCACCAGGAGCTGGTGCCGGCCCGCGACGGCGGCAAACGCGTGGCCTGCGAGATTCTGATCGTCAACCAGGCGACCAAGCACATCATCCGCAATCGGGGCACGTTCTTTCTGCGCAACGTGATCACGACCGGCAAGAAATATGGCATGGTCTCGATGCAGACCTCGCTGCAAAATCTGGTCGACGAAGGAGCCATCACGCCCGAAACGATGGCCGACGTGATGGTCAACTATCGCTAGGCCCTGAGAAAACGGGACTCCGATTACAAAAAGGGGACGCGACTCGATTCACGGGTAGCGCTAGTTGCGAGGGCGAACGTACGGGCGGAGGGGCGCTTGTCAAGAACGAGTCGCGTCCCCTTTTCGCTCCTCGCTCACCTGCGACGCGTTGACCGGGGCAGTCGCGCGCTGTCGGTATCGCGAGTCGCGGGTACTTCGACGATTTCGGCGGTGACTAGAAAATAGGTCTGGATCGTGTTGCGAAAACTGGATTCCTGTTTCGTTTCATCATCGATTGTTTTCTCGTTACACACCCGCGCCAGCCCGCCGACCACGGTGGTTCGACCCAACTCGACATCAAAGCTCGTAGCGATTTCCACGACGCGAACGCCGGGCACGGTGATGCCTTGCACGTCGACGCTCAGCGAGGGATCGAGTTCGCTGAACCTGCCGAGAAACTCCAGCCGTAGTTTTTGTCTGCCCAGCAGCTTCGGCAGCAAATCGACGTGGGTGCCATAGGGTCGGTGCTGGATTTCCAACGAATGATCGGGGTGAACGACCGGATACGGGATTTCGCCTCCGCTTGTGAACGACGAGGGACGTTGGTCGACGGTCACCAGCGTCGGCTCGGCGAGGATCTTCAGGACGTTCTTCTGGCGTAGCGTTTCAACGGCGGCCGTGACCGTTTTACGATCATGGGTTTGCAGGGTCGCCGTGTCCTTGGCTCGGCCATCATCGCTTTCGGCGCTGAACAGGGACGCGAATACGGCTCGACACGCATCGGCGTCACCATCCTCAAGGTCAAAGCCGTCTGCGTGCGTTTTCGAAAGCGAGACTTGCACCGCTTGCACTTGAATCAGGATTTGATCGACGAGTCCGGACGCGCGTCGCAACTCGTCGACTTCCAAGCGCAAGCGTTCCAGTTCGCTCACCTTCTGCTTCAGCATTCGTTCGACGATTTTTTGCTTTCGCGTTTCATCGCGGAGTTGGTCGGCGGTGCGCCGCATTTCGTTGGCTTCCTCCGCCATGCCCGCGGCCTCCAAGTGTTCAGCGGCTTGCAGCAGGTGCAAGGCCTTATCGGTTGCTTGAGCAGGCCTTGGTTCCGGTGGTGACTGCTGCGCGCGTACGACCGCGGGAAACGCGAGCACGAAAATCAACAAACAGGCAGCCATTAGACGCATGACTATCCTCCGTGCGAGCAAGAAATCTGGACTTCGATTTGATAGCGGCGTGTGCCAGCAAGAAGACTGGGGCGGGCAGGATACCGACGTGCTTCCACGAAGTCAATCGTAATCGACCGCTGCGTCAAGCTCGAACCGCAGCGCCCGGCGCCGGCGGCCTTGGCAAACCGCGGATGAGCCAACCGCGGAATCGTTATTTGGCCCCAGAATCCGCGCTCTCAGGCTGCGGAAACTCCACCGGGTCGTAATAGGGCCGCGTCCCCAGCTTGCGAACTTTCGCCAAAAAGTTGGCCATTTCCTTGCTCTTGTCGAACGACCAGTCCTGGCGATGGTAATTCCAATTGTCGGGACTCAATTGCTGCGACTCCTGCCAATGTTTCGTGGCCAGTTCGCGATTGCCCTGGCTGGAAAAGTAGGCTCCGAGTTTGAAATGCGCGTCGGCCAGCCGCTGCTGAGCGTTTCGCGCGGTCAGTCGCGGCCGCAACTTGTCGGCCGTGACGGCGTAGCTGCTTTGGGGACCGTTGGCGATCCAATCGCGCAAGCCAGCCGCATAGCGATCATCGCCGATGTCCTGGCCCAGCACGTGCTGCTTTTGGCTGTAGGCGACCTCGGCCGAGCGAACGATTTTTCCCGACTCGTCGATCCACACGCCGGATGGAACGTTGACCATTTGATAGAGCGAACTGACGGTGTGCTGCGTATCGGTCAGCGCCGTGAACGAAACGTGCGCTTTCTCATACCAGGGGTCGACCACTTTCGGTCCGCCGGTATCCTGGGCAGCGGCCACGATTTCGAAATTCGCGTCGTGGAGCGACTCATAAAACTTTTCCCATCCGGCCAAATCGAAGCGGCAGCCACACCACGATGCCCAGGTGAGCAGCAGCACTTTCTTGCCGCGAAAGTCGGACAGCCGGACCAGTTTTCCTGCACGATTCGGCAGCGCGAAGTCCGGCGCATTGCCGGCCAGCAGCGGCTGCGTTTGCGCACGTGGCACCGGCGTGAAGCTCCACACTTTCTGTTCGACGTCGACGGCGAACACTTGATCCACTTTGTGAGCGAAGCCGCTGACATTGAAATAGGTCGCGCCGTCTTGCTTCACGAGCCAACCGGCATCCGACGGAATGGGAATACAAACGTCTCCGGCGCACAATCCCTGCGGCTTCAACTCGAAGCCAGTGATCGCCTGGACGTACTCGCTAGGAACCAACAATCGATCGTCGTCCACCAGCGCTCGTTCGATATCGAGCTTCGCCTCCCGGGCCAGGACCGTAACTTTCATCGGCACCGGCTCGGCGACCAACACGTCCGGCCACATCGTAACGGCGCAAGCCAACCCCAGGATCGCAGTGAGCCCTTTCATCGTAAGCCTCCAGCCGAGATTGCCGATTTTGGATCGAGCGTGGATCCGATCCAGGCCCGCAACGCTCGGCATTCTAATACCGTCGCTGGCCGGCGTCCAACGAGCGAGGAGATTTCAGCATTATTTCGCTCACATTGCCGGTCGATCGGAGTCGCATGGTATATTGCGTCGAGACCGTTTTGCGGCCCATCGTAGGAATCGCTTAAGTGCGCATGCGAAGAATCCTATTCTCGGTCCTGTTGGTCCTGGTCGTGCTGGCCGGTGCGATCGGGATTGCTGCATATCGCGCGGTCGGCACATTCGTGGTCGCGATTCCGGAATCGCTCACAGGGGACGAACCGGGCAAATTGTTTGCGGTTGAGCGGACAGGCAAGTATCCAGGCTTTGTTGCCCAGTACATTCTGAATTCCGTGGACCTGCCCGATCCCATCGACGTGGCGTATGGTGTTTCGCTCTATCGGGTCCAGTATCGAACGACGAATTACGATGGATTCCTGGTTGTCGCATCCGGTCTGGTGGCCCTGCCGAACGGGACCGAATTGAACAGCGTCGTGGTTTATCACCACGGCACGAACGCCCAACGCCGTACGGCTCCCTCCCAGCGCGGATCCCAGGAAGGGGTGCTGCTGGCCGCGGCCACGGCGGGCACGGGAAATGTTCTCGTGGCGCCGGATTACATCGGTCTGGGTGAAAGTCGGGCCATGCATCCTTACATGCACACCAAAACGACCGCGTCGACTTGCATTGATTTTCTTCACGCGGCTCGAGCGTTGGTCGAGCACTTGCGGGGCAAGTGGCCCGCGTCATTGTACTTGATGGGATTCTCTCAAGGGGGACACGCAACCTTTGCCGTGCAAAGGGATCTGGAGAGGTTGCACGACCCGCGGTTCGAGGTCAAGGCTTCCGCTCCGATCGCAGGGCCGTTCCACGTACGCGAGGTAAGTTTTCCGCAGGCGTTGACGGGTGAAACCAGGTCTCATGCGTTCTATCTGGCGTATATCGCGAATTCGTACGCCCACATTTACGACCAACCTTTGAAGTCGATATTGACCTCGCCGTACTTGGAGAAAGTGCCGGTTTTATTCGATGGCGAACACACGAGCGAGGAAATTTCTGCAGCCATACCGGACGATCCTCGCGATTTGTTCAACCCCGAATTCCTGGATGCATACGATCATGGCAAGCCTCACTGGTTTTTGGACGCGCTTGCGGAGAACGACGTGGACGACTGGACGCCCGTTGCGCCGGTTCGGATGTACTACGGGGACGACGATGTGGATGTGCTTCCCGAAGAAGCACGCCGCGCGGAAGCCGCGATGAAACAGCGGGGCGCCGACGTCACGGCCATATCCGTTGGCCCTTACGACCATGATGCATCAGCGCTCCGCGCCATTCCCCAAGCGATTCGCTGGTTCACCGATCTGGCCCACAAGAAACCAGCAGGCTAGAAGTTTGTCAGCTTGTGGGCCACGACGATACTGGCGCCCCAGGATCCCTAGCACAACTCCTTGATCGGTTCGTCCTGCGGCAGCACCGGGGTGGGACGGCCGGCGTAATCGGTGAAGTGCAGGTCGAGCGGCACGCCCAGCGCGTGGTACCAGGTGGCCAGAATGTCGCCCGGCGTGACGGGGCGCTGGATGATCTCGTCTCCCCTGTAATTGGTGGCGCCGACCACCTGGCCCATCCGCAGACCGCCGCCGGAGAGCAAGATCGACATGGTGTTGCTCCAGTGTTCGCGGCCGGGCTGGCCGTTGAAATTGGAGAGCCGCGGCGTGTGCGACATCTCTCCCATCACCACCAGCAGCACCTCGTCGCTTAGCTTGCGATCGGCCAGATCATCAATCAGCGCGGCCACCACCTGGTCGAGCACCGGCAACCGGCCGCGCATCTGCTCGAAAATATTCCACACGCTGGCGTGATCGTCCCAACTGAAGGCTTTCTGTCCGGGCACTTGCGAAAAATCGACCGACACGATTCTCGCGCCCGCCTCGATCAACCGCCGCGCCAACAGGCACCGCTGGCCAATCACGTTCCGCCCATAACGGTCCCGTGTGGCGGCGTTTTCCTGGTTGATGTCAAAGGCGCGGGCCACGCGGTCGCTGGTGAGAATCGCGGCCGCCTTCTGATGAAAGCGGTCGAGCGTTTCGAACTGGCCCGAACTGTCCACGTCGCGCCGCAGCCGGTCGAACTCCTTGAGCAGGCCCAGCCGGGTGTCGATGCGCGGCCGCGCGGCCGGCGCAGCGGTGAGATTCGGCATGGCGAAACTCGGTTCGTTCGGATCGCCGGCCACCACCAGCGGCTCCAGATTCTGGCCCAGATACGCGGCGCCGTGGTACCGCATGGTCGGCAGGACGATGTGCGGCGGCATGCCGGCGGCCCGCTCGCCGAGCACCTGGTTGGTCACCGCCCACACGTCCGGATACTTGGGGCGAAACGGCGGCGCCTCGGCCAGTTCGCCCGGATAGCCGGTGAGCATGGTGTGCGTGCTGTTGACATGGCCGGGACTGTCATGATGGCAGGAACGAATCAGCGCGAACTTGTCGGCCCGCGCGGCCAGCAACGGCAGATGCTCGCTGATCTCGATACCCGGCACATTGGTAGCAATCGGCCGGAACTCGCCGCGATACTCGGCCGGCGCCAGTGGCTTGAGGTCGAAGGTCTCCATGTGGCTGGGCCCACCCCATAACCACACGACCAAAAGAGCCTTGTTGCTGGTGACCGGGCGGCCAGCCGCGGCGGCTTGGGCCTCCAACGCGAAGAGGTCCGCCAGCCCCAGCGAGGACAGCCCGACAAGCCCGCTGCGGACGAACGCCCGGCGGTCCAGCGTGCCGCGACAGCGGGGAACAACCATCGTCTGGCTGGGCATGAACGGAGTCCTCGACGGTTTGCCATCGCGTCGGGCAGACCCTAACGCCGCGCCCATCGGCCGGCCCGACGGCCCTCAGCATAGCAGGCCCGGCCGAAATTGCCAAAACATCTGCCGGCCCGCGTCAAAATTGGGTCGACTTCCTGACGTCCCAAAAATTGGCCGGATTGAATGGACAACGCACATTCGAAGTGCGACGATGTGGCGTCGAGCGTGCGACTCTGGTCTGGCGGGCGTAGTCGCATCGCGGGCGAACTTGAACGATGAATCACCAATAGGAAAGGATCATGCGATGGGCGACAAGGGCGGCAAGAAAGACAAGGATAAGAGCAAGAAACAGAAGGCCATGAAACAGGAACAAATGGTGAAAGGCAAGCAAGATAAGAATCGGCCGAAATAAGTCGGACGCCCGATTGCCGGCCACTCTCGGCGCCATTGCGGCAAGAAGCCTGGCGGCTCGCTGCGCCCATCGGCGCCGATCAGGTCGCTGGGGCTGCCTCGAAGAGGCTCTCGCCGTGGTGAAGACGATACGCAACACGCCAGGTCTGCTCCTGGGCGCGCATGGTAGGCGCATGGGCAGCCAGGTAACGAACCGCGGCCACCAGCACGTGCATCCTGGCAGTCGGCAAACCGTGCAGACGTTCCTGCTGGCGGAACGCGGCTTCAAGCATCTGGATCGTGTGGAAGTCTCGATCCTCGCGCAGCAGGAGCCTTCCGAGCACTGAGAGCAGTTTGTCCGGTTCTCCGCCGCTTGCAAGAAATCGGGCGACCAAACGCGCCGCTTCGTCGACCTGGTGACGCTCGTCCAACATGGCCGGAAGCTGCTCCAGCAGTTTCTGCGGGTCCGCGACCGACTCGCCCGCGTCCGGAAGGCGCACGGCGGGGACATTAAGAAATCGGTCGAGGTAAACGCTCATCGCGGCATCGAAGACGCCGCGCAGCAACTCCGGCGATTCAAAGCGCAACAAGCCCTGTTGAACGGCGTTGGCAAACGTGAAGGTGTGCAATGCCGTGTCCCAATCGCTGAATTCGTTGCTGGTCGGAAAACGGGCGATTCGCAGCGCGGCCGCGTATGCAACCAGGCCGGCCAATTCGACCGCCGTGCATCCCGCACGCAACGCACCGAGTAGTTCCTCGACGATCGCGTTGGGGTCGTCCGAGAGCAGGCGCCCGACGAACGTTTCCGGCGCGCGCCAAGCCTGCCGCCGGGCGCGGCCCGTTTCTAGCGCCGTGGGCAGCTCTTCGAAGGCGGCTTCCAAAAGGTCGACCAGATCGATCGGGTGCCGCCAGGCGTTCGCTTCCTCCATGCGCTCGGCCGAGGCGTAGGTCGACACCAGGCTGGTCAGCACCGCCTCGGCACAGTCCCACCCGGCGACATCCAGCGCTTCGAGCGCCTTGTTGGTGAAGTCCAACGGATGTCCGATGTCGATAAAGCGGTGATCGGTGGCGGCAGCAAAGAGGATGTCGGCCAACTGCCGATGATTCGCGCCGGCCCGCACGGCCGAGGCGATGCAGCGTTCGGCGCCTTCGGCGTCACGCACTTCGACGAACTGCCGAAACCATCCCTTTAGCTTCCCCATATCGGCCGACGGCGTCGGCAGCGGTTGCACGGCAAATCTCGGCGGCTCGCCGTCGCAGTCATTGGCCACGGCCGAGAGACCATGGTACACGGCCCGCGGCCGATCGCTCGCATCCAGCCGCGAAAGTAGATTCCGCAAGCAGGTGTGGATCGTCAGTCCCGGCCCCCATCCGGCTCGACGATAACGGGTTCCAAATTCCAGCCCGATGCGAAACGGTTCGACCGCCTGCGTATCCTCCTCGAGCAGGGGCAAGACGGCCTTGCCGATGACCAACGGAATGTTGCGTTCCAAGCCGACCTGCAAGCGCTGGAGATGGTGCTGTCGCGGGTTGAGGCGCGGCGCCATGTCGATCCAAACGCCACCATCCCGAACTTCAACGGGATACGCGCGAACATCGTCGGCCCACTGATCGAATGTGCCGCCGGTGCACAAGTCGAAGCGGGCATGGTGCCAGTGACAGGTGAGAATGCCGTCGCTGACGCTGCCGCGATCCAGCGGAAAACCCATATGTGGACAGCGGTTGTCGATGACGTGGATGCGGTCCTCGTCTTGCACGATCGCCAGCGTGTGTCCATTCACCTGCGCGACGGTGCAGCCGTTGGACTTGATGTCCGCCAGCGCCGCCGCCCGAACCCAGTGCTGTTCTGAACGAGTCACTTCACAGCTTCCTTTCGCGATTCACCCGCACGCGCCGGTTGGTGACCTTCTTCCTTCGACGGATCGGACAACCCGACCAATGCGCGGCCTACCAGGCATGCAGGGAAGCGCAGCGCATGCGCGGATCGACACCCAATATTGGAAAGGGCGAGTAGCCGGCTGTCAATCTTTCCGTTGGACAGTCCCTACCGGCGCCGCGCGTCGACAAGAATGCTGCGGTGTTGAACAGCCGATAGTCAGTAGCCGTAGTGCGCGGCGGCGTGAAGCAGAGCCTGCTCGTCCTCGGTCAGCCCGGCGATTCGGTCGGGATCGAACGAGTGGTCGCGCGTCAGGTGCTCCCAAAAAGTCATGCCACTCACGCCGGCCTCGGGCACGTCGATCGTTTTGAGCCAAATGCGCAGTTCGTCGGCGTACAGGCTGCGCAGCCACCTGCTGGGCGGGCGTCCGTGGCGGGCTCGGCGCGCCGCATTCGGTTGGCCAGGATCATCTTCGACGAGTGTTTCGGTGCCGACGTCAACGCTGTCGGACGATTGACCGTGCCGCATCGTCGCGGGCACCAGACTGTCGTCGAGGTAGCCCGTTTTTCCGGTGTAGGCCTCGCCAGTCCGCTTATGAATCGGCGTCGTGATTCCGCTCAGCTTCCAACGGCCATCGACCCAGTGTTCGCGTTCAAACCAGCGCCAGGAGTTGTTTTCGGCCGAGGTCCAATGTTCGGGCGTCGCACGCGGCGTCGCTGGTTCGGTGGCGCGCATAGCAGCCGCAGCCAGGTCGTCGAGGCCGTCAGCGCGCAGCGCTTCGGCAAGATTGAAGAGGCCCAGACCGAGCCAAAACGCAAACCGCCGGCGCGTGATTCGAAACCGCGAACTATGACGTTTCATGCGGCCCTCGCAGAAAGCTTTGTGTTGTCCAGACCAATCAACATGTACGTGCGGGGCTTCCTGCCAGGCAACTCAATTGTAGGCCGGGTAAAATCGTGGCGGCGGGCCGGCGCGCAAGATGCGATTTCCCAACGCCTTACACGAAGAAAAAATGGGGGCCCGTGCGACGCCCGACGCATCAATCCAGCTTGTACAGCCGCAGGGCGTTGTCGCGGAGGAATTTCTGCGAGACCTCGGGCTTGAGCGGTAGTGCCCGGGCCTGCTCGGCGCATTTCTCCAGCGACAACATCGGAAAATTCGTGCCGAAGAGCACCTTGTCCGAACCGTACGTGTTCATGAAGTGCACAAGCTGCGGCGGGTAGTAGCGCGGCAGGTAGGCGCTGGTGTCGATATAGACGTTTTCGTGCTTCCAGGCCAGAGAGATCATCTCGTCGGTCCACGGATAGCCGATGTGGCCGCCCAGGATCTTCAATTCCGGGAAGGTCAGCGCCACTTCGTCGATGTAAGGGATCGGCCGACCGGGCTCGGACGGCATGAGCGGACCCGTGTGCCCGACCTGCGTGCAGAAGGGGATGTCGAGCTCGATGCACTTGACGTACAGAGGGTAGTACAGCTTGTCGTTGGGCGGGCGATTCCACAGCCAGGGGATCACGCGCAGGGCCTTGAACCCCAACTCGCGGACGGCCCGGTCCAGCTCGCGAACCGCCTCGACCGGCTTTTCCAGGTTCACGGCCGCCACGCCCACGAAGCGGCTCGGATAGGCGCGGACGAACTCGTGAATCCTCTCGTTGCTCGTAATCGCGACGCCCGGCCGGGCCCAGGTCGTCATGCACACGCGTTGGATGCCGGCGGCGTCCATCATGGCCACCATTTCCGCCGCGCTGACGCCCGTTTTGAGCAGGTGCGAGGCGCCCGATTGTCGAAACAGCCGCTCGATTTCCGGCACCGACTCGAACAGTTCCTTGATGGCCGGGTTGGCCCAGGCGTCGATGATTTGAATCTGCTTGTCGGGCATTCGCGCGTCTCCTGCCGAATGGGGCTATTGTTTGCCGAGGCACATCCTAGGGTCTGCCCAGGGATGGAAGCAAGCAAATCCGCCGCGAGCTTGTTAGATCTTGAACGACTTCAGGCCTGGCCTAATCGCCTCGCCACATTCCAGGGTCGCGCCGCGTCAGTCGCGCGGGAACTGGTCGGGGTTGTCGGTGAATAGGGCGTCCACTCGCAACTCACGCAGAAAGTAGCGCATCTCGTCTCGCGCGTTCTTGAACTTGCCGTTCTTTTCGGAGCGGAACGTCCAAACGGTCACGCTCATGCCAAGATCGTGGGCGTCGGTGACCATTTCCGGGCGGGCCAGCACGTCGGTCTTGTTGGGGGCAATTCCGTCGGCGAACTGCTTGACCGCCTTGAGCCCGTCGGCGGTCGTGTCCGCGGCGTCGATCAGGTAGACCAACGGCAGCTTGCATCCATAATCCTTGCGAAGAGCTTTCAGGCTCGCCGCGCTAAATGACTGGATTACGACCGGCGTGTTTGGGTTGGCCCCAGGCGTGTCGAGCTTGTTGGCCTTGAGCACCTCCATCAACGCCTTCTCCATGTTCAGCCCATGCCGGCCATACACTTCCGGAGCCTTCGTTTCGGGGATGATGCCGGCTTTCCCTTTCACCGCGTCGATCATCTGCTGGAACGTGGGCACCCTGGCCCCGACGAATTGCGGGCCCTTCCACGAGCCGGCGTCGAGTGTCCGGATCTCGGCCAGAGTGAACTCGACAACTGGCCAGGTCTTTTTTCCGTCCACGACCGTGGCCCGATCCGGGAATACTTTTGCGATGTTGGTGGTCCGCTCCAAAGTGGTGTCGTGCAGACACACCAACACCCCGTCCTTGGTCATTTGCAGGTCCGGTTCGACGAAGTCGGCGCCGTACTTCAGAGCCAGCTCATACGCCGCCAGCGTGTGTTCCGGGGCATCCCAGGACGCCCCGCGATGGGCAATCAGGGTGGGTTTGGTATAGGGCGGAAACACTTTCGGCGCGTCGGCTTGCGGACCATCAGACACCCACAGCCCGGTCAGGATTGCCAACAGCCAGCGCATGAAATAGCCTCCGCCGCGGCGAGAATGTGACGTCGATTGCAGTGATTCGTCGAGCCGTCGCGCCAAGAATATGACTGCCATCCAACGCCGCCAATTATCGACTGCGCGATGCGAAGAGCTTACGATGCGCCATTGCCGAGCTTTTTTCGGCCAACAAACGCAAGCCGGCCGGCTTCCATGCTAGAACTATCTTCATCGACAATCGCCCCCGGCCCACCGCTGAAAGTGTTGGGCGGCGATAAACGGCTAGGCCCGATGTTGGCGGAGAATCATCGGACCGTATTTCCGCCGCAAGGAGCGTAGTGATGGCGCCGATTCACCCGTTCGACGAATCCAGGATCGTGCGCGGCCTCGACGGCATCGCGCGCTATCAGGACCTGGCCCCCTCGATCGTGGCCATGCTGCGGTCCGCGGCGGAAAAAGCGGGCGATGCCGTGGCCATTGTCGAAGTCGGCGGCGCGCGGATGACTTACCGCGAATTGTGGGACCGCGCGGCGAAGTGTGCCGGCGGCCTGCGAGATCTCGGCATCGAGCGCGGCGATCGGGTCGCGATACGTCTTGGCAACGGGCTCGACTGGTGCCTGGCTTTCTTCGGCATCCAATTGGCCGGCGCGATCGCCGTGCCGGTCAACACGCGATTCAGCGAGTCGGAAGTGGCCTACGTCATTGCCGACTCGCTCAGCAAGTACGTCTGTCTGCCCGAGGCTCCCTTGCCGCAAGGCCGCGGCGTGGCCGTGGAAGACCTGATGCCGCAGGACGTGTCGGCCATTTTTTATACCAGCGGCACGACCGGTTTTCCCAAGGGCGCGATGACCACGCACGAGGGCTTTCTGTCGAACATTGAAACCTGTCGCCGGGTCATAGGGCTTCCCTTCGACGGCAGCATGCGAACCCTGGTTTCGGTGCCGCTGTTTCACGTCACGGGATGCAACAGCCAATTGCTGCCGACTTGCAGCGGCATCGGCATGACCGTGATCATGCCGTCGTTCAACGTGCAGACCTTCTTGCGAGTCATCCACGAAGAACGGATCAATTCGTTGATCTCCGTTCCGGCCATCTACTGGCTGGCCATCCAGCAGGAAAACTTTCCTCAGGTGGACACGTCAGGCGTGCGGTGGCTGACGTACGGCGGCGCGCCGATCGCACCGGACCTGGTGGCACAAATCATCGAGGCCTTTCCCAATGCCCGCGTCGGAAACGGATACGGATTGACCGAAACGTCGTCAGTGGCGACTTTTCTGCCGCACGAATACGCGCGGTCGCGGCCCGAGACCGTGGGCTTCGCGGCGCCGGTCATCGACCTCGAGCTCGACGGAGCCGCAGACGCAGACGGGGTCGGTGAGTTGTTGATCCGCGGTCCGAATATCGTCCAGGGCTACTGGAACAATCCCACCGCCACGGCCGAGACGTTCGTTGACAGCTGGTTGCATACCGGAGATCTGGCCCGGATCGATGAACAAGGCTTCGTGCAGATCGTGGACCGCAAGAAGGACATGGTGAATCGCGGCGGCGAGAATGTGTATTGCGTCGAGGTCGAAAACGCATTGGCCGCGCATCCGGCCATTTATGAAGTCGCCGTGGTGGGAGTCCCCGACGTGATGATGGGCGAGAAAGTCGCCGCACTCGTCGTGCTCAAGCCAGGCCAAGCGGCCGAGATCAGCGAGATCCTCGCCTTCGCCAGCCAACGGCTGGCAGACTTCAAGGTCCCGCAGTACGTCGTCGTGCGCACCGAGGCCTTACCGCGCAATCCCGGCGGAAAGATTTTGAAGAAGCACGTTCGCGAGTCGGTCGATTGGGGCAAACCCGTTCGATAGCTCAAGCAGTCCAGTCGCGTCGGTTTCGGCGGGCCGAGCGACTCGCCCATCTTGCGAGGGTTCCCGGATACCGAATGTCCGCGGTGAGTTGCTGGCCGTCGACGGTTTCGACGACAATCGGCCGGTCATGGGGTGATCAGACCGCGGGCCCGAGTGTTGCCTTGTTTGTTACCTGACGCGGGCATTTTCGGCCTGCCTGCCTCTTGAACGGCGGCTCATTTCAGCGATAATGTCCGAGATTCGCAGGGTATCCGAAACGTGTTCCCATGCTAAGGTTGCACTTAAAATCCGTGTGTCGGCGGTTCCATCCCGTCGCTGTCCAATCTTGGCAAGCTTACTCAAAGAGCTGTGTTTTAGAATGGGAATTGACGCCTCGGCATTCCCCGCGAACTTGCGGTGTTAGTCCGCCTGTAGCCGTTACAATTGGCATTGCCCCCATGCAGCGAGAGGAAGATCCATGAAGTCCGAGGAGAAGCGTGTTGTCGTGACCTTTCGATCGGAGGCTTACGAGGTCGCGACGATTGAGCAAGCGATGGCCCTGATCGTCACCCCGGAGCTTGGCACCACGACTGAGGAACGGTGGGAAAAGGAAACGCGTTATCTGGCGGACAACATTAACAGTTTTTTGGCCATTCGGCCGGAAAGTTGCGTGCTGGACTACGGGTGCGGCATCGGTCGGATCGCCAAGGCGCTGATCGACAAGTTTGGTTGTCGGGTCATCGGAATCGATACCAGCCGGTCGATGCGGCAATTGGCTCCGGAATACGTCCTTTCGGAGCGCTTTACCATCTGGTCGCCTGAGACCTTGGACAAGATGATTGCCAAGGGCTTTCGCGCCGATTGCGCCATCTGCCTGTGGGTCATTCAGCATGCATTTGACCCGCTGGACGTGATTGGACGCATCGATCGAGCCCTTGCGCCCGCGGGCCTGCTGTATGCGTTGAATTCAGCGTCTCGCTGCGTGCCGACCAGCGAAGGATACAGCGATGACGGCTTTGACGTACGGTCGGCGTTAAGTCGGGTTTTTTCGGAAGAGAACTATCATTTGATGCCTGCGACCGTAACCACCCCAAACCTGGCCTCGGTCTCGATGATCGAGGTTCTGCGGAAGCGGGCAAGCTGATTGGACGTGCCCAAACCGATCTTTGCCGATCGGCTATTCCCCGCCGCCCGCCGCTTGTCGTAGGGGCACGTCAGCGGGCCAAGGCCTCGATGCGCCGGATATATTCTGCGGGCAGCCCGTGTTCTTTGGCGCCGGTGAGGATGCGCTGCAGATACGCCGCGGTGGGTCGGCCGCGGTCGATCAGAAAATCGTCGCCGGCGATGTAGACCACGGCGGTGAGTTGCTGGCCATCGGCGGTTTCCACCGCGACCGACTCGCGGCGATAGTCGCCGGTCGCGACCCCCTCGTACTCGTCGAGCTCGGCCATGGCCTGCGGGTTGCAGAGATAGACGACTCCCCACACGACCTCGCCCGACGCGGGCATGACGTTGGCATAGGTTTCGTGGTCGGCCCCGCGTTTATTGAAAGCGAAGCGGTAATTTTTGAGGCGCGCCAGGCGGGCGGTGCGAATCGTATCGGTTCGCCGCTGCTTTACGTCCAGCGACAAATTGCTGCCATAGGCGAAGTACCAGATGTCGCCGGTCATGGCGGATCTCCAAAGAATGTCACAAGCAAGCCAGGAAGATTCTCGGCCATGTTCAGTCACGTCAGGCCACGGGCGGCGCCAACCAAAACCAGGCGGCGATGGTCAGCGACGCCAGGACGATGCCCAGTGCCAGCGCGGGCCAGAAACCGATGCCCCATCGCGCGGCCAAAGCCAGCGGCACGAAAAACGGCAGCCCAAGCGGCACCAGGATGAGCGTCTCTTTGGCCAGGCGCGAAATCGTGGGCAAATCGCGGTGTTCGGTCCAGGTCATCACAAACGCGATGATACTAATGACTGGCAGACTCAACAGCAGAGCGCCCAGGCGAGGCAGCCGCTCGGCGACTTCTGAAACGGCCACGATCGTCACTGCCGCGATGGCCACGCGGCCGATTGTCCACCACATCGGTTTCCCCCATTTGTTCGTGACTCTTGCGGGCGAGTTTTGACCGAAAGTCGGAGTTTAATTCGGCCGTTTCAACACGTCATTTCCCAGGAGCAGGCCGCCAGGCATGAAGCTATCCGAGCCCGCTTGGCATTGCCAGCCCCGAATTCGCAGGACGCGTTGTTTAGATTTGTTCGCGTGGGAAAAAGTCGCTGCAATTGGCCGGACTGCGAAGTTGCAGCATTTGATCGGCAAGACAAGAATGGCGTTAGATACTCACAATCTGGTTTTCACCACGGATGGCCGAGAAGAGCGTACATGTCTTTCACGACCGCGGTCACGCATCTGCTGGTCTATCATCTGGCCAGCGGCCAGGCATTCTTCTCTGGGGCGGCGTTGATTTTGGCCGCGGTCGCCTGCTGGCCGCGACCCGGCCGAAATTGGCTTGGGCGAATCAGGGTGTGGCTGGTGGTCTTGGGCGTGATTCTGGTGGTTCTTTCGGCGACGCCATTTCCCAGAACGATCTACGTGGCGTTGGCGGTCATTACGTTGGCATGGATTGTTGCCGAATGGTCGGCCGGCTTCAGCACGCGCGGGCGTCGGGCGGCGCGGGCGTGCGCCGCCGTGGCATGGGTCGCCGTTGTGTGCGCGGAACTTCCTTATCATTGGACGCCCGCGGTTCCACGGATCGCAAAACCAGTGCTGGGC
Organism: Planctomycetia bacterium; assembly: GCA_041499515.1. Classification (GTDB taxonomy): domain Bacteria; phylum Planctomycetota; class Planctomycetia; order Pirellulales; family PALSA-1355; genus PALSA-1355. The sequence continues at coordinate 10,976 of JBGQKM010000030.1, read as the reverse complement.
GTTATCGCCGATTCGTTGACGGCGGGGCTTGGCGACAATGATACCGCAACGTGGCCTCGAATCCTGGCGGAGCAACGGCAAGTTGTCGTGCGCGATCACGCGGTAATGGGCGCAACCGTGGCCTCGGCACGCAAGCAGGCCGCCGAGCTGGCTGCGGACGAGACGCTGGTATTGTTGGAAATCGGCGGCAATGATTTGTTGGGCACAACGACGTCCGGCGAATTCGAGCGCGGTCTGGAAACTTTATTGGACAAAGTCTGCCAGCCTGGCCGGACGGCGGTAATGTTTGAACTTCCGCTGCTTCCAATATGGCAGTCATACGGTCTGGTTCAACGGCGAGCGGCTCGGTCGCACGAAGTGCTGCTGATTCCTAAACGCGTGTTGTTGCGCATTTTGCAGAATGATGCCACGACATTGGATTCAATTCACTTGACCACCGAGGGCCATCAGCGCATGGCCGACGCGGTGTGGGGCGTGGTGCATCCGGCTTTTGATGCCGATTGACGGGCCGGTACTGGTTTGACTGTGCGGCGGCCGGTTTTGTTGCAATCGATCTGCTGCCCGACTAGTCTTGTGGCAGCCGGTCGGCCCGCGGTGGCGCTGATGGCTTGATATTTCGCAACGGGGGAAACGCTCATGGATCAATTTAAGTATCTCACGGCTCGCGTCGCACTGGTTGGCTTGATGGCAATCGCCGGCGCCGGTGTCACGGCCCCGGGTCGCTGCTCGGCGGCGGAACAAACGCGGGCCTATCTCTACGACAAGTTTCAGAATGGCGACATTCCGACCCAGCAGGATTTCAAGGATATGATCGACAGCTCGCTCAACTTTTTGGACGACGGCTTGGGCCGCATGGTGGTCACGGACTCCACCGGACTGGCGGCCCGATTGAACGCCGGGGTGACGATCGGGCCGGGCCTGTCGTTTACCGATTCGAACAGCATCGCGGGCCTGTCGAACGACTGGTTGGGAAATTCTGGGTTTCTCGCGCTGAGTTTCTTGGAGAGTTCGCAGTTGCACTATGGCTACTTGCAGATGGCCTCGACGCCAACTCCCACCAGCCCTTACGAGCTGTTCGTCGGGTATCTTGTTTTTGAAGACCAGCCCAACGTTGCACTTACGACCTCGTTCGTTCCCGAGCCGGCCAGCTTAGCTCTGGCGGCGTTCGGTTTTGCCGGCCTGACCGCCTGGGGTTGGCGGCGGCGGAAACGGTGAAGGTCACCCGCCACGATCCCGGGATGTACGATCTTTGCGAGGTTCGTCGCCGAGCCCGTGTCTCCGCTGGCCCAAATCAGCTAGACCTGTTTGCTCGGGCGCGGCTACAATTGGACATAGTGGGCCTGGGCTTCTCTGGTCAGGCGGTGGGGGGGATAATGGTCACGGAATCGTGGACACGCGCAGCCGGCCTCGGGCTCTCCGCCCTCCTGATGCTCCAGGGTGTTGCGGCGACGGCCAACGACCAGCGGGCCTCCCAGGACCAAATTGCCCGGCTGGTGCGCGATCTCGGCTCTGACAAGTTCACCCAGCGCGAGCGGGCCACGCGCGAGTTGATCGAGCTGGGCATCGCCACGCGCGAGGCGCTGGTCGCGGCCAGCAACGATCCGGACGCCGAAGTGCGCGTGCGGGCCCGGGCCATTCTGGCCACCGTCAGCGAGAGCGACTTTCGCCACCGGCTTGAGGCTTTTTCGGCCGATATCGACGGCAGCCGCAAGCAAACGTTGCCCGGCTGGGAACAGTTTGCCGCGCAGTTGGGAGCCAGCCAACTGTCTCGGCAGTTGTTTGTCGAAATGCAGCGGGCCGAGCCGGAACTGCTGGCCGAATACTCCAAGGGGACCAAGGCAGCCAGCGACGCGCTGGAGGCCCGCTGCCACGGCCTGATTCAGCAGATCATGCAAAGCCAACGCGAAGGCATGGTCTCGTTGGGCACCATGGCCAGCCTGTTATTCGTCGGCTCGGCCGAGGGAGTGAGCGTCGATGAGCAAATCAGCATGCACCTCTACCCCTGGATTTTTTATCAGCCGGGGTTTCGGACCAACGCCCTGGCCGGCCTCTGGTCAGGAACACTCAAAAAGCTGGTGGGCATGTGGGTGGTCAAAGACGCCAGCCCGGGAGCGACCAGTCAGAACCTGATGTTCGCCGCCTCCTTGGAATTGAAAGCCGAGGTGCTGGGCGTGTCGACGCGGGTGTTGGCCAATCCGCTGAATCCGGCCAGCACGCGGCAGGTAGCGATTTTGATGCTGGGCAGATTCGCCGGCAAAGAGTCGTTGCCCACGATCGAAAAGCTGCTCGACGACACCAGCAATTGCGGCATCGTGCAGGCCAACAATCGCCAGATCGAAGTGCAGATTCGCGACGTGGCGCTGGCGGTGCTGGTGCATTTGACTGGCCAGAAGCTGCGCGACTACGGCTTTCTTTCGGCCCAGCACTTTCCGCCGACCCTCTTTCAGGTCGGCACGCTGACGTTTACCGATCCGGCGCAACGCGAAGCCGCTCTGAAGAAGTGGAGCCAGTGGCGCGCCGAACATCCCGCATCGTAGCCGCGTGTCTGGATTCGGCCCGAGCCGGGGCAGCTAGCGTGCCGGCAAGTGGCCCCTTTTGGGGGCCTTGGGCGCGTTCTCTGGTCAGCTTCTCTTGACAGTTTCTCTTGACGCCGGCGGCCAATTCTCGGAACATGCCGCCCCGGAATTTCAACCTGCCAAGAAAACGCTGCGTACTGTGATTCGATACCTCGACTCGTGACAGCCGGGCGTTGTTTGCGTGGCGACGTTTCTCCATCGGTTTCGTACTAGGAAGGTGTTCGATGGTCCGTCACTGTTTCATGCGGCCGGGCCTGGCCGCGATCGTTTGTCTGGCCGGCGCGCTCGGCTGCACTTCACCCTATCGGTCCGATCAAGGCGCGCTGGTCGGCGGCCTGGGCGGCGCCGGGCTTGGCGCGCTGGTGGGGCATGCGGTCGGCAATACCGGCGCGGGGGCGGCGATCGGCGCCGGCGTCGGCGCGCTATCCGGAGCCGCGGTCGGCGGCAGCCTGGATGATATCGAAGCCCGAAACCGCGCCGAGATCGAAGCCCGGCTCGGTCGGCCCGCGCCGGCCGGAGCGGTCACTGTCGACGACGTGATCGCCATGGGCCGCTCGGGCGTGCCTGAAGACGTGATCGTCAACCACATCCGCAATCACGGCATGGTCAAGCCCTTGGGCGCCAACGATCTGATCGTGCTGCAGCAGCAGGGCGTAAGTTCGCGCGTGGTGCAGGCGATGCAAGCTCCGCCGGCGGCGGCCTATCCCGCGCCGGTGATGGTCGGCCAGCCCTACTATGGCCCACCGCCCGGCTATTGGGGACCGCCGCCCTATCCCTATTACTACCGGCCCTATCCTCGTCCGGGCGTGAGCTGGGGCTTTGCCTTCGGCCGATAAAACTTGATGTGACGCCGCGGGTCGATGCTATAATGACCGCCGCGCGTGAAGCGCGGAAATAGCATGCGAACCTTTACGGAGGGCAGCGCCATGTACGAGGGAAATTCACGGAGGCGTTTTCTGCAAAACGCGGCGGTGGCGGGGGCGGCGGCCGGGTTGGGCGACCTGGCATTCTTATCGAGGCTCAAGCCGGTTTCTGCGGCCGAGGCCCAGCCCCAGCCCGACCTGGTGCGATTGCAAGCGGATATCGAGCCGATCGTGCGGCTGTTGGAAGACACGCCGCGCGAACAACTTTTGGAAGCGGTCGCCGCGCGGATTCGCGCGGGCCTGAGCTATCGCGACGTGGTGGCCGCGCTGCTTTTGGCCGGCGTGCGCAACGTGCAGCCGCGTCCGGAGGTCGGGTTCAAGTTTCACGCCGTGCTGGTGGTCAACTCGGCGCATCTGGCCAGCCTGGCCTCGCCTGAGGCCCACCGCTGGCTGCCCATTTTCTGGGCTCTCGATCATTTCAAGGAAGCCCAGGCCGACGACAAGAAACAAGGCGATTGGCACATGCGGCCAGTGGACGAAGCGGCCGTGCCCACCGCCAGCAGGGCGCGCGCGGCTTTTATCGAAGCCATGGATCGCTGGGACGAGCCGGCCGCCGACGCCGCGATGGCGGGGCTGGCGCGCACCGCGGGCGTCAACGAGATCATGGAGATCATGTTTCGCTACGGAGCCCGCGATCTCCGCGACATCGGCCACAAGGCGATTTTTGTCGCCAATAGCCTGCGCACGCTGAATTGCATCGGCTATCAACATGCCGAACCGGTGCTCCGCTCGCTGGCCTATGCCCTGCTGAAGCGCGAGGGCGGCAACCCGGCCCAGGGCGACGCGCCGGCCGATCGGCCCTGGCGGCACAACGTCGAGCGGGCCAAAACCATCCGCGCCAATTGGCTGGAAGGCAAGGTCGATCCGGCGGCGACGACCGACATGCTCGCGGCTCTGCGCCAGGGCAACGAGGATGAAACGGCCGAAAAAGTCGTCGAGCTGTTGAATCGCGAAATCGCGCCGCAGGCGATTTGGGACGCGCTGTTTGTCGGCGCCGGCGAGCTGCTCGTGCGGCAGCCGGGCATCGTCGCGCTACACGCGATGACCACCTCCAACGCCCTGCGCTATGCCTGGGGCACGACCGACAACGACGACACGCGGCGGATGCTGCTGTTGCAAAACGCCTCGTTCGTCTCGATGTTCCGCCAGGCCATGACCCGCCGTGGCGAGGTGAAGCCGTATCAGCTCGACCAGTTGCAGCCGGTTTCGCTGGAAGCGGACGGCGAAAAAGGGGTCGAAGAGATTTTTGCCGACACCAGCCGCGACAAGATGAAAGCGGCCGGCAAGGTGGTCGCGTATCTGCAAGCCCATCCCCAGCCGACAGAACTGGTCGACGCGGCGCGGGTGCTGATCTTCCTCAAGGGAAACAACGCCCACGACTACAAGTTCAGTTCGGCCGTGCTGGAGGACTATCAGCGCGTGTCGCCCGAGTGGCGCGGCCGTTTTTTGGCCTCCAGCGTGTTCAATCTGCGCGGTTCGGCCGAGAGCGACAACGCCCTGGTGAAACGCACGCGCGCGGCGCTGGGATAATCCGCTTGAACGTCAGACTGGCTCGAACGGAAACAGCGGCCGGCGGCGATGCTGATACGTCAACTGGGTCATGTCGGCGGTCGTCACGCCGGGCGTGTTGACGCGCAACAGCGTCGGGCACACCGGCGCATAGGCGGCCAGCGGCGCGTGGACGCCCTTGGCCACCACGATTTGATAGCCGCGCGGGTCGATGTTGCACGAGGTCAATTGGGCCAGGCTGAACGGCGCCACGCGGCGCGAGGTGAGCATCACCGTGGGGCCGGAGTCGAGCTCGACCACGGCCGTCTGGCCCATGTCATAGTGCGTTTTGCCGCCGTGTCTCGGCTGCGATTCGCTAAACCGGCCGTCGTAAAAGCCGCGCACGCGAGCGGTCGCCGACAGCGGATCGCCGTGCAGTCGATCGGTCTTGCCCCCCAGCGTCATCGTCACGCTGCCCTGAATGCCCGCCTGGGTCGCTTGCTGCACCGCGGCTGGGTCGCACAGACAAACGAACGCTTTACGCACGCCGTGCTTGACCAGAGCGTGCAACAGCAACGTGCCGTCGCCGGGCGAGCCGCCTCCGACGTTGTCGCCCATGTCGAGCAAACACACGGGGCCGGGCGCGGCCACGGCCCGCCCGATGGCCGCGTCGATTTCCAGAAACTGGCCCACGAAGTCACTGCAGCGCGAGCGAAGGTATTCGGCAAAATCGTTGGCCAGCGCGCGGGCCAGTTCGGGTTCGTCGTTGGTCACGACTAGCACGCTGGTGCCCATCTCGCGCACGTCGGCATAAGGAAAGCCCAGCAGCAAGCTGTTGGCCAGCACGCGCCGGTCAGAGAGCATGTCGTCCAACGCCTCGTAACACTCGCGGCAAGGCGAGCTGGCCGTGTGCTGCCGCTCGATGTTGATCGATAGCGGCGGAAAGGCCGCGGCCTGCGTGGGGCGAACCGCGCCGCGCAACATGCGGGACATCAGCCGGGCCGCCTCGTGCCCGCGGTCGCGCTGGTCGAGATGCGGATTGGTGCGGTAGCCGACCAGGGCGTCGGTTGCCCGCACCATGGCCTCCGACAAATTGGCGTGCAGATCGAGCGTGCCGATGATCGGGACTTGCGGACCGACGCGCGAACGCAACTCGCGCAGCCAGGCGCCGTCCATGTCCGGAGCGTTCTCGGCCACGGCCGCGCCGTGCGGCGCCACCAGCACGCCGTCGAGTTGCCCGGCACGGGTCAATTCGCCCAGCATCGCCGCCAAAAGTTTTTCCAGCGTGCGAGCCGCCACCACCCCGCCGGGCAGCGCCCAGGCCAGAAAGATCGGCACGGCCTCGATCCCCTCTTCCGCCAGGCCCTGCAAGAATCCGCCGACTTCGTGGTGGGCCGCGCCGTACTGGTCGCGAATGGCCTGGCCGGTCAGCAGGGCCCCCTGCTCGAAATGGTCCCAGGTCGTGGGCGCGGCGAGAAACGTATTCGACTCGTGCTGCAGCGCGATGATGCCGACTCGCATCTAAAGCACTCCATATTTCCGAAACACGTCGCCGGCTTTCATGCCGGCGCGAATTTCGTCGCGGACCCGATTCTCGGCCGTCACTTTTTCCCATACCTTGGCCAACGCCTCGCGCTCGACCGCTTGCGGCACGACCACCACGCCGTCGACGTCGGCCAACATCAAATCGCCCGGGCTGATACGCACGCCGCCGATCGTGACCGTAACGTCGACGGCCGTGACCCGCTGGCGATGCAGGCTGTCGCGTGGGCAAGTGCCCCGGGCGAAGACGGTAAAGCCCATGGCATTCATCTTAGCAACGTCGCGGACCGCGCCATCGACGATGGCCCCGACGCAGCCTCGATTGCGCGCGGCGGTGGAGAGCAGTTCACCCCAGATACCCGAGCGCATCGACCCGGCGGCCGCGGCGACAAAAATCTCATCCGGCCGGCAAGCGTCGACCGCCTGAAGTTCGAGCTCGTAGGGTCGGGGGTCGATCTGGTCGATCTCTTCCCACAGCGTCGTTTTGGCCCGGCCCACCAGCACCGGCCCGCCGCTGAGGCATTGAAGTGGCAGGCCGATGACCTGTTCCCGCAGCCCCAAAGCATCCAATACGTCGGCCAGGACCGCCGCGTAGAGCCCATCCCGCATACGGGCGAAATCTTGCGGATCGAGAGTCATCGGACGGTGCTTTCGTGGCGCGGGTCATCGACGGCAGCCCGGACAACAGCATCCGCCCGATCTGGCCAGGCAGCCATTGAGTGTACTCTTTGGCGGACGGTTTCGCACCCGGGCGCGGGGCGGGTAGTGGTACTGTTTCAGAGTGTGTCAGGGAAAAACCAGCCGAGACCCTCGCCGGCTTGCTTTGAGCGCAAAACGCGCATAAACGCGATCCCAAAAGCAATCACGCGCCACAGACAATACCCCTAAAAACCACTTCTGCGCGTGCTGGCGGTCGCTCAGCCGGGGGTCGCGATGCCAAACCGGCCTTTACATACCTGGCGTCAACTCAGGCATCAACCCAGTGGCCGTCCATCTCCACGACAGGCCACGTGAAGCCCTGTCAGGCCCTGAACACGATCAGGACCGAAATGGCAACCAACGCACAGATCTTAGACGCCAACAATCCAGCGCAGTCCCGCCTGGGAGAACGATGTGCCAGGCATGAGTTGCCACCCGGAATCAACTTGAAAAGAAAAACGCGGCTGCCGCGGCCCGGCGTGTCGCGTGCGTTGGCAAACCCTTATTTTCATAGAGTTCCCGCGGCGCGGCAAGTCTCTTTCGCAAGCGCGCAAAAAGACAAAGCCCACGTCCCACGGGGACGACGGGCTTTATTGAATCGATGATTTAGGTGCTGTTCAGGTGGTCGTCCGCGTACGACGCCGGCGATAGGCCAGGCCGGTCAGCGCCGTCAGAGCCAGGCCCGCCAGACAGACCGTGCTCGGCTCGGGAGTCAAAACCGAAGTGAGTATTAGCTCGTCGCTCTGTCCTGGCGGAACGTTGTTAGGGTTGTTCTCGTCGTCGCTGATCATGGTTGCCGTCAGCGTGTATGGATGGCCTAAAGTATCGGCCATCAAAAACGAGGTCGTCAGCGGACCCTCAGGGCCCAGCCCGGCCACGGTGAGTAGCGGATAGAGCGGATACGGCAAGTTGGTGGCGGGATTGAGGGGCAGATTTCCGTTTCCGTCGTCCGACAGGAACGTGATCATCGCCGTCCCGCTAGTTCCTGTATTGTCGAACAAAATCCGGTCGCTGAGGCTCTGCCCATTTGGACCGGGTTCGAACATATCGACTTCGCCCGTAAAGCCGGCACCGAGAAACACGGCACCGGAAATATGCACGGTCATCAACTCGGGCCCGCCCGCCACGACGGGCTCGGGAATGAAGTACGGCGGAATCCCAGCGGCGATCGTGGCCAATTTCGTGGTGTTCTGTGCGAAGCTGCTGTTGGCCGAGGCCGCCAGAATGGTCAGGGCCAAGGCGCCAAGAGACGTGGCGCGGAACGCCAGTCTTGTCATGGTAGAGATATTCATGTAGCGACCGCTCCACGAAGAAGTGTGTACGAATAGTCGTATGCCAAAGCAATCGATCGAGTCGACCTAACCGATCCGATTAAATCTTGCGTTAGACCAGTCAGGCGACAGCGCAGGTTCTCTTCGCCAGACATTTCCCCTATGGACTGAGCCTGGAGCCGATCCAGACTCGCAACACCCACGAATGTAGCAACGTGCCCCCCCCGCGCCTACTAGCGCGCGGTGAATTTTTGGCTTTTTTTTAATTTTTTCCAGGTGGTCCCGGTTCCTTGGTTCCCATGGCTGGAAGCATGCCCCACAAGGTGGTTTGCGGGCGTGCGGCGCTGGTGACGCCCGGACTTTCCCCCAGAGCACCCGTCTTTTCCGGCCGACGACGACTGGCGGCGGCATCGCCAACCGCGCGATTCCTGCTCAAGTCCCGGCTTGCCTGGCGGCGGGCTGAGCGAGCTGCGAACTTGGCACCACCGTGCTCGAAGGCCTCGACCCTCCGGGCGGCCGGCTTGCGTCGGGCCGGAGCCCTCGGCTAGATTGAACACTGAATGAAATGATTCATTATTCATTTCCGCCGAGGACCCCTCGCATGATCCCCGTCGCCACGCCGCCGCCCGCCGCCCTGTGCGCAAGAACTAGAACGTGGCCTGAGGTGCGCGGGCATTGGCTGCTGGGCTGTTTGCGGCAAATGCAGCGCCAGCCATTGGAATTGTATCGCAACGCATGGCGCCAGCATGGCGACTACGTGCGGCTGCGGGCTCTGCCTGGCTACCCGGTTTATTTGCTGGCGCACCCGGAGGCCATCGAGCACGTCCTGCACTCCAACCAGAAGAACTATCGCAAGCCCGATTTCTTCTATCAGTCGGTTGGCCTTCTGGCCGGCAATGGAATCATCACCAGCGAGGGCGATTTTTGGCGCAAGCAGCGGCGCTTGATGCAACCGGCGTTTCTCAAGCAGTCGGTCGCCAAACTCAGCACGAACATGGTCGAAGCCAACGGCCAGTTGATCCGCGAGTGGGAACAAGCCGGCGACACGCGCACGTTCGACGTCCTTCCGGAAATGATGCGGCAGGCGCTGCGCATCGCCGGCCTGACTTTGTTCAGCGCCGACATCAGCGGCGATGCCGACTCGATCGGCCGCGCCTACCGGACCGCGTTCGAGTACGTCAGTCTGAAAATGAACGGCCGGCTGATGTTTCGCCCGACGTGGCTGCCGACGTCGCGCAACCGCGAATTTCGCCGCTCCAAGGCGCTGTTGGACCGCGTCGTGCTCGATCTGATCGCGCGACGGCGCGGCGGACCGCCGCAAAACGACGTGCTCGATCTGCTGCTGGCCGCCCAGGACGAAGAGTCGGGCGTGGGCATGAGCGACGAGCAACTCAAGGACGAGGCCATCACGCTCTTGACCGGGGGCCATGAGACGACCGGGGCCGCGCTGGCCTGGGCCTGGTACCTGCTGGCCCAGCATCCCGACGCCCAGCGCGACCTGCACGACCAGGTTTCGGGCCACCTGCGGGGCCGCGAACCGACGGCCGAGGACTTGGCGGCGATGCCTTTGGCCACGGCCGTGTTCGAGGAAACGATGCGGCTCTATCCGCCGGCCTGGGGCATGCCGCGCGAACCGATCGAAGACGACGAAATCAACGGCTATCCAATACCGGCCAAGTCGCCGCTAATACTCTCGCAATATCTGGTGCACCGGCATCCCGACTTTTGGCCCCAGCCCGAAGTTTTCGATCCCCGCCGCTTCCTGCCGCCGCAGAACGCCGGGCGGCCGAAGTTCGCCTACTTCCCCTTCGGCGGCGGGCCGCGGATTTGCATCGGTATTCATTTTGCCATGATCGAGGGGCCGCTGATCCTGGCCTCGCTGGCCCAGCGGTTTCACTTCACGCTGGCCGAAAACCAGTCGATCGTGCCCGACCCCACCTTCACGCTGCGGCCAAAATATGGCGTGCAGGTCATCGTGCGAAAGCGAGCATGAGCAAGACCGACAAAATCATCGAGGCGGCCCGGCAGCGGTTTCGCTATTACGGCATCGGCAAAACCACGATGCAGGAAATCGCCAGTGACGCGGGCGTGGCCGTGGGCACGCTGTATCTATACTTCAGCAACAAGGACGCGCTGATGGTCGCCTGTGCCGAGGGTTTTGTCGAGCGGCATCGGCAGCAGATCGAAACGATCCTGGCCGCCAAGGCGCCGGCCGATGAAAAGTTGCGCAAGTACATGCTGGCGCGGTTCCGCCAGGCCGAGGAAACGCGCAGCGGTTCGCGCCACGCCGTGGAGATCACGCGGGCCGTGCTGCGGCTGAAGCCCGACCGCATCGAGGAAGAGGGCCGAATGATGTGGGAGACGGTCGGCGCGATTTTGAAGTTGGGGGTCGAGAAGAAACTTTTCCGCATCGCGCGGCCGGCCGAAGACGCCAAGGTGTTTCTGTTTGCCATCGCCTGGTTTTTTCCCAGCGTGCT
>JBGQKM010000029.1:0-29062 GCA_041499515.1 Planctomycetia bacterium | reverse complement strand
TGCATCGCCATGTGGGGATGATAGAAAAACGTCCCATTCTGGTGGAGTTCGACCTCGTAGACCCCGGTCTTGCCAGGCATGATTGGGTCCTGAGTGACAAATTCGATTCCGTCCATGGCGATGGGCAATTCGAGCCCGTGCAGGTGCAGTGTCGTTGGTTCGGGTAGCTCATTGTGCAACACGAAGCGCACCCGGTCTCCTTCGCTGACCTCGATGGTCGGCCCAGGCATCGTGCCGTTGTAACCCCAGTGGTTCATGAACTGGTTTGGCAGCAACTCACGCTGCACGGGCTGCGCATACAAATGAAATTCCTTGAAGCCGTCTACCATCTTGTATGGCAACTTGGGCAGGTCTGGCGTCTCGACGGGAACGGGAGGATCTCCGACTGAGCGCAATCCAGGCACAAGTTTGCCGCGATCCGTCGCGCTGCCAACCGGCCCGCCTGGCCCGGCATGATCACGCGGGTACTCGCCTGAGACATGTTCATGGGTTGGCGGTTGGTCCCCGCCGACGATGGTCTGCGACCCAGCAACGAACACCCCTCCCGCCGCCAAGCTACCGCCAGCCAAGAAAGCTCGGCGATTCGTCTGTTTGCTCATCTCCTCCTCCGCTGTGCATCGAAAGGTTGGCCTTGGTTTTCCGTAAAAATTGTACGCCGCCGCGTGGTCAAAGACAGGAAACAGATCGACTCGACAGCCATTATCGGCAAGCGGCGAAGCACCTCTTGCGAACTGATTTAACCTCAAGATCGGTCAAATCGCCATAGCACCACCAAAGTCGGCGATTGATCAGCCTGCTCACCGCACGGAAAATGAGCATCGATTGCGACGATCGACTATTTCGCGGCTTCGTCGGTCGGCGCTGGCAAAGTCTTACCTCGTACGACTCTTTCATTCACAACTCTCCTCCAGCTTCGCGCCGGCGCACCCTGGCACCAATTTTCTAATACAGCCCGGCCATGGTGGCGTAGAGATTCAAATCGGCCCGGTCGCCGACGATCGTAAACAGCGCGCGAATTTGTTCGAGCCCCGTGGAGATCAAGAACCGCGAGTCGCGGCCGTAACTTTTGGCGCCCAGGATGTAGAAATCGGGTTCGGGCGTGACGAGCCATTGGGGATCGCATTCCGGCGGTTCGAGTCCGTCGGGCTCGCGCTGGCCGGCCAAGGCCGCGGCCAGCCGGGCCGGGCCGCCCGTGGCGTGGCACAGATCGACTTGCAGTTCGCCGTAGAGGCGGTCGTCTCCGCGAAAACCCACGTTGGCGATGATGCAGTCGCACTCCAGCTCGCCGGCATGCTTGCCCAACAGGCGCACCGAAAACCGATGCAAGTCGGCGTGCCAGACGATGGCCTCGACCGTCGTGCCGGCGAACCACGATACGTGATTGGCGTCGCTGGCGGCCAGTCGATTTGCCGCGGCGGCCAAACGGGCCCGCTCGGGCAAACAGTCCTGCGGAACGATCGCGATCGGCTGCGAGGCCTGCTCGTCGGCGTCGGCCCGAGTGACCCAGGTGATCCAGGTGTCGGGCGCTTGGCCGGCCAGTTCGGCCAGGGCCACCAGATTCGTGGCGGCCGAACAGCCGTCGCCCAGCAGCAAGATGTTTCGGCTCGCGTAACGATCGCGCTGGGCGCCGAGCACGTCGGGCAGGCCGTATTCGATCTGCGATTGAGCTGCCAGCTCGCCAAGCGCCGGGATGCCGCCGTGCCCCAGCCAATTGGGCTGGCCGCAAACGCCGCTGCTGTCGATCACCACGTCGGCCGTGGCGATCCACTCTCGGCCGTGGTCGTCCGGCGCGGTGCTCCGCAGCAGGATGCGAAAGTCCACCTCGCCGCGCGTCTCGTCGCCGACCCGTTCTCGTTTGAGCAGCCCGTCGCGGCCAATGGAAACCACTTCGGTCTGTTCGTGGAGTCCGTCGATCAGCAAGTCGCATCGGGAGAGCGGAAGCAGATACCGCCGGGCAAATTCCTGGCCGGTGAGCAAGGCATCGTCGGCCGGAGGATTCCAGTCGGGGTCTTGGGCCTTGAGGGCCGCCAGGCCCAAGGGCGAACGATTGAGCGCGAACGGGCTGAACATGCGCACGTGGCCCCAGCGCGACACGTTTTCGGCCACGCGGCCGCGTTCGTAGATGTCGACCTCATAGCCCAGGTAGCGCGCGTAGAGGGCCGTCTCCAGGCCGATGGGCCCGGCACCCACGATCGCAATGCGCGCTGGAGTCTCGATCGCCATAATCCTTCGCTGTAGTTTGCAAACGGTTCGGAGAAATCGGCAGGCCCCGAATGTTTCGAAACCGGTTCTGGTTTATTCCAAGGGCAACAGTTTGCTTGGACTCGCGCCGGCCGTGGCGCGCGGCGCTTTGCGCCGTGTCGCTGGAGCGGGCGCAGTCGCGTCGCGGTCGAGGCGGAACGGCGTCAGGTCGATTTGCGGCTGCTGGCCGCGAATGCAGTGGCCCATCACCTTGGCCGTGCCGGTCGAGAGTTGAATGCCGCCGCGAAAATGGCCCGCGGCGACGAAGGCGTTTTCCAACCCCGGCACGCGTCCTAAGTAGGGCAAGCCGTCCTGCGTCGAGGGGCGCAAGCCGGCCCAGGAGCGCTCGACTTGCGCTCCGTCAAGATCCGGCACGAGGCTCAAGGCGAACTGCAACAGCCCCGCGATGGCGCCGGCGGTGGTGCCGCGATCGAAGCCCACGTCTTCCTCGGTCGAGCCGACCAACAGTCGGCCATCGGCGCGGGGAACCAAATAACGGCTTCCCTCGTTGACAATCCGCGACACGATCGCCCGCGCCAGCGACAGCAACACGATTTGCCCGCGAATCGGCCGGATGGCCGCGGCAACGCCCAGGTGTCGGGCCAGGCTGCCGGTCCAGGCCCCCGTGGTAATGCAGAAGCAATCGGCCGGCAGCGTGCCCAGGTTGGTGCGCACCGCGCGCACCCGATCGCCGCGAATCTCAAAGTCCTCGGCCGCCGCGCCGGCGGTGATCTCGACGCCCCGCGCTCGGCATGCGATCAGCAGTGCTTTGAGGTGCCGCGGGTTGCGAATCTGGCACTCGTCGGGCACCAGGTACGCGGCCTCGATCGCGCCGGTCGGCCGCAGATTCGGCTCGACGTGCAGGAGCGCATCGGACGACAAGCGTTGGGCGGCAATGTTGCGCGCGTCCGCCAGCGCGGCGTACGATTCAAGCTGTCGGGCCGCGGCCGAGTCGCGGGCCAGATAGACGGCGCCCGTGCGGCGATAGCCGGTGTCGATCTGGGTGCTTTCGCGCAACTGCTCGAACCACTCGGTGTGCAATTGGTTGCTCAGGGCCGCGAGTTGTTCCAGCGGATCGTCGGCCGACGGGCAAGCCGGCGGCAAGATGCCGGCGCCGGCCCAAGAGGCTTCCTGGCCCGGTTGCCCGGCATCGATCAACCGCACGCGCAGGCCGTGGCCGGCCAGCTCGTAGGCCAGCGACAAACCAATCACTCCGCCTCCCACGATCAGACAATCCGACATCCGCGCCTCGCGAAATATTGACGATGCTGCCAAACCACCGAGCCCCAAACCACCGAGCCATTGTATCGCGCGCGGAGTCCGGCGACGAGCAACCCTGAGGACGAGAAAAACTCATTGGGGTTTTTCCTAAGGCGCGTCGAAACCCACCGGCGGGCAAACCAGGACGGGCCTTCTTGAGCATCCTGGGATGCGTCTCATTGCGCCAGCAATCGTCGCAGCAACAACTCGTCGACGCGGCCGCGAAAACGCTCCTTGCCATCGACGACCACAACCGGCACGCAGTCGGTATACCGGGCTCGCAATTCGGGGTCGGCGTCGATGTCGACCGAGTCAAAAGGCAAGCCAAGTCGGGTCAGCAGGGCCGCGGCCTGGTGGCAGAGATGGCAGCCTGCGCGCGAATACAACACGATTTGGGGCGTCGGACTCTCGCCAGGCGATGGGAACCCCATGCGCTTGAATCTCCGGGGCTGCTGTCACTCGTGGTTTTTCGGCCGGAAATTCCGCCGGGACACTGTTCGGGTTCGCCGGGCGGAAGTATTCTCAGAGGTAGTTTTCCGCTCTCGACAGGTTTTCCGCGGCAGGGGCCAATCGGGCGGCGACCCGCCAGCGGGCACCAACTGGTTTCACGGTTGATGCCACCGGTTGGGCATTGTCGCGGATCATAGTAGTCACTTCGGCCGGTTTGCGTTCGCGCGTTACTGAAGACACGTGCCGAGGGTCGCACGCCGCCGGACCATTTCAAAGTTTAGCATGAGCCCTCTGTCAGCCGACCAATTTTTGACCCTCGTCGAGCGTAGCAAGCTGGTCGAAAAAGACCGCCTTGCCCAAACCGCCGCCGACTGGCGGGACCTGGCGGCTCCCCGAGCCTTGGACGATGCGCAGGCCTGCGCCGATCATCTGGTCGACGCCGGGCTGCTGACGCACTGGCAGTGCAAAAAGCTGCTCGAGGGCCGGCATCGCGGATTTTTTCTGGGCAAGTACAAGTTGTTGGATCATCTCGGCAGCGGCGGAATGAGCAGCGTGTATCTGGCCGAGCACGTGCTCATGCAGCGCCGCGTGGCGATCAAAGTCCTGCCCCAACACCGCGTGAACGATTCGTCATATCTGCAGAGATTTCATCTCGAGGCCCAGGCCGCCGCCGCGCTCGATCATCGCAACATCGTGCGGGCCTACGACCTGGACAACGAAGGCAAGATTCATTATCTGGTGATGGAGTACATCGAAGGCCATGACCTGCACGCGCTGGTGTGCCAGGATGGCCCCCTGGACTACCATACGGCGGCTAATTACATCGCTCAGGCCGCCGCCGGACTGGACCACGCCCATCATTGCGGGCTGGTGCACCGCGACATCAAGCCGGCCAATTTGCTGGTGGACCTGAAAGGCACGGTCAAGATCCTGGATATGGGCCTGGCCAAATTCATGGCCGAAACCCGGCCCTCCCCCGGTTTTTCGCAGGAGGAGCACGTCCTGGGCACGGCCGATTATCTGGCGCCGGAACAGGCCGTCAACAGCCAGGCGGTCGATCATCGGGCCGATATCTACGCCTTGGGGTGCACGCTGTATTTTTTGCTCAGCGGGCATCCTCCATTCGCCGTCGGCACGTCTTCGGAACGGATGATCGCCCATCAGCAGCAGGTGCCGCCCAGCTTGTTGTTGGATCGACCCGACGCTCCGCCGCCGCTGGTGGCGATTTGCCGACGGATGATGGAGAAGTCGCCGTTGAATCGTTTTCAATCGGCCAGCGAAGTCCAGCAATCCTTAAGTGCCTGGCTGACCAGCGAAGCCGCGGCCGGACGCGTCAGCCCGGCGGCGCTGACGGCTGCGAGCCGCGGGGCGCGGCGACCGCCAAGCCATCGCAACCAGGCTCCTTCGAAAACAAATCTGGTTTCGGGATCGGCGGCCGACCTGCACGGCTTTTCTGCCGAAACCCCCGAGCTTTCCTCGTCTATGCAGGATACGGATTCCAATCTAAAACCGGCGACGGTGAAGATCCCGCCACAGTTGACCGGTACGCCGAGCGACTCGTCGCGGGCGTTGGCGCCGGGCAGCGAAGTTTTGTCCGGCGGAGTTTCGCCGCCGCCCAGCAGCGCCGGTTCGGGCCATGCGCGACCCGCAGCGCCTCCGATCATGGCCCCCCCAGCAAGTGCGCCGAACGTGGCGCGAGATTCTCAATCGCGTCCTCTGGCACCGCCCGTTGGCGCGTCGACTGGCGATGCATCTCCGGGCGACGCGGCGCTGCCTCCAAGCGCCCATCGAGTGTGGTTGCGGCGCCGTTTCCAGCCGAGCGAATCGTCGAGCCAACTCTGGATTTTCGTGTTCAGCGCGCTGGTGTTGCTGGCGCTATTGTTGGCATTCATCACGCTGACGAATTGAGCGGCTCGAAAAGGGCCGGACTGGGTCGCTGGGGCCCTTGCAGAAGCGGAAAAAACGGGCCCGTCAAGACCCCCTTTTGGCAAAAATTCGCGTCCAGGTGTCCAGTTGCAAAGCATTGCTGGATATGTTGTTACACGATTCTATTGCAAATTGTACAGCCGCCTACGTAGGATGGAATTGCCGGGCTGATTGGGTCCGGCGCCATTTCCGTGCTTCGTTGCCCGCAAGGGAGCGGATGCAGCAGGGCGATTGGGAACGCTCGCCCCTCAAAGGATTGACTCGTGCTGCCACGAATGCCTTTGAGGTGTATGTCATGCAGCGCCGCGAATCGAAATTCGGGGGGCGGTTTCCGCAGCCGAAGCAGCACAATGCCATGGCGATGGCCAAATCGCGCCGAAGGGGCGTGTTGGCCAATAAGCGGGTGCGTGGCGTTCAGCGTAACGAACAGTTGCCGTTTATACCCCCCGAAGACTGGCACGAGCCGGCCGACGAAGTCGACGGTTACTGCGTGATCGCGCAGCCGCCGGGCAGCGGGTTTCGCCATATTCTCACGCCGGAGGACATCCGCCAACGGTTGAGCGAGTTTCCCGAGTCGATGCTCGAAAACCTGGAGGTCGTCCAACTGAGCCGGATGACGCGCAAGAAGCAAAGTTTTCCCTGCTACGGCATGCAATGGGGCGCGAGCGTGTATCTCTACCCGATTGAAGACAATCTGGTCGAGTACTATCACTGCCCTCCCACGCCCAACCAGGTCAATGAGGCGCGGATGTACGGCGGCCGTTGGTCGCAAGAATCGCGCACCGTGTGGCGGCTGGAGTGGACCGAGGCGGCGGTTCGCGATTTTTACCTCAACAATATCTTGATTCACGAGTTGGGGCATCTGGTCGACGTCCGCAACACCGGCTACGTCGATCGCGAGCGCTACGCCGAATGGTTTGCGTTGGAATACGGATATAAACGCAGCCGGCCCGCGACCGATCCCAAGAAGGTCGTCCGCCGGCACCATCGGGGCAGCTCGTGGCGGCAGCCACAGAGCTCTTGATGTCCGGCCGAACGATGGACCTGGCCATTCTTGCCGCAGCGCCCTCTTGGGCCGGACTCACGATGTTCGCCGCTAGCGCCCATGGCCTGTCCAGTATTCAATAGGCCGTGGCGTCGGCGAATCTTTGTCGTGACCGGCGCTCGCCCCTCGGTCGAGCTGTTTCTATACTACACGCGTCAGCGCGCGGCTCGCGGGGGGAGCTTGTCGCCTCGACGAACTGGTTTCAGAGGCCTCGACACGTTATGCACCGATATCGCTGCGGTCGATTCTGGCTGGGCATCGCCTGGGCGGTGCTGTTGCTGGGAACTTCGTTTTCGTTCACCTGGGGAGCCGCGCCGGCCATCGCGCAGTCGACGGCCCCAGGCGTCAGTTTCACGCGACAGGTCGCGCCATTGCTGGTGGCCAAGTGCGGCAACTGCCATATCCGGCGGTCGCGGGGCGAATTGAATATGTCGACCTACGTGTCGCTGGGCAAAGGCTCGAAAAACGGCACGGTCATCCGGCCCGGCGATGCCCCGGGGAGCCGGATCGTGGAAGTGCTCGAAAGCGGTGACATGCCTCGCGCCGGCGGCAAGCTGAGCCCCGAGGAGCTGGCGCTTGTCTCGAAGTGGATTGCGGCGGGGGCCAAATTCGACG
Source organism: Planctomycetia bacterium (assembly GCA_041499515.1). GTDB lineage: Bacteria > Planctomycetota > Planctomycetia > Pirellulales > PALSA-1355 > PALSA-1355. The sequence goes on along the minus strand of JBGQKM010000029.1, from coordinate 21,525 downwards.
GACCCGATTCGGCCGCCCCGTTGAGCAGCTTTTCCCCGGCGAAAAAAGAAGACCCGCCGGCGAAACTGGCCGTCGTGGCCGCGGCGCCGCAGGACGCGGTGCAATTTGCCCGCGACGTCGGGCCAGTGTTACTGGCCCAATGCACCGAATGCCACGGTGAGCAGAACCCGCGTAATAACTTGAGCATGCAAACATTCAACAGCCTCTTGCGGGGAGGCGACAGCGGCGCGGTCCTGGCGCCGAAAAAACCGGAGGAAAGCCTGTTGGTCAAGAAGCTGCGCGGCGCGGCCGGCGCCCGGATGCCCAAGGACCGGCCGCCATTGCCGGAGGAGACGATCGCCAAAATCGAAACCTGGATCCTGCTGGGAGCGAAATTTGACGGCTTGGACGCTGAGGCGGCGCTGGAAGATACGGTGGCCCAGTCGCTGGCGCAACACGCGACCCACGACGAGCTCAGCCGGCGGCGGATCGAAGTGGCGGCCAGGAATTGGCGTTTGATTTTGCCGGATGCCCCGGCCCACTATGAAGAAACACCCCAGGTGCTGGTTTACGGCAGCGCGACAGCGGAAATCCTGGCCGACGTGGCGCGCGTGGCCGATGACCAGGCCGCCAAACTGCGCAAGCTCTTCAAAACGCCAAACGATCAACCGCTGGTCAAGGGCCGGCTGACGATTTTCGTATTCGACAAACGATACGACTATGGCGAAGTCGGCACGATGCTCGAACACCGAGAGATTCCGGCCGCGTGGCGTGGCCACTGGCACTATAGCCCCTTGGATGCCTACGGCTGCGTGTTGTTGTCGAGTGACGCAAAGGCATCGCCAGGACTCGTGGCCCAACAAATCGCCGGCGCCTACGTGGCCGGCCTGGGCAAGATTCCGCGATGGTTCGCCGAGGGCACGGCCCGAGCCGTGTCCGCGAAGGTCGAGCCCAAAGACCCGCGCGTCAAAACGTGGGACGAACAAGTCCCGCGCATTCTGAAGGCCCACGAAAAACCCGACGGATTCCTAAGCGACAGCCTGCCGCCTGAGGAGAGTGACGTGCTGAGCTACAGTTTTGTCAAATCCTTGATGACCTCGGGCAATCGTCATGCCGCATTGATGGCGGCATTGCAACAAGGCACGGCCTTCGACCCGGCATTTGCCAAAGTCTACGGCGGCCCGCCCAGCCAACTCGTGCCCCATTGGTCCGTTCGAGCCGCCAAGCGCGGCCGGTAGACCGCATACCGCACCCGAGCCTGGCCCTTCGAGTTCGTCGAGCGCGCGGCTACCGCCCCGGTTTCGACAGGCTCTCGATAGTGACCAGGGCGTTCAGGCTGCCCGAGCGAAAGCCTTCCAGGTCGAGGGTCACGTATTTGAAGCCCAGCGTCTTGAAGTGCGCCACCAAGGCTTCGCGCACCTGCGGCTCGCAGAACCGGGCCAGAGAGTCCAGCGGTACTTCCAAGCGGGCCATGTCCCCCTTGTGATAGCGAACCCGCAAGGTCCGCAATCCCTGCCTGCGCAAATACTGCTCCGCCGCATCGATCATGGCCAGCCGCTCCGGCGACACGGCTTCGCCATAGGCCACGCGGCTGCTCAGACAGGGCGTGGCCGGTTTGTCCCAAGTGGGCAGGCCCCATTCGACGGCCAGCGCGCGGACATCGGCCTTATGAAACCCGCACTCGGCCAGCGGGCTCTCGACGCGGTGTTCGCCCGCCGCTTGCATGCCGGGACGATAATCGCCCAGATCGTCAAGGTTGGCTCCGTTAAGCACGACGGCCACGTCGAGCCCGTGGGTCATGGCTTCGATCTGCGTGTACAGCTCGGTCTTGCAGTGGTAGCAGCGATCCTCCGCGTTGCGCACATAGTCGGGATTCGAGAATTCGTCGGTGGCGATGACCTCGTGGCGAATGCCAATCGCGCGGGCCAACTCACGGGCTTCTTGCAACTCGCCGGCGGCCAGGCTGGCGCTGGTTCCGGTCACAGCCACGGCGCGATCTCCCAGTGCCATATAGGCCGCCTTGGCAACCACGGTGCTGTCGATCCCGCCAGAAAACGCGACCGCACAGGTGCCGTAGCCGCCGATCAGGTCCAAGAGTCGATCGCGTTTGGTGGTCAGTTCAGACATCGTGATACGCGGTCCCGCAATGCAAGGAGAAGTCGAGCCGGAGGGGATTCTGGCGCGGCCCTGGATGGCACAACGGTAAGCACTCCACCGCGATGCCGTGGCGATGCGTTTTTCGAGAGCCCGTTTTGATAAAGGCGGGACCCTTGGTTCCGGGTTGTGTGATCCAACCGCAAGCGGTGGCTATACACGCGGCCGGAACCTATGTGTAGGGTCCCAACGAGCTTTCTTAAAGGCTCAACGGAAAATTGACATCGGCAGCACGAACATGGCAGAGATGCTTACCGGGTTTCATCGTATCACGCCCCCCGGCGAGCCACAAGAACGGGCCCAACCGGCCGCGCTCGAATTGCCGCCGGAAACAGAAGTCTGCACCGCGCGGGACTCTCGGCAGGGCCGGTCGCGCGCCGATGCTCAGGCCGCTCGTTCGGCTACTTGCAAGAGAAAAATATCTGTGGGATATTTGCTCTTTGCACTCTTTTTCGTTTGCTGAAGGACCCTGAGGGGCGGGCATGCAGATCTGGCCAGCGATTGATTTGCGCGGCGGCAAATGCGTGCGCCTGGTGCAGGGTGACTATTGCCGGGAAACGGTTTTTGGCGAAGATCCGGCCGCCATGGCTCGCCACTGGGTCGACGAAGGGGGCCAGTGCCTGCACCTGGTCGACCTCGATGGGGCCCGCAGCGGTCGCGTCGAGAACTGGCCGAGCATCCAGGCGATCCTGGCGGCGGTCCAGGTTCCTTGCGAACTGGGCGGCGGCGTGCGCGACGAGCAGACGATCGCGCGGCTGCTCGAGCTGGGTCTCGAGCGGGTGGTGATTGGCACTCTGGCCCTGAAACAGCCCGACTGGTTTCGCCAGATGTGCCGCAAATTCCCGCAGCGGCTGGCGCTGGGGCTCGACGCGCGGCAAGGCCTCGTGGCCACCGAAGGCTGGCTGGAGACCAGCCGCATGCCAGCCGTCGAGCTGGCCCGGGGATTTGCCCAGGAGGCCATTGCGGCCATCATTTATACCGACATCGAAACCGACGGCACGTTGGTTGGGCCGAATCTCACGGCCTTGGCTGAAATGCAGCGTGCGGTGGACCTGCCCGTGATCGCTTCCGGCGGGATTGCCAGCGGAGAGGACATCAGCCGACTGGCCGCGTTGCCGGTGGCGGGCTGTATTATTGGGCGAGCACTTTATGAGGGAACTCTGAGCTTGGCCGACGCGCAGGCAAAAGCGCGCTGCCAGAATTTTAGTTAAAGGGAATTCAGCATGGCGCAAAGCAAGGTCCAGGATCTTCGCAACATTGTTTTCTGTGGCCACGGATTGGCCGGAAAGACCACGTTGGCCGACACCATTCTCACCCAGACCGGCACCATCAAGCGGCCGGCCAGCGTGGACGATGGCACGAGCATCTGCGATTTCGACGAAGAAGAAAAACATCATCATCACTCGATCGAATCGAGTCTCGTTCATTTCGATCACGCTGGCAAGCACTTTAACCTGATCGACACGCCCGGCTATCCCGATTTCATCGCCCAGGTGCTGGGCGCGTTGCACGCCGTGGACACCGCGGCGATCGTGATCGACGCCCACGCGGGTCTGGGCGTCAACACGCGGCGCGTGTTTCACGAGGCCGGCGCCCAGGGTTTGGGGCGGATGATCATCGTCAATAAAATGGATGCCGACAACGTCGATTTTCCCGCCCTGCTGCACACGCTTCAGGAACTGTTCGGTAAATCGGTCATTCCGTTGAACGTGCCAATCGGTCACGGACACGACTTCAAAGGCGTGGCCAGCACGCTGCGTCCGCCGGCCAAGGCCGACGGCGCCCTGATCGATCCCCACTCGCTTCACGAGGGGCTGGTCGAGGCGATCATCGAAGTCGACGACGGTGTGACGGAGCGCTATTTCGAAGGCACGCTGCCCACCGAGGAAGAGCTGTCGCGGTTGATCGTCGAGGCGATCGCCGCCGGCAGCTTGATTCCGCTGTTGTGCGTGTCGGCCAAGACCGGCGTGGGACTGCCCGAACTGCTCGACGCGCTGGCCCAGTGCGCGTTGCCGCCGGACAAGATTCCGCGTACGGGCAAAACCGACGCCGGCCAGGAAACGCCGGTGCGCGCGGACCCGGCGGCACCGCTGGCGGCGCTGATCTTCAAGACGCGCATCGACCCGTTCGTTCACAAGTTGAGTTTCATTCGCATTTATTCCGGCACGGTCAAAAAAGACGAAAACGTGCACATCTCCGGAGCGCGCAAGGCCATCAAGCTGCACCAGTTGCTCAGCGTGCAAGCCAACGACACCCCGCCGATCGACCAGGCCAGCGCCGGCGACATCGTGGCCGTGGCCAAGGTGGAAGAACTGCGCACCGGGTTGTCGCTGGGCGAACTGACGATGCCGGGCATCCGGTATCCCACGCCGATGGTCGGACTGGCCGTGACTCCCAGGAGCCGTGGCGACGAAGGCAAGCTCTCCGGCGCGCTGAACAAGATCGTCGAAGAAGACGGCACGGTGCAATTGCATCGCGACGCCCAAACGCACGAACTGGTGATGAACGGCATGAGCGAACTGCACTTGCAAATGATCCGCGAACGACTCAAGCGCCGCGACAAGGTGGAAGTCGATACCAGAGAACCCAAGATCCCCTATCGCGAAACGATTCAGGCCACGGCCGAGGGGAGCTATCGCCACAAGAAACAATCGGGCGGTCGCGGCCAGTTCGGCGAAGTGCACATCCGCATGTTCCCCGTGCCGACCGGCATCGACCCGGCCGAGTTCTGCGTCAAGGACCGCTTCGTCCACATGCGCGAATTCCACTACGACGCCCAACACAACTTCCTGTGGGTCGACTCGATCGTGGGCGGGTCGATTCCGAACAACTTTCTGCCGGCGGTGGAAAAAGGTTTCAAGGAACGATTGGACCGCGGCGTGATCGGCGGCTTCCAAGTGCAGAACGTCGGCGTCGAGGTGTTTTTTGGAAAGCACCACCCCGTCGACAGCTCGGAAGCCGCGTTCAAGACCGCCGGGTCGATGGCTTTTCGCAACGTGTTTCAACAGGCCAAGCCGGGCATCCTCGAGCCCATCGTGATCGTGCACGTCACCGTGCCGGGCTCCAAACTGGGCGATATCAGCAGCGACATGTCGGGCCGCCGCGGCCGAGTGCTGGGGATGGATTCGGCCGGCGGCGATCTACAAACCGTCATCGCCGAAGTGCCCCTGTCGGAGGTCACCACGTACGCCCGGGCTTTGTCCAGCATCACCGGCGGCCAAGGCAGCTATACCCTGGAGTTCAGCCGTTACGACCTCGTGCCCGGCAACGTCCAGAAGGAAATCGTCGACAAGGCGGTGCTGAAAGAGGAAGAAGAGGAATAGGCGTGGTCGGGTTTGCCTAAACTCCGTGGCAGACGCCGTCCGAAGACTATTCCAGGCGTCTTGATTTTGCCGCGCCTGACGCCTAGGATAGCCAGCGTCAGGCGTTTTTCGCTTTGAAATCCATGGCGCGCGACTTCGCTGCCTGCCGACGATCGGGGACGGCTTCCCGACGGGCCGGGGCAGCGCAACGAGCGCGGGGTGTTGTCGCTCGTATGACCACGACCAGATCACGAATGGCTCGCGGTTGCCGCTGCTCCTGTACGATGTAGCCGCGAGGGCTACTTCTTTCGACAGCGATTCTTTCAACAGCGACTCCTTCAGCAGCGACTCCTTCAGCAGCCACTCTTTTAACAGCGATCTCATTCTCGATCCGCCCTCTTTCCGGGGCCCCGAAACGGGCCAAACGTCCGCGCCCCGTACGCGTGCAGGAACACAAGCCATGGCTTCCGACGTCCGACTGAAAGAACAACTGCCCGAGTTGACCAAGCGCATCGTGCAGACTTACTCCGAGCTGACCTCGATCAGCCACTTGGGGCACTGCCCGCTGCCAAATTACGAAGTCATCATTGCGGCCATCGAGGACCTCAAGGAGATCATTTACCCCGGCTATCGCCGCCGCGAGGGGCTGCACATCGGCAACGTGACCTACCACGTTGGCGACCTGATCGACGGCTTGCACGACCGTCTGACCACCCAGATCGGCCGCGCGCTGCGGCACGAGGCGGGCTTCGCGAACGATTGCGGCCCCGATCACGATTTCGAGGCTCTCGGCCAGGCCAAGGCGATTCTATTCCTGGAAGCACTGCCCGAACTGCGCAACACGCTGGCGCTCGACGCGCAAGCCGCCATGGACGGCGATCCGGCGGTCAAGACCCTCGACGAAGTGATCTTCTGCTATCCCGGCCTGGAAGCGGTGACCGTTTATCGGCTGGCCCATGCGCTCAATGAACTGCAGGTGCCGCTGATTCCGCGGATGATGACCGAATGGGCCCATTCCAAGACCGGCATCGATATTCATCCCGGCGCGAAGATCGGCCACCATTTTTTCATCGATCACGGCACCGGCGTGGTGATCGGCGAAACGTGCGAGATCGGCGACTACGTCAAGCTGTATCAAGGCGTGACGCTCGGCGCGTTGAGCTTTGCCACCGACGGCGACGGCAACCTGGTACGCGGCCAAAAGCGGCATCCGACGATCGAAGACGGCGTGGTGATCTACGCCAACGCGACGGTGCTCGGCGGCGCCACGGTCATCGGCCATCATTCGGTGGTCGGCTCCAGCGTGTGGCTCACGCGCAGCGTGCAACCGCACACCACGGTGGTGCTCGAAAAGCCGAAACTGAAAATCCGCGCGACGATCGAAGAAATGCACCCGGACACGAATTTCCAGATCTAAAAAGCCTCACGAAACCGCCGGGGACGCCGCCGCGCCGGCACGACGACGTACGACGCGCAGGCGAATTCGAGCAAGGCACGCGCCCAGGATCAGGCCAATCGCCGTCAGAGCGCTGATCGCGCCGCCATAGAACACGCTTTGCGGCCGATAGCGATACACCAGGCGATGCTCTCCGGCCGGCAACATCGCCCCGCGCATCACGCGATTGACGCGCTGGATCGGAACCGGCTCGGATTTTCCGGCCGTGTCCACCGTCAGTTCCCAGCCGGGATAGTCGAGATCACTGAGGACCACGAGACCCGGGCTGGCCAAGCGCGCCTCGATTTCCACGCACAGCGGATCGGCATGGCGGATCAGGCATTGCTCGTCGCCGCTTGGGCTTTCGGCCCCGGCCGGCAGGGAGAGCGGCTCGTCGGTTTCCACCACCGCCAGGCGTCGCCAATCGCGCGGTTCGCCCTCGGGAAAGAGCACCGCTTGCGTCCGTTTCTTCAGTTGCCAAGGCCCGCGGCCCTTGTGCTTGGGCAGCCGCTCGACCTGGTGAACGATCCAGGCTCGCGGCAGCGCCTCGGGGCGCAAAACGACGACCATGCCCTCCATGCCCTCGGCGGCGCTGCCGGCAAGCGGAGCACCGACATTCGCGAAATGTTTCGAGACGATCGCCACCCGCGCGGCCAGCAAATCCAACGTGGCATCATCGGGCAGCGGGCCTTTTGCCGCTCTGGCTCTGTGCGTCTGCGCGGCGTCAAGCAACATCTGGTAGGCGTCGATACCCATCGACTTCGTGCCTTCTACCAGCGAGATTCCGTAAGGCAAGGGATATCTCGGCCACAGGGTCTCGCGATCCCAACGCAAACTTTCGGTATAGCGCTCGGGCGAGGATGACAGCTCCCACGAAGGGGGCAACGGCCCGAATTGGCGGAAGACGCGGTAGTCCGCGAACCGTTCGGGCAACGACTTGAGGACACTCGGCGCGGTTCGCCAATCTTCAGCGGGGGCATAAAGCAGGAAGCCGCCTTGAGCCACCGCGAGATCGAGCGCCGTGATGGCCAGAGCACCGGCGCGCGCGAAGCCGCCCCAACGCAAGCGAGGACCTGCCCACGAGAACCATGACAAGAACACCACCGAGAGGACGGCCGTTTGCACCAGGGCACCGGTCACGTCCCAGCGAGCTCCCGCGGAGTCAAACGGACCGGTCAACTGTCGCGGCGAACTCTCCTGGCCGATGCGTTCGATGACCCTCCAACCGACGGCCACCGCGACCAGGCCCGCCAGGCTCGCCAAAGCCAGTACCACCAACCAACGACGCACGCGCACTCCGGCCGCCGGCCAAGCCTGGTCCCAGCCGCGGGCCGCCAACAGACTCAAGCCCAGGCTGGCCACCACGAACCATTTGGCCGGGTAGCGGAAATACACATAGTTGGGCAAGAGCACGACCATCCACCAATACGGCCCGCCCACTTCGCCGCCGATGTCCAGCAGTTCGGAGCCTCCAAAGGCCAGACCGATCAACCAGGCAATCCCATACATTCCCAAGCTTCCCGCTCCGCCCAGCAGCACCATCCACGAGAGCCAGCGAACTTCGATCGGCGCCGCGCGCCGCAGGCTCCAAGTCACCGCAGCCAGCAGAAACGGCAGCAGTCCGATATAGAGCGACGGGGTCCACAAGTTTCCTTCCACGCCGAACAAGCTGAGCCAGCGGCGATGCGTGGGGAACGCCCGGCCGGTAATGTTGGGCCACAGCAGTTCCGCGGCCCGCCAGGGCTGAACGCTAAATTGGTAAACCTGCTGCTGATGCCCGTGGGGCGAACTGCCCAGCAGACCGGCATACCAGGCGGTCGGGTTGTCGTCCTGGCGCTTTTGGGCCAGGCTGGCGGCCCATTCGTAAACGTTTCGCGGCGCGTCGTAGCTCGCGCGGACGCTGTAGGGCGAGGCTTCGAGCGTCGGCAGGATTTGCACTGCCGAGAGCAAACCGCCGGTGATGGCGGAGGTGGCCAAGAGTGCCGGCCGGCAAGCATACCAAGGGCCGCGCGGCGCGGTTTCCGAGGCGGTCGCATCGCCGGCGCGCGCTCGCCATAGCAACACGGCATAGAGGACGGCCAACAAACCGGCGTTGTACGCCATCTGCGGATCACCGCCGGCGATCATCAGCGCCAGCACGACTCCCAGGCCCACGGCCGCGCCCCACTTGCGTTGGCGAAGCATGCGATCGGCCAGTTGTGCCGCCCAAGGAAGCCAGGCGGCGCCGACCAGGAAGATGACGTTGCAATATTGGAACAACACGCTGCCGCCAAAGGCGTACGACAGGGCCGCGACGCCCGCGGCCAACGCGCTGGCGTCCCAATGCCGCGCCAGGCGATAGCTGGTCACCGCCGCCAGCGCGACGTGCGATACGATGTACAGGTTGTAGAGCAGCGTATAGTCCAGCGGCAGCGCGAACAGCAGCTTGCCGGGGTAGAACACGCTGGAGGTGTTCTCGGCAATCAGCGGGACGCCGATGTTTTCATACGGATTCCAGAGCGGCAGCCGGCCCGCGCCCCATTCGCCGCGGATATATTCGAACAGCGGATAATAATAGTGCGCCGCATCGCGAAAGGCGAAACTGGACGCGCCGCCCAGCGCAGGCGCAAAAAACCACACCACGAGCGCGCCAACCAATCCGACGACGATCCAATGAGATTTCAATACACCGTATCCGCAAACGTGGCAAGCAGATGGCCAAACGTGCCCATTGTAGCAAGCCACGCGGCGTCGGATAACGTGCGCGGACGATTCGCCGGAGATAGCAGGCATCGCGATGCGCGCGGGCTGCTGGGCGCCCAGTGTTTAGCGACCGCCGGCGATCCGGCCAAGCGCGTCAGTCAGGGCCAATTGCAACTCGGCCCGAAGATTGTCGAGATTAGCCGACAGCCGTGTCGTACCCTTCCAGCGCGAACCACCTAGGCGCGCGAATCGACATGCCGACATTTCTACGGCGGCTATCGATGTCGCGCTGGCCAGCGAAGCGCCACCAGACAGGTGGACGAGGAATTGCTGGAGCGTGGCATCCTCTCGGTCGGCGGACGCCGTCGCGTCCGTTGGCGACTCAGCCGCCAGCGTTTCGATCGTGACCAGACCGACCAGATGGCCAAACGAGGGGCGAACCATGAATCTTATCAAGCCAAAGAACCCTCGCCAGCCATCAATGAATCCGGACCCGAAACGCATTGGGTCCAAAGCACAAACTGTCGTTGTCACACAACTCGGCCCACGTTACATCTTGCCCAGCGCCCGAGGGTTTCGGGCCGGTCGCCTGGTCGCGGTGCTGGTCAGTCCGCGCCGTCCCTGAAAGAATTTTCGGCGCGCGCTGGCCGAACGTTTGAATCGGACTAGCCGCGCCGCTGGGAAATTGCAACAACCGCGGTACGGTAGGTTGGCGTGGTGAAGATAGTCGGGACGAAAGTCGCGATCGTCCCTTGCGGCGCGACGCACGACGCCGCAGCCATGTCGATCGATCGATCGACGCTTGCGCGATTACCTGGCCCGGCTGGCGAGGCGCAACTGGGCCCGAGCTTGACGCTCAAGGCGGTCGCGGGCGGTGAACAGCTCGTCGCTATTGGCTTTGCGCGAGCGGGCCTGGGTGAGTTGTTCGCTGGCGACTTGCGTGTCGATGGCCTTGGCCGGAAATGCCCGAGGGGTGAGCACCGAGACGACGTTTCCCGCGACCTGGACGAAGCCGCCATCGACGTAAAACCGCTGGGGTTCTCCGCTCGAGGCCTGCAATCGCAATTCGCCATAGCCCAAACGGCCGATCATGGGGCTGCGGCCGGGCGCGATCCCGATTTCGCCGTCATAGAGCGGCAGCGCCACAAAGTCGACCTGCTCATCCAGAACGGTCGATTCGGGTGTGACCACGATGCACTGCAACTGGGCCATGTGTGACTCGCTCGGTGTTGGTTAAGCCTTGGCGGCCAATGTCTTGGCTTGTGCTTCGGCCTGTTCGATGGCCCCCACGTACATGAAGGCGGTTTCGGGCAGGTGGTCCCACTTGCCATCGGCGATTTCCTCGAAGCTGCGGATGGTATCCTCCAGTGGCGTGATTTCGCCCGGCTTGCCGGTGAACACTTCGGCCACCAGGAAGGGCTGCGAGAGGAACCGCTCCATGCGGCGGGCCCGGTGCACGATCAGCTTGTCGGTTTCGCTCAGTTCGTCGACGCCCAGAATCGCGATAATGTCCTGCAATTCGCGATAGCGCTGCAGCGTGGTCTGCACGCGGCGGGCAACGCGATAGTGCCGCTGGCCGACGTATTGGGGATCGAGAATCCGGCTCGAAGAGGCCAGCGGATCGACGGCCGGATAGATGCCCTTTTCGGTGATCGAACGTTCCAGGTAAAGAAACGCGTCGAGCTGGCTGAAGGCGGCCGCCGGGGCCGGGTCGGTCGGGTCGTCGGCCGGCACGTACACGGCTTGGACCGAGGTAATGGCCCCCTTCTTGGTCGAGGTGATCCGCTCTTGCAAAGCGCCCATCTCGGTGGCCAACGTCGGTTGATAACCCACGGCCGAGGGCATCCGCCCCAAGAGGGCCGACACCTCGCTGCCCGCCTGGGAGAATCGGAAGATGTTGTCGATGAACAGCAGCGTGTCGGCGCCGGTCGTGTCGCGGAAATACTCGGCCATCGTCAGGGCCGAGAGGGCCACGCGGAGCCGGGCTCCCGGCGGCTCGTTCATCTGGCCGAAGACCATGCACGTTTGCTCGATGACTTTGCGGCCGGTGTCGCCGATGGCCGCTTCCTGCATTTCCAGCCACAAGTCGGTCCCTTCGCGGGTCCGCTCTCCGACCCCGGCAAATACCGAGTAGCCGCCGTGAGCGCTGGCGATCCGGGCGATCAGCTCGGTCAGAATCACCGTCTTTCCCAGGCCGGCGCCACCGAACAGACCGGCCTTGCCGCCGCGCACGAAGGGGGTGAGCAAGTCGATCACTTTAATGCCGGTTTCGAACAGCTCGGTCTTCGTCGACAGATCGACAAGCGGCGGGGCATCGCGGTGGATCGACCAACGCTCTTTGGCGTTGACCGGACCGCGGCCGTCGACCGGCTCGCCGATGAGATTGAAGACGCGGCCCAACGTGGCCGGACCCACCGGCACGGTGACCGGGGAGCCGGTGTCGAGACACTCCTGGCCGCGGATCATGCCGTCGGTGCTGCCCAAGGCGACGCACCGCACGCGGCCGCCGCCCAAGTGTTGCTGCACTTCACCAGTCAGGCTGACTTTAACGCCCTTGTGCTCGGAGGAGATTTTCACGGCATTGTAAATCGCCGGCAGGCTGCTTTCGGCAAATTCGACGTCGAACGTCGAGCCGATCACCTGGGTCACGTGGCCAATTTTTCCGGTCGCCGGTTGGTGGTTCGTAGAGGTTGGCATGGGGGGATAGTGGTTAGTGGGTGGTGGGTGGTGGTTGGTGGCTGGTGGATCAGTGGTTCATGGTGGTCATTACTGAGAGCATTCAAGTTGCCTGCACTAACCACCAACCACTAACCACTACATTACTTTTTCAGCGCTTCGACGCCGCCGATGATTTCCATGATTTCGCCGGTAATCTGCGACTGGCGGGCGCGGTTGTAGGCCATTGACAGTTGCCGGATGCGGTCGCCGGCGCTTTTGGTGGCCGCCTTCATCGCGACCATGCGAGACACTTGCTCGCTGACGGCCGCGTCGAGGAAGCACTTGAAGAGTTTGACTTTGAAACTGGTGGGCACGACCTCTTCCAAGATGCTTTCGGCCGAGGGGAGAAACTCGTACTGGCTCTGGGTCGAGCCCGGCTGGGACTGCGAATCGCCCAAGCCGCCCAACGGCAACAGCGTTTCGACCGTGGCGAACTGACGGCTGACGTTTTCGAACCGCATGTAGGCCACGTCGAGCCGATCGAGCGTGCCGGCCGCGTAACTGGCCAAATAACGATGGGCCAACACCTCGACCTGCGCGAAACTCGGTTTGTCCTCGAAATGCGTAAAGGCCTCGTTGACCGCAATTTGGCGGAATTTGGCCGCCGCGATGCCGCGCTTGCCGGACAGTTCCAACGCGACCTGGGGGACCTGGGCCAGCAGCTCGGCATGACGGGCGAAGCCGGCCCGTTGCACGTTGCCATTGTAGCCGCCGCACAAACCGCGATTGGCCGTCAGCACCAGCAGCACGGCCCGCTGTGTGTGTTCGCGGCCTTCCAGCAGCGGATGCCGGACTTGCAAGCCGCTGTTGGCCAGATCGGCCACCAGTTGCGTGATGCGCCGCGTGTAGGCCGTGGCCGCGTGGGCGCGGTCCATGGCCTTCTTGAAGCGCGCCGTGGCGATCAACTCCATCGTCCGCGTGATTTTGCGGATGTTGCGGATCGACTTGCGGCGTTTATCCAGGGCGCGGGCTTTAGCCATGATTCAGGTTGCTCGAAAAAATCACCGAACGAAGACTGTTACTTAAGAAGCCGAAGACAGAGCGGATACCGATACGATTCTCCAGCGCCGGCCTTCATTGCCGCCATCACCACCAGCACCACGTCGGCGAGCCACACGGTCGGCAGCAGGACAAAACCAACAACCAGACACAAAGTCGGCGACAAAATGGCCGAATAGATCAAGATCGAAATCTGAAAATTCAACGACTCCTTCCCCTGCTCGTCGATGAACGGATGTTCTTTACCTTTTATCAACCAAATTACCAAAGGCCCTAACACGACTCCGATAAACGGCGGAACAAATCCCAACAGGGCAGACAGATGACAAATCATCGCCCAATTCTTGACGTCGTTGGGTAGCTCCGCATACTCGTGGTCCGGTGATTCGTTAGGATTCTGGCTCATGGCCCGCTCCTGGATGCCGATCGGCCGCCGGCGCGCCACTTTGACGCTCGCGGTGTCTATGCTCGGGCGGTTGCCTCCCGTTGGGTGGCGTATTGTTTCTGAAATTCTCCGATCGCGGCGGTGATTGCGGCCATCGCGGCGTCATCCAAATCTTTGGTCTGGGCAATTTTGTCGCGGATCTCCGATTTCTGGTCGCGAATGAACGTGAGGAACTGTTTTTCCCAGGCCGCGACCTCGCTGATGGGGATTTTGTCCAAGTGGCCGCGCGTGCCGGCAAAGATGATCAACACCTGGTCGACCACGTTGAGCGGTTCGTACTGGCCCTGCTTGAGGATTTCCACCATCCGATAGCCGCGGTCGAGCCGCGATTGCGTGGCGGCGTCCAGATCGGTGCCCAACTGGGCGAAGGCCTCCAGTTCGCGGAAGCTGGCCAGGTCCAAACGCAAACCGCCGGCCACTTTTTTCATGGCCTTGATCTGCGCCGCCCCGCCCACGCGAGACACCGAAATCCCCACGTTCATGGCCGGCCGAATCCCGGAAAAGAACAAGTCGGGCTGCAAGTAGATCTGTCCGTCGGTGATCGAAATCACGTTGGTCGGAATGTAGGCCGATACTTCGCCTTCCAGCGTTTCGATGATCGGCAACGACGTGAGCGAACCGCCGCCCAACGCGTCGCTCAGCTTGGCCGACCGCTCGAGCAACCGGCTGTGGGCGTAGAACACGTCGCCGGGATACGCTTCGCGGCCCGGCGGGCGCCGCATGAGCAGCGAGAGCTGGCGATAGGCCGTGGCCTGTTTCGACAAGTCGTCGTAGACGATCAGCGCGTGCTCGCCGCGAACCATGAAGTATTCGGCCATCGAAGTGCCGGCATAGGGGGCCACGTACTGCAACGGGGCCGGATCGCTGGCGCTGGCCACCACCACCGTGGTGTAGTCCATCGCGCCTTTGGCCCGCAAGACTTCGATCACGCCGGCGATGGTCGATTCTTTCTGGCCGATCGCGATGTAAAAGCATTTTACGCCGGACTCTTTCTGGTTGATGATCGCGTCGATGCCGATGGCCGTCTTGCCGGTCTTGCGGTCGCCGATGATCAGTTCGCGCTGGCCGCGGCCGATGGGGGTCATCGAGTCGATGGCCTTGATGCCGGTTTGCAGCGATTCGGTGACCGGTTTGCGCTGGGCCACGCCGGGAGCCACGGTTTCGACGTCGCGGCGCTCGGTGGTGATCACCGGGCCTTTGCCGTCCAGCGGATTGCCCAGCGGATCGACGACGCGCCCGATCACGGCCGCGCCCACCGGCACGCTCAACAATTTGCCGGTGCTGCGGACTTCATCTCCCTCGGTGATTTGCAGGTAGTCGCCCAGAATGATGACGCCCACCGAATTCTCTTCGAGGTTGAAGGCCAGCCCGGTGGTGCCGTTGGGAAACTCGACCATTTCGCCGGACATCACGCCCGAGAGTCCGTAGACGCGGGCGATGCCGTCGCCGACCTCCAGCACGCGACCAACTTCGCGTACGTCGATCTGGGACTGGTAATTTTCAATTTCCGCCTGGATGACGGAAGCGATCTCGTCGGCTCTGAATCTCATGGACGCTCCTGTTGATCATTTGCTCGCGGACCTGGCGCAGTTGCCGGGCCACCGAGCCGTCGTACACCGTATCGCCGACGTGCAGCACCACTCCGCCGATCAGCGCTGGATCGACGGTCGACTCGACCTTGGGCTCGCCGCCCAGAAGTTTGCGCAATGCGTCGAGCAAATTGCGCGAGAGTCCGTCTTCCAGCGGCGTGGCGGTACTGAGTTGCATGCGCACGCGGCCGCGTAGTTCGTCGAAAAGTAGGGAGACTTCCTGCTCGATGGCCTGCACGATGTCGAGCCGGCCGTGGCGGGAAATCACCTTCAAGAAATCAAGCAGCAAGGGAGAAAGCCGTGTGCCGAACAGTCGGTCCAGCAATTTGGATTTCTCCTCATGGGCAATCAGCGCCGAGCCGAACACGGCCGCCAGCTTGGGCGATTGATCCAAGACGTCGCTGACCGCCGCGAGCTCTTCGACCAAAGCGTCGCTGACGCCGGCCTTCTCGGCGGCGCCGAGGAAAGCCTTGGCGTAGATGGCGGCGACCTGCTGGGCACCGACATTGACGGCTTTGGATTTCGGTTTCTGGGACGCGGATTCGATCATCGTTGGCTAGTTGACTAAAGGTGCTGGCGAGGGTTCATTGTCGGGGGTTCGCTGCCGGGGTTAGTTAATTGACGCTGGAGGTCGAGGCCGGAAACTTGGCAACCGCTTCCTGGATTAGCCGGGCGTGGTCGTCCTTGTTGAGCCGGGTCTGCAAGATCTTGCCGGCCAGATCGACCGCCAGTTGGGCGCTGCGTTCGGCCAGCGATTTCAGCGCCTGATCAGTGGCCACCTCGATCTCGTGCAGGGCCCTGACCCGCTCGGCATCGGCCGCGGTCTTGGCCTCGGCGAGTATGGCTTGCCTGGCATGTTCGGCGGTGCGGCGGGCCTCGTCCATCAGCGCGCGCACCTCGCCGGCCGCGGCGGCCAGTTTTTGCTCGTACTGGGCCAAGAGTTGCTTGGCTTCCTCGTGGTTGCGCTGCGCTTGGGCGATGTGATCGGCGACCGCTTGCTCTCGCCGTTCCAGGGCGGCGATGATGGGCCCCCAGGCGAACTTCCAAAGGATGAGCAACAGACACAAGAACACCACCAGCGTGAAGAAGGCCAGGTCGGAACGGATCTCTTCGGGTTTCTCCAGGCCGAGTCCCGCGTTGCCCAGCCCGATATGCTCGCCATGCCCACCGGCGGCATGCGCATCGGCATTGACCGGCTGGGCCGCTTCGCCGGCCGCGGCGGCGACCCTTGGACACGTTCCCCAAGCCAACAGCACCGCGATCAGAGTCAAACTGCTCAGTTTGGCCAACACGTCAAATCTCTCCGGGCTGGAAGGAATCCGATGCGCCACTATACGCCGGTGGAGCAGATGTAGAGAGCGTAGAACGTGAACCCTTCGATCAGAGCGGCGGCGATGATCATGGCCGCCTGAATCGAACCGGCGACTTCCGGCTGGCGGGCCATGCTCTCGAGCGCCGAACCCGCCAAACGGCCGATGCCAGCCGCGGCGCCAATCACGACCAGGCCCGCGCCAATCGCACCGGTATGTTCGATCAAGCTCCAGGCGCCTGCATTCGCGCCGCCAGCGGCACCTTGTGCCATAGCAGCCGTGGCGGACAGCAAAACAACAGCGAAGGCGGAAGCGAACGCGATAAACTTACTCACGGGTACCTTCTCCTAAAAAGAATGCCTCGAAAGACGATAAAATTGCCGTAAAACGGAAGTTAATGCCGGTGCACCGCCGCGCCGATAAACAGGGCCGACAAAAACGTGAAGACGTAAGCCTGTAACAGGGCCACGAACAATTCCAAAACACAAAACAGCGTGGACCCAAGGATGCTAATGAACGCCGTCATGGCCCAACCGGACATCGTGGCGTGGCTGATGGCCTCTATACTGAAGGCCATGCCCATAATCGCCAACAACACCAGGTGACCCGCGACCATGTTGGCCAAAAGACGCACGGCCAAGATGGCGTGGCGAATCAACAGGCCAATCACTTCGATGACCCAAATCATCAACTTCAAAGGGAACGTGTACCAGGGCAAATCCATGTGTGGCAATTGATTGAGCCAGAAGCCGATCGGTCCGAATTTGAGCATGCCGCCGATGAGCACCGTCAGAAACGTGACGGCGGCCAGCGCGAGCGTCACGGCGAAAGCCCCCGTGGGCGAACCAGCCCAGGGGACCAGGCCGAACAGATTGCAGCCGAGGATAAAGAAGAAGAGTGTCCACAAGAGCGGCACGAAGCGGTCGGCATCGTGATGCCCGATGGCCGGAATCGCCACCTGGTCGCGGAGATAGAGCAAAACGCCCTCCAGCAGGTGTAGCATCCGGCCGCGCGGCACCCCACCGGTCCGCAAACGAGCAGCCAAGCGGATGAACAGGAAAGCCAAAACCACGGCCACCACGACTTCGAGAATCATGAACTTCGAGATCGCGAAGCCCGATTCCTTCTCGTAGAGGTTTCTGAGGGTGCCAAAGGGCTGGGGGTAGATCAGGATTTTCCCGTCGAGCGCTTCGTTGAACTGTTCGGGCGTGGCCTGCGGATGAGCGTTGTGCAGGAACTCGGGCACCTGGTCGACGCTGGAGTAATGGTGGCGCCACATGAACTTCGGCACTTCGAAGTAGTAGGCGTCTTTGATGTGCAGGATTGGGGAAGCCATCGTTTGGTCAAAAGCTCTCAGAGCACGGCCGGGCTAACGGGGAGATTTGATCAAGCACAATGCCAACAACGTTTCGACCAGCAACGCAATCTGAAGGAAAATCACGATCAGCCCAAACACGCCGGCATCGGCCAACGCCCCACCGCCGTGATTGAGTATCAGGCCGACTGAAAAGGGGAACGCGCCGTTGAAGACCAGGCCAAAAAGCACGGTATACAGCGGAGCGGTGGCGCCTTGGCGGCCGAATTTTGCGGTGGCGATCAGGGCCAGGCTCGATCCGGTCCAGCACACGACCACGGCCACCGTGCAGGCCTGTAGCGCGTCTGGCCCATGCAACGCATAGCTAATCGCCGCCACCGGCACGAAAAACAACAGCATGGCCGCCGAGAGTAAAAAACTACAACGTCCCAAGCGCAAAGGTGGAAGCTTCTCGACCCACTTCGCCTGCACCGCAATCACCGTCGTATCGTTCATCGTTCGGCTTCAAGAGCCTACTTGCCCGGCCTCTGCCTGGTCATCGCCAGCAAATGCCAAAGGGCAAGGCTCAATCCACAAGCGAATCCAACCAACACAAAAAACTTCGTCCCCAATCGCGCGTCCAATTGCTGCCCGAGCAGCCCCGGCACGACCATTTCAGCGACTACCGCCAAGATGCGGCCGACCCACTCGAACGCGACGCCGATCGGCGAGGGCTGATCACGTGGATCTTCCACCAGAGAATCGCTTGCTGTGGGGCCGATCCGAGCTAAAAAGCCGCCAACTTCCCGTGCGAATCGCCGTCAAAAAGTCCGCAATCTTGCCACCGCCCACGGGTCGGCGGACCGCTGCATCCGTGCTTACGATCTCTTAAGGTTCGTCAATTTAACCAATGCTTTACCGCGGGTCAACGGCCGGCGCGGCAAATTCGTGTTTTTTTTCACAAAGTATTTTTCCGTTGTAAGCCACCAGTGCGAAACGTGTTATCAAAACCGGTCCGCACGCGATCGGGGCGTTTTTGGGCGCCGGACGCCGGGCTCGGGCCGGCTGTCGGCGGGCACGGCTTTCCGCGCGGCCCCCTCACCAACAGAGTCCGGTCGACGCGCAGAATATCGAAAAGTACGTAAAGCAAGCAGCCGTATGGGTTCCGGGCAGTTTCACCGAGCGGGGGGCGTTGCGTTTGCGATGCACTTTGATTAGATTTAATGGTGCGAGGTTGCTGTACTCCGTTCGGACGAAGCGCCCGAACCGAGTACCCCACCTGACGGTGGTCGTTTGGCTGAGTGCAGTGAGCGAAAACGCGCTCCCCGGCGCGGGCTCTCTGCAGGGACTTCAGCAAGCGCCGCCAGATCCGCAGACGGTTCTTCAGTGGACGCAACGGTTGCAGCCGTTCCGGCTGTTAGCGGTTGCGTCACCTCATGCGGCTACGGACTGCCCCGGAGGGTTCGAGCGTTATTTCCAGTCACGGACGACGCTCAAACCACGATTTCCTGCCCGGCTAGGCTTATGACAAGCGGCACCGGGCCAGCGCGGAGGTAAGTCCCCAATGACCCCAGCAACCCTCAATTCCCAGTCCCATAAAGATTTGGCCCGAATGGCCAAGCAAGGCGGCGTGCGCGGTTGGCACAGTATGCGAAAGGACCAGTTGGTCAAAGCATTGCTCACCGCTGCTCAAACCAAATCGGCGACAAACGGATCCAAGAAAGTCGCTGCTCCGGCGCGGCGTTCTTCGCCGTCCAAGACCGTCAGCCGCGTGGTGTCGCGCAAAACCACCAGCCCGCGCGTGCAGCGGCACATCAACCAGATCAAAGCCAAGTTCGAGCGCTCGAAAAACCTGGCTTCAGAAAACGGCAAGAGCCGTAACCCCGTCAAGGAGCGGATCATCGTCATGGTGCGCGATCCCTATTGGCTGCACGCCTATTGGGAGGTCAAGCGTCAGAGCGTCGAACGCGTGCAGGCGGCGATGAGCCAGGATTGGCACATGGCGCGGCCTTTTCTGCGATTGCTCGAAATCTCCGACGGCGGCACGACCACCGCCTCGGAATGCGTGGTGCGCGACATCGAAGTGCACGGCGGCGTGAGCAACTGGTACGTTCACGTCGACAACTCGCCCAGCAGCTATCGGCTGGAGCTGGGCTACCTCGGCAGTTCCGGCCGCTTCTATCCCCTGGTGCGCAGCAACGTGGTCAGCACTCCCGAGCCCGGCAGCAGCGACGCGATCGACGAGAATTGGACCGACGTGGCGGAAAACTTCGACAAGATTTACGCCATGAGCGGCGGCTACTCGCCCGACAACAACAGCCTGGAACTGCAAGAACTGTTCGAAGAGCGCTTGCGGCGGCCGATGGGTTCGCCGATGGTGACGCGCTATGGCTCGGGCATGGAAGGGATGTTCTTGTCTGCGCAGGATTTCAAATTCGAAGTGGACGCCGAAATCATCGTGTATGGCGTCACCAATCCCAATACGCACGTCAGCCTGCGCGGCGAGCCGGTTCGCATTCGCCCCGACGGCACGTTCACCGTGCGGATGAGCTTGCCGAATCAGCGCCAGGTGATCCCCGTGGTGGCCAGCGCCGCCAATGGCGGCGAACAACGGACCATCGTTTTGGCGGTGGAACGCAACACCAAGGTGATGGAACCGGTCGTGCGCGAGGCCAACGAGTAATTCGGACCCTTGCGCGATTCGCCAGCGCGGCGGCCGCGACTACGTTCCCGGCTGAACCGACCGCGAGGGTTGCCATCCTTCTGCGGGGGTGAGCAGCGACAGTGCCCTTCCCCCCGGTTCCAGCGGTTGGATAGACTAAAGGCGGGCTTCTTTTCCACCAGACCCGTCTGTCAGACCCACTGTGGCCAAGGACATTTCCAAAACCCTGGAAGGCTGGGACTACGACCCGGACCAGATCTCGGTGCGTATCGTCCGGGGAGACGACGGCCGCGAGAAGATCCAACTGCGCCTCGATCTGGGGTTGTTGCAGATGGAATTTGACGGCCGGCCCGATGGCCAACGGGTGGCCGGCTCCGCGTCGTGGCTGGACTTTTACCAGATGAAACAGCGCGAACAGGACGGCGCCGATCCCGACGCGGTCCCCTGGGTGCTGGAGAGCGAAGATTGCACGCGGCTGCTACGCGAAGGCGTTCAATACTATCATCGCTATCTCAGTTTCTGGCACCTGGAACGCTACGAGCTCTGCGCCCGCGATACGAACCGCAATTTGCGGCTGTTTGCCTTCGTGCGCGAGTTCGCCCGCCATACCAAGGACAAATTGCAGTTCGATCAGTGGCGCCCGTACGTCACGATGATGCACGCCCGAGCCGTGGCCACGCCGCTGATCGGCCTGAAAGACTATCGGGCGGCGCTGGGGGCGATCGACGCGGGCATTGCCGCGATCCGCGCTTTTCTCAAAGAGTACGATCAGTTGCAAAATGCGGACAACTGCAGCGAACTGGTCTATCTGCTTCGCTGGCGCGAGGATGTGGCCTCGAAGACCGCCGGCGATTCGCAGGACGAGCCTTACGATCCGCTGGTCCGGCTGCAGAGCGACTTGGAACAGGCGGTCCACGAGGAACGCTTTGAGGACGCGGCCCGGCTGCGCGATACGA
>JBGQKM010000028.1:0-29128 GCA_041499515.1 Planctomycetia bacterium | reverse complement strand
GGGCAATAGCACCCAGAGCAAGCTCATCGCGCGCATCACGACCGGCGACGAAGACGAGGTCATGCCGCCCAAGGAAGCCGGCAAACGGTTGAAAACCGAGGAAATCGAAAAACTCCGTAAATGGATCGACCGAGGCGCCACATGGAAAGGCCATTGGTCCTATCTGAAGGTCGAACGGCCCGCGCTGCCCTCGGTCAGCGACCCGTCGTGGCCCCAGACACCGATCGACACCTTCATCCTGCACCGACTCGACCAGGAGGGTCTGAAACCGTCGCCCGAGGCCGATCGTGCGACTCTCGTCCGGCGCGTCAGCTTTGACTTGACCGGACTGCCGCCCACGATTGCCGAGGTCGACGCCTTCGTGGGCGACGACCGCCCCGGCGCGTACGAAACCCTGGTTGATCGGCTGCTCTCGTCACCGAGCTACGGCGAGCGGATGGCGCAGAAATGGCTCGATCTGGCCCGCTATGCCGATACCAACGGCTATCACATCGACAACCATCGCGACATGTGGCGCTATCGCGATTGGGTGATCGGCGCATTCAACCGCAACGTGCCCTTCGATCGATTCACCGTCGAGCAGCTCGCCGGCGATTTGCTGCCCGACGGCACGCTGGAGCAAAAGATCGCCAGCGGTTTCCATCGCAACGTGATGGTCAATTTCGAAGGAGGCGCCGATCCGGCCGAGTATCTGACCAAGTATGTCGTCGACCGCGTAACGACCACCGCTACGGTGTTCCTTGGTTCCACGCTGGCCTGCACCGAATGCCACGACCACAAATACGATCCCTTCATGCAGCGCGAGTTCTATCAACTCTACGCCTACTTCAACAGCGTGCCCGAACAAGGCCTGGACGGCCAAAAAGAAAACCCGCGCCCCAGCATTCGCGTCCCCTCGCCCGAACAAGCTGCTCAGTTGAAAACATATCGCGAGCAGCTCGCGGACCTGGAAGCCCGCGCGACCGCCGCCTTGGCCAAGATCGCCGTCGAGCAGCCCGCGACGCCGGTCGCTCTGTCGGCTGAACCGCGGGAATATGTTTGGGTCGACGATGCCATTCCCGAAGGCAGTGCTGACAGCGAAGAAAAGAAAAATGATTCGTGGCGCTGGGTGAAATCGCCGCAGCCGGTGCTCAATGGCACGACTTCCAACGAGCGGACCGCCAGCGGTTTGAGCCAGAGCGTCTTCACCGGAGCCAGGTGGCCGTTGGTGATCGGCCAAGGCGATACGCTTGTCGCTCACGTCTACCTCGACCCCGGCAACTTGCCTGAGCAAGTTATGGTGCAATTCAACGACGGCACTTGGGAGCATCGGGCGTACTGGGGCGCGAACAAAATCGACTGGGGAACGGACAACACGGCCAGCCGCCAGGCGATGGGCCCGTTGCCCGAGGCGGGACGTTGGGTGCGGCTGGAAATCGACGCCGCACGAATGGGGCTTTCGCCGGGCAGCGCAGTCGGCGGCCTCGCGTGCACGCAATTCGGCGGCCACGTGTTTTGGGACAAGCTCGGCCTGGTGACCCGATCACCGCAGGGCTCGTCACTCGACGACCGCAAGGACACGTGGGAGCTTGCCGAGCGGTCGCGGGCGAAATCGACGGCGCCGGCCGTGGTGCAAGAAGGCCTCAAGATCGCGCCTGCCCAGCGCTCCGACGCCGAGAAGCAAGCGATCCGCGACTACTTCGTGCGTTATGCCTACACCAAGACCCGCGGCGTTTTCCAGCCGATCCATGCGCAAATCGAACAGCTCACCAAAACACAAACCGACCTGGAGAATTCATTTTCTTCCACCATGGTGATGGAAGAAATGCCGCAGCCACGCGAGACGTTTGTGCTGACTCGGGGCGACTTTCGCGCCAAGGGCGAAAAAGTCGTGCCCGGTGTGCCGGCCAGTCTCTCGCCGCTGCCGGCCGGGGCGCCAGCGAATCGACTCGGCCTGGCCCAGTGGCTCGTCGACCCGGACAACCCGCTGGTCAGCCGCGTGACCGTGAATCGCTACTGGCAGCAGTATTTCGGCACCGGCATCGTCAAGACCAGCGAGGATTTCGGCTCGCAAGGCGAATGGCCGAGCCATCCGGAACTGCTCGATTGGCTGGCCGCGCGGTTCATCGACAGCGGCTGGAACGTCAAGGGCCTGCAAAAACTCATCGTGATGTCGGCCACCTACCGGCAATCGTCACGCGTCGATCCGGCCCGGCTCAAGCACGATCCCTATAACCGCCTGCTGGCCCGCGGACCGCGGTTCCGGCTGGATGCCGAGATGATCCGCGATAACGCCCTGTGCGTCAGCGGACTGCTCGACACTCGGATCGGCGGGCCGAGCGTGTCGCCTTATCAACCGCCCGGGCTGTGGGAAGAAGTCGGCTTCGGTAATAGTTTCAGCGCGCAGAGCTACGTGCAGAGTCATGGCGTCGATCTCTATCGCCGCGGCATTTATACGTATTGGAAACGGGCCATGCCGTATCCGCCGATGATTACCTTCGATGCGCCCAACCGCGAAGTCTGCACCGACAATCGCGCGCGCACCAACACGCCCCTGCAAGCGCTGGTGCTGTTGAACGATCCGGCCTATGTCGAAGCGGCGCGCGTGCTCGGCCAGCGGATCCTCAAAGAGGGTGGCGCCACCACGGCCGATCGCATCGCGTTTGCCTTCAAACTCTGCACGTCCCGCGCTCCACGACCCGATGAATTGGACGTATTGTCGCGGATTTTCGAGGCCCAACTCGCTAAATTCAAGCAAAATCCGGCGGCTGCGAGTAAACTGATCGGTGTCGGCGAATCGGCCAAACCGGCCGATCTCGACCCGTGCGAATTGGCTGCCTGGACCACCGTGGGCAATGTGCTATTGAATCTCGACGAAACCATCTCCAAGGGCTAAGCCATGAACTTCAAGCAACAACTTGGCCGAGAGATCACGCGGCGGACCTTGTTGGGACAATCGGCCCGCGGGCTGGGCAGCCTCGCGCTAGCTTCGCTGCTCAACGGAGGCTTGCGCGCCGAAACGGTCTCGCCAGGCCTGGGCACACACGGGGCCTTGCCCTCGCTGCACTTTGCGCCCAAAGCCAAACGCGTGATCTATCTGTTCATGTCGGGTGGGCCATCGCACATCGACCTGTACGACAACAAGCCCAAGCTGAAGGAACTGACCGGCGAGGAGTTGCCGACCTCGGTGCGGATGGGTCAGCGCATCACCGGCATGACCAGCGGCCAGGCCAAGCTGCAAATGGTCGGCCCGGCCTACAGTTTCAAGCGTTACGGCCAATGCGGCGCCGAAATCACCGAAATGATGCCACACATCGGTAGCATCGCCGACGACATCGCGGTTATCCGCTCGATGCACACCGACCCGATTAATCACGACCCGGCCGTGACCTATCTGCTCACCGGCAATCAGCAGCCCGGCCGCCCGACGATTGGCGCGTGGATGGCCTACGGTCTGGGCAGCGTGAACAAAAACCTGCCCGAGTACGTCGTGCTGCTCTCCGGCGGTGGCGGGCAGCCGCTGTTGGCCCGCTACTGGGGCAACGGCTTTTTACCCAGCAAGTACCAGGGCGTGCAATTTCGTTCGACCGGCGACCCGGTGCTTTATGTTTCGAATCCTGAGGGGATCGATCCGGCCATGCGCCGCGAGCTGCTCGACGGCGTGCAGCAACTCAATCGCCTGCAACTCGAATCGGTCGGCGATCCGGAGATTTCGACCCGCATCGACGCCTACGAAATGGCCTACCGCATGCAAACCAGCGTGCCGGAGTTGATGGACATTTCGAAGGAGTCGCAGCAGGTTTTGGACATGTACGGCGCACAGCCGGGCAAGGCTTCGTTCGCCAACAATTGTCTCCTGGCCCGCCGGCTGGCCGAACGCGACGTGCGGTTCGTGCAACTGTATCACCGCGACTGGGATCACCACGGCAGCCTGCCGAGCGAACTGAAACGGCAGTGCGGCATTTGCGACCAGGGCTCGGCGGCGCTGGTCAAAGATCTGAAGCAGCGGGGACTGCTCGACGAAACGCTCGTGATCTGGGGGGGCGAGTTCGGCCGCACGGCCTACAGCCAGGGCGCGATCAGCAAAGACAGCTTTGGCCGCGACCACCATCCGCGCTGCTTCAGCATCTGGATGGCAGGCGGCGGCATCAAGCCGGGTCTCACCTTGGGCAAGACCGACGACTTCGGCTACAACGTCGTCGAAGACGGCGTCCATGCCAACGATTTTCAAGCCACGATCCTGCACCTGCTGGGGGTCGACCACAAACGGCTCACCTACCGCTTCCAAGGCCGCGACTTCCGACTGACCGACATCGCCGGCAATGTGGTCCAAAAGCTGCTGACCTGACGTTTCAAGCCCGGGCTGTCCCAACCAGGCTAAACTGGCATCCATCCACGAAATCCGATAGGATCGGGACTCGGGGCGTAGGTAAATCCGTCCGACCGAACCGATATCGAGTTGGGGAGATTCGCGCCGCATGTTGACCATCTTGGGCCAGGCTCCGCAGGGACGATTTTGCGACCGCGTGTCGCGCCGTGGGTTTTTGAAAATCGGCGGCTTAGCGCTGGGCGGACTGTCGATGAGCGATATCCTCCGGGCCGAAACCGCCAGCGGCCGGCGATCGCACAAGTCGGTCATCATGATCTTTCTGCCCGGCGGGCCGCCGCATCAGGATATGTACGACCTGAAGCCCAATGCCCCGGCGGAAGTACGCGGCGAATTTCATCCCATCGCGTCCAACGTGCCGGGCATCGAGATCTGCGAGCTGCTGCCGAAACTCTCCGGCATGATGGACAAGCTGGTGCCGATCCGCACGATCGTCGGCTCGACCGGCGACCACTATTCGTTCCAGTGCATGACCGGGCGCAGCCATCGCCGCCAACCGCAGGGCGGCTGGCCCGAATTGGGCTCGGTGGTCGCCCGGCTCCAAGGTTCCACGTCGCCGTCCATGCCCCCCTACGTCGGGCTGTCGCCCAAGATGCAGCACACGCCGTACAACTCCGGCAAGCCAGGATTCCTCGGTCCGGCCTACGCCCCCTTCCAACCCAACGGCGAAGGCAAAGACGATCTGGTGTTGCAAGGCATCTCGCTCGAAAGACTCGGCGATCGCAAGGGGCTGGTGCGGGCGCTGGACAACTTCAATCGCCTGGCCGACACGACGGGCATGCTCGACGGCATGGATGCGTTTCAGCGGCAGGCCTTTGGCGTGCTCAGCTCGAGCCGCCTGGCCGAAGCGCTGAACCTGGAAAAAGAACCGCAGGCCGTGCGCGACCGCTATGGCCTCGGCACACCCCAACACCAGGGCGACGGCGCCCCACGGCTGATGCAGCAGTTTCTCACGGCGCGTCGGCTGGTCGAGGCGGGTGTCCGCTGCGTTACGGTCAGTTTCAGCTTCTGGGATTATCACGGTTCGAACTTCGCGCTGGCCCGGCAGAATCTACCCCCCTTGGATCAAGGCGTCGGTGCCCTGGTCGACGATTTGCACCAGCGCGGCCTGGACCAGGACGTCTCGGTGGTCGTGTGGGGCGAATTCGGCCGCACGCCCAAGATCAACGCCGCCGCGGGCCGCGACCACTGGCCCAACGTCTCGTGCGCCCTGCTGGCCGGCGGCGGCATGCGCACCGGCCAGGTGATCGGTTCGACCGACCGCCAGGCGGCCGAAGCCAAGGACCGCCCGGTCCGCTTCGAGGAAGTTTTCGCCACGCTCTATAACCGCCTGGGCATCGACGCCGACAAAACCACCGTGACCGACCTGTCTGGCCGCCCGCAATTTCTGGCCGATCATTATCAGCCGCTGGCCGAGCTGATTTAGCGTCTCGTGGTCGTGTCGTCCCGAAGTCGGCCGCGGCATTCACGCGATGCCGGGGGATGTGTCGAACGGCAATGTTTGGCACGCTATACTAACCAGCGCCGCTCGATCAGCGGCGTCGTGATTCGGCCATTCTCACGTGAGCACGTAAGGTCCTGAAATTGGAACTCAGTCTGTTTTCCGTCAGCTACGCGGGACTTTGGGGGCAGCAGCGGCTCGATCTGGCCGGGTTCGTCGCCAAGGCGGCGGAGCTGGGCTACCGCTCGGTCATGCTGATGGGCAAACGGCCGCACCTGTCGGCCGTTGATACCAGCGAAGCGGATCTCGCGTCGCTGCGCGCGACGCTCGAACACCATCAGATTCACTGTCGTGCGGTGGCCGGCTATACCGATTTTTCTCCGCACGCGGCGGCCGAAGTGCCGTTTGCGGAGATGCAATTCGATTACGTCCGGACTCTATGCCGCGATGCCGCGGCGCTCGACGCGACCATCGTGCGCGTCTTCACCGCTTACGAAAACCCGCAGACGACGCCAGCCACGGCCTGGAATCTCGTGGTCTCCAGCCTGCGCGAGTGCGCCGATCGGGCCGTCGATCATGGCATTACCCTGGCCGTGCAAAACCATCATGACGTGGCACTGCACACCGACGCGCTCTTGGAACTGTTGGCCGAAATCGACCGGCCGAACGTAAAGATCGGTTTCGACGCCTGGTCCCCTGCCCTGCGCGGCGAAAACTTGTATGAAGCGGCCAAGCAAGCCGCCCCGTACACGGCCATCACGACCAACGCCGATTACATCCGCCTGCCCCGCTATCACTATCGGCCCGAACTGGTCAATTACGAACGGATGTTGCCCGACATGGTTCGCGCAGTCCCCTTCGGCGACGGCTTTATCGACTATGAAGCGTTCTTCGCCGGCCTGGCCGACGGCGGTTTCGAGGGTCTGGCCAACTATGAAATGTGCTCGCCCATCCGCGGTGGAGGCAGCCTGGAAAACCTGGACCGCTACGCCCGGGGTTATCTTGAATGGATGCGGCAATTCGTGCCGGCCGCGCAAGGCGATAAAACCGGCCGATAGCCCGATAACCCAGCGGTCTGGACCGCCAAAGGACCTCGGCCCGGCCTGGCCCAAAGGATTGCCGCGCGCCGGGGCCACCAGTATCATAAACGGCAGTAGATATCACGCCCCCAGAGGGGTTTCTGCGCGCCGCGCGACTCGATTGAGCTGGGGCGCTCGACGGGTCGACTTTCCAGGCAAGCTTTGGGCCTCAAGCAGATGGATGCTCGATACCACGGCGTATGGCTGCTCTCGGTGCTGCTTTGGGCACAAGTCTCAGCGGCGGCGGGGGCCGTCGATTACGTCGGTGATGTAAAGCCGATTCTGCAAAAACACTGCTATACCTGCCACGGCAGCCTGCGGCAGAAGTCTGGCCTGCGACTCGATCACGTCGACTTCATCCGCCAAGGCGGGGACGGCGGTCCGGCACTGGGCGGCACCAGCGGCGACAGCCGGCTAATCCTCGCGGTGACCGGCGACGGCGACCTGGAGCGGATGCCACTGGACGCCAAGCCACTCTCGGCCCAGCAGATCGCCACGCTCAAGGCCTGGATCGACGCCGGGGCCCAGGCGCCCGACGAACTGTTGCCCAACGATCCGCACAAGCACTGGTCGTTCCAAAGGCCTGCCCGCCCGCCGCTTCCGACGGTAAAGAATCCGGCCTGGTCTGCGCACCCCATCGACCGTTTTCTGGTGGCCGAACACGAGCGGCGGGGTTTAACGCCCACGGCGCCGGCGGCCAAGAATCTGCTGCTGCGACGGGTTTATTTGGATCTGGTCGGATTTCCGCCCAGCCCGGCCGAATTGCGCGAGTTCATGGCCGATACGTCCAGCGATGCCTACGAGCGAGTGGTCGACCGACTGCTGGCCAGTCCGCGCTACGGCGAACGCTGGGGCCGGCACTGGATGGACGTGTGGCGCTACAGCGATTGGGACGGCTACGCGGCCGAGGTGCGCGAGAGTCAGCCGCACATTTGGCGCTGGCGCGATTGGATCATCGAATCGCTCAACGCCGATAAGCCCTACGATCAAATGATCGTCGAGATGCTCGCCGCCGACGAAATCGCGCCGAATGATGCCGACACCCTGCGGGCCAACGGTTTCCTGGTGCGCAACTGGTATCGCTTCAACCGCAACGTGTGGCTGGACAACACGGTCGAGCATACCTCCAAGGCTTTTCTGGGCATCACGCTTAATTGTTGCCGCTGCCACGACCACATGTATGACCCGATTCTGCAAACCGAATACTATCAATTCCGGGCGTTCTTCGAGCCGCACGACGTGCGCACCGATCGGGTGCCGGGCGAAAACGATACGAAACGCGACGGGATCGCCCGAGCGTACGACGCTGAGCCGGACAAACCGACGTTTTTGTTCGTGCGCGGAAACGAAGCCAAGCCCGACAAGGAGCATCCGCTGGTTCCAGCCGTTCCGCGAGCATTGGGAGGCGACGCGTTGCAGTTCGAGCCGGTCGCCTACTCGCCACCGGCCTACTATCCCGGTTTGCAACCGTTCGTGCAGCAAGAGGCGCTTGCCCAAAGCCAAGCCGGCGTGGCTCACGCCGAGGCGGCCATGGCGAAGTCCAACACGGCGCTGACGGCTGCGCGTAAAAAGTTGGCCGATTTCGTGGCGGCCAAAGCGGTCGCTACCGCGCCAAAAGACCCCCCCGCCGCGGCCGCGACGCCGGCCACGCCCACGCCCAATGCATCGCCTGCGCCGGATGCCGCTGCGGCCGAAAAGCCAGCGGCCGAGGCGACCGAAGCCAGTGCGAACGCGGCTGTCGATGAAGCCAAAAACGCCGCCGGACTGGCGGAACAAGAAATGATCACGGCCGCGGCCAGGCTCGTGGCCGTGCGCGCCAAGATCGCGGCCGACAATGCCGCTTTTGCCACGCCGCCTGTCGCCAGCGCCAAGGAACTGGCCCGCGAAGCCAGCCAGGCCGAACGGGTGTTAAACGTGCACCAGGCACGGCAAACGCTCGCTCGGCTCGAGCAAGATTTGACCAAGGCGCGCGCCACTGCCGACGACGCGGCAAAAAAGAAAATCGCCGAGCTCGAATCCAAACTGGCAGAAGCCCACAAGACGCGCGATGCGGCGCAAGCGGCCTTGGGCCAGCCGGGCGAGACCTACACGCGCTTTACGCCGGTTTATCCGACCACTAGCACCGGCCGCCGCACGGCGCTGGCTCGCTGGATCGCCTCAAAAGACAATCCGCTCACCGCGCGCGTGGCCATCAATCACATGTGGCTGCGGCATTTCGGCAGCCCACTGGTGCCCAGTGTGTTCGATTTCGGCCTCAACGGCAAACTGCCGACACACCCGGCTCTGCTCGATTGGCTGGCCATCGAACTGATGGAACAGGGCTGGAAGACGAAAGGCATCCATCGACTGATGGTTACCAGCTCGGCCTATCGCATGCAGTCGTCGAGCACCAATCAGGCCAATCGTTCGCTCGATCCCGAGAACGTATTCTTGTGGCGGATGAACGCGCGCCGCATGGAAGCCGAAGTCGTGCGCGACAGCACGCTGCGCGTGGCCGACGGCCTCGACGAGACGATGTTCGGGCCGGACCTGGATCAGGCCTCGGGCCTGACCGTCTCGCGACGCAGCATCTACTTCCGCAGCAGCAAGGAAAAGAAGGTTCCGTTCCTTGAAATGTTCGACAGCCCGAACGTCACCGATTGCTATCGGCGTAGCGAAACGATCGTGCCGCAACAGGCATTGGCGATGGTCAATAGTTCGCTGACGTTGGCGCAGGCGCGGCATTTGGCCGCTGCGCTGGCCCAAGAATTGAACACGCAGCCCACGTCCGAGGGCCAGTCGGCGTTCGTGGCCGCGGCGTTCGAGCGCATCCTGTGCCGCGCGCCCAGCGACGACGAGCGGGCCACGTGCCTTGAATTTCTGGAAGCTCAATCGCGACGTTTTGCCGATCTCAAAACGCTGACGGCATTCACCGCCGGCGGCGAAAACCTCGTCAAACCGTCGACCGATCCGCAGCAGCGGGCTCGCGAAAACTTGATCCACGTACTTTTGAACCACAACGATTTTTTGACGATACGTTGACGCCAAGGATCCTGTTGCGTTAACCGGAAGGATCAAGGCCATGAAATCAAATTTTTTCCGCCATCCGCGCGCGTTGCAAATTCCCCGCCGGGCCTTTCTGGCCGACGTCGGCATGGGTTTTACCGGCCTGGCGCTGGGCGAAATGCTTGTGCGCGACGGAGTGTGCCGGGCCGGCGAAGCGACGGCGTGGATTCCGCCCGACGGCCATCCCCATTTCAGCCCCAAGGCCAAGAGCGTGATTTGGATTTTTTTGGTCGGCGGCCTAAGTCATGTGGAGAGCTTCGATCCCAAGCCGGCTCTCAACGAGTTCGCCGGCAAGGAAATTGGCGAGACGCCGCACAAAGACGTGCTGGCCGCGTCGTTCATCAGCGAAAACCTGCGCGTGGTCGTGCCCGACGATGCCAACGGGCACATTCGACACAAACTGTTCCCGATGCAGGTGGCGTTTCAGAAGCGCGGCCAGAGCGGTCTGGAAATCAGCGAATGGCTGCCCCACCTCGGTTCGTGCGCCGACGACCTGGCCGTCGTGCGTTCGGTATGGACCACCGACAACAATCACGGGGCCCAACTCCAATTTCACACCGGCCGGCACGTGCTGGAAGGACAATTCCCCACGATCGGCTCGTGGGTCCACTATGGGCTGGGCTCGCTCAACGACAACCTGCCGCGGTTCGTGGTGATGGGCACGCCGATTGCCGACTGCTGCGGCGGCATCGGCGCCCACGGCGCGAATTACCTGGGACCGGAACACAACGGCGTGCAACTGGGCGTCGATCCAAACAACCCGCTCCCCTTCGCCACGCCCGGGGTCGACGTCTTTCATGAAGAACAACAGCACGAATTCGAACTGCTCGGAAAATTGAACCATTTGGCTGCCGTCGAGTATCCGGAAGACACCGCTATTCGGGCGAGAATCAAATCATACGAGCTGGCGTTTCGTATGCAGGCGGCCGTGCCGGACGTGGTCGATTGCAACGCGGAAACCGCGGCAACCCAGGAACTGTACGGGCTCAACAAGAATGAAACCGAAACTTTTGGCCGGCAATGCCTCGTGGCGCGGCGGCTGGTGGAGAAAGGCGTCCGGTTCGTGCAGATTTTTCACGGCAGCAACGGCGGCGCCGGCGCCTGGGACGCCCACGGCGGTTTGAAGGCCGGCCACAGCAAACTGTGCGGCCAGGTGGATCAGCCGATCGGCGCTCTGATTCAAGATCTCAAACAGCGTGGGCTGTTGGACGAAACGATCCTGGTCATCGGCAGCGAGTTCGGCCGCACCCCCGGCACGCAGGGGAGCGACGGCCGCGACCATCATCCGTTCGGCTTCTCGGTGGTCATGGCCGGCGGCGGGCTCAAGGGGGGCATCGCCCACGGAGCCACCGACGCGTTGGGGTTTCACGCCATCGAGAACCGCCACTACGTCACCGATATCCACGCCACGGTGCTGCACCAGATGGGCCTCGATCCGAAACGGCTGGAAGTGCCCGGCCGCAAGCGGTTGGCCATCGACTTTGGCCAGCCGATCCAAGAGATCATCGCCTAAGGGCCCACTGGGTCTCGTTCGCGGTTGGGGCGCGAGAACAGAATCCCCAACTCGCGCATCCCCAACAGCCAGGCAGTTGTCAGATAGACACCGGCGCCCAGGCCAATCGTCCACGAAAGTTGCAGCGCCTGTGCGACGCGCGTCGCATCCGCGTCGACCGGAAACCATGACCCCACGGCCACGACGGCGATCGCCATCGCGCCGGCTGCCGCGGCGCCTTGGGCCAGCGACCTGGCTAATGCGCGCCAGGCCAACCGGCCGGCGGTGCGCGAAAACGTGTTGGCCAGCAGCACGACTTGCACGCCGGCGGCGATCGCGGTCGACACGGCCAGGCCGATTTCCGCCAGCGGCCAAATCAGCGTCAGGTTCAGCGTAAAATTCAATGCTACCGCCACCAGGCCCAACTTGGCCGGCGTCGTCCGGTCGCCGATGGCATAAAAGCCTCGCACCAGCACGGGCAGGGCGCAATAGGCCCAAACGCCGCCGGCGTAACAGGCGATCATCCGCGCCGCGCGGGCCGCGTCGTCGGACGTGAACGCGCCGCGCTGGAAAAGCAGTCGGGTCATGGGCTGAGCGACGAGCATGATGCCGATGCCGGCCGGCAGAGCCGTGAACCACACGAGACGCAATCCCAGCGTGAGATCCGCGCCGATTTGGGCCCGATCGCCGCGCGCCGCGTGACGGCTGAGCAGCGGATAGATGACCGTGGCGATCGCCACGCCCAGGACGCCCACCGGAAATTGGTAGAAGCGTTCGCCAAAATAGATCGCCGCGGCGGCGCCGCTTTGCATCGGATAGTGGACTGCGCCGCCGAGCCAGGCAATCGTCTGCGACGTGCTGGCCTCGGCCGACAGGCCCCAGGCGATCAGGCTGTCCATGAGCGTGTTGAGCTGCGTGACGGCCATGCCCAGCGTGATCGGCAGCATGGAACGACCCACTTGCCAAAAGGCCTGGCGGCTGGCCGACCAGTCGTACTGGAAACGAAAGCCGAGTTTCCACAGCGGCGGCAGTTGCACAAGCCACTGCAGAACACCGGAAACCAGTACGGCGGCGGCAATCGCGTAGGCCTGTGCCAGTTTGTCGGATGCGAAGTACGGCGCGACGCCCCAGGCGGCCGCCAGCCAACAAACGTTGAGCAGCAACGGCGCAAGGGCCGCCCAGCGGAATTCAAACAGCGCCTGCAACGTCGCCGAAGCTTGTGCCGCCAAGCAGATGAACACCAGATACGGCAACATGGCGGCGGTCAGGCCCACGAGCTGCGAAGCGGCGTGGCTGGTGGCGCCGGATGCCCAAAGTACGCCGCAGATGGCCTCGCCCATCAGCGCGCACGCGGAGAGCCCAATCGCCAGCCAGGTGAACAGCACGCTCACGAGTTGCCACGCCCGGCGTGGGTCGCGGTGGAACTGGTCGCTGAAGACCGGCAGAAAGCTCACCGCCAGGGCCCCTTCGCCGAAGATGCGGCGTAATAAGTTGGGGACGCGAAAGGCGACGACGAAGGCGTCCATGACGCCCCCTTCGCCTAAGCCCAACAGCGAGGCCGTGGCGATATCGCGCACCAGTCCCAACACACGGCTGGCCAGCGTGCCCAGGCTGGTGGCCCAAAATCCGTTCCACAGGTGTCGCCGATCCGAGTTGGCCATCGCTGGCTATCGTAGAACGCGGAGAGAAACCGGGAAAGATGGGAATTGTCTCCGCCACCGACGCGAGTCTTCTCGTTTGTCAAGCCCGAATGAAAGAGCGCGAGAAAATGCCCTCGTGTCGCTAGACAAAAGTGGTTGCCAAGACGTGACGATTGCGGGAAGATCACGGGGGCACCAGAAGGGCGTCCCCAAACACCAGTTCCACGGAGATTATCGTGGCCGAGCGATCGAAATATCAGCAAAAGATCATCAAGAACTACTACGACAACCGCGAGGCGATTTCGCTGCAGCGGCTGAGCGAGCTGGTGACCGAGCTCTACCTGGCCGAGGGCAAGGCCCGGCAAAAGCAGTGGAAAAATATCGTTAGCGCCCTGGAGAAGCTGAAAGTGCCGGCGTCGCGGATCGAGCACCTGGTCAAGCAGGACAACCCCTCGCTGGTAGCGAAACTGGTCGAAGAATTGTTGGCGAAGAAGTAAGGAAAGCCGAATCACGATGGCCACCAACGCCGAGCAAGTCGCCCAATTGCGCTGGAAGAAATTTCCCGTCCTCGACGACGGGTTTGTGTGTTTGGTCGACGTCATGGGAGACGATCCGGCGGTCGTGCAGGCGGCGCGCGTCAGCTACGGCGAAGGCACAAACAAGGTTTCCGACGATCGCTCGTTGATTCGCTATTTGCTGCGGCACCGGCATACGACGCCCTTCGAAATGGCCGAGCTCAAGCTGCTGGTCCGCGTGCCGATGGATTGCTGGCGGCAATGGATTCGACATCGCACGGCCAACGTCAACGAATACAGCACCCGCTATTCACTGGCAATAGACGCCATGCAGACCACATCGCCCGACGACTGGCGCACGCAAGCCACGCAAAACCGCCAGGGCAGCGGCGACTGTTTGGATCCGGGCCACGGCCAGCCGCTATCGAACTCCGAGGCCGAATTTCAACATCGGGCCCGCGAACTGTACGAACAGCGGATTGCCTTGGGCGTGGCCCGCGAGCAGGCCCGCAAGGACTTGCCGCTGTCGACCTATACCGAGGCGTATTGGAAGTGCGACTTGCACAATTTGTTGCACTTCCTGGCTTTGCGAATGGACGACCACGCGCAGTTGGAGATTCGGCAATACGCCACGGCGATCGGCCAGCAGATCGTGCAGCCGCTGTTTCCGATCGTATGGGAAGCGTTCGTCGATTACCGCCTGGAAGGCATGCTGCTGTCGCGACTCGAGCGCGAAGTCATCGCGTGCTTGATGCAGCGGCTGGCCGCCAGTGGCCGAGGGCAAGCGACCGAAGAAGATTTCATGGCCGCGCAAGATCCCAGTTGGGCCGATTTGCAACGCTGCCGCGAGCGCGACGAATGCCGCGAAAAACTGCGGCAATTGAACATCTTGAATTAAACGACCGCTCTCTCAAGGATCAACTCCATGCCCGACCCCGCGGAAGACGAACTGCTGGACCTGAACCAACAACTGCTCGATAGCATCGCCGCCGGCGACTGGGAGACCTATCAAGCGCTGTGCGACCCGACGATCACGGCCTTCGAGCCGGAATCGCGCGGGCACCTGATCCAGGGGCTGGAGTTCCACCGGTTTTATTTCGACTTGGGCGCCGCCGAAGGCCCCCGCACGACGACCATGGCTTCGCCCAAAGTGCGGCTGATGGGCGACGTGGCGCTTGTGGCCTACGTGCGGCTGGTGCAATCGCTCAACGACTCGGGCGCTCCGGTGACTTCGCACTATCAAGAAACCCGCGTCTGGCAAATGCAGCAGGGCAAGTGGCAACACGTCCACTTCCACCGCTCTCCGTGCGGTTGAATGCGTTCGGTAATCTACAGTGTCCTGGGAAATCCATGGACCCCAGGAGCGACCGACGAGGGCTCCGAGACTGCGGTCGTCCGCCAGAAGCCGTCAAGCCGATTTTTTCCGCGATCAATAAACGGCGACCGGCTCATTCGGCGCCAGGCATTCCAACGGTGCGATTTCGCCGCGGGCGATCATCTTCTCGACGATCTCCTGGCGAAAGATCGGCACGTAGCCGGGCGCTCGAATGCCGATTTGCACGCGGTTGCGGTCCACGGCGGTCACCGTCACGACAATATCGTCATTGATGACGATCGACTGCCCACACTTGCGAGAGAGTAGTAACACGTCGTCGCCCTCCCAAAAGAAATCCCGGCCGTCACCAGAGCGCCTCCGCGGCGGTCCAATCCAACCTTGTCGGCAATGCTAGTACTCGATTGTGAGCGGATGATGAGGGGCAGCATAAAAAACGATGAGTTCGCGGCCCGTTTTTCGCTAGACCCGCCAGCCCTTTTCGCCCGTGGCGCAAAACTTCAGGCCCGATCAATCGGAAAGGCCAGTACTTCGGCCAGGCTTTCGGCCCCCGCGGCCAGCATCACGACCCGATCGAACCCCAACGCCACGCCGGTGCAGTCGGGCAGTCCGTGCTCCATGGCGGCCAGCAGGCGGCTTTCGGCCGGCAGCGGCCTGCGGCCCTCGGCGGCGCGCTGGGCGTTGGCCGTTTGACTCCGCCCGCGGAGCACTTCGGGATCGACTAACTCGTGATAACCGTTGGCCAACTCGATGCCGCGCGCATAGAGTTCGAATCGCTCGGCCACCGGCGGATCGCCATGCACTTGGGCCAAGGCGGCCTGGCTGGCCGGATAGCCGTACAAAATCGTGGGCTGCGTCTGTCCCAGATGCGGTTCTACCAGATGAGTCAATAGCACGTTCAGCCAGCCGTCGCGGTCGCTTTCTCTCAGGGCGTCGGACAGCGAAATCCCGCCACGTCGAGCCCGCTCGACAAGCTCCGCAGGCGTGGCCCGCTGCGGATCGATGTCGGCGTGCCTGCGAAATGCCTCGGCGTAGCTCACTCGTTCGGCTGGCCCCAGGCCTAAGAGCGTTTCGGCAAGATCGGAGAGCAATTGCATGCCATCGGCCATCGTGTCGCCGCGGCGATACCATTCGACGATCGTGAACTCGGGATTATGCTGCTGGCCCGCCTCGCCGGCCCGAAAAGCCCGCGTGACTTGATAGATGGCCTGCCCGCCCGCGGCCATCAGCCGCTTCATGCCAAACTCGGGCGATGTCTGCAACCAGAGCGTGCGGCCCACTTCCGGCTGCCGTGCATCGTGGGGCAAGACCACCGACAGCGGGTCGAGATAACGGTCGACCACGACGTCGGCCGACAACAGTGGCGTTTCGACTTCCAGAAACGCGTGCCGGCCGAAGAACGCCCGGGTGCGCGCCAAGAGATCGGCCCGCAGGCGGAGATTCTTCCAAGAAGCCGTGGGGAGAAAATCGTTTTCGGAAGCGTGGTGGTCCACAAGACGTTCGGCGATTGGCCGTCTCCTGCTGGTTCCGCAAAGCGCCGGCAAATGGCCCCCGACGCGAACCGGCCGGCGACGGCTTAAACTTTGGCGCGTTCCAGGTACTCGCCGGTGCGCGTATCGACCTTGATCATGTCGCCGATTCCGACGAAAGCCGGGCAGATGATTTCCGCGCCAGTTTCCAATGTCACCGGCTTAGTGAGGTTCGTGGCCGTGTTGCCCTTGATCGACGGTTCGCAATATTCGATTTTCAGCACGACATGATTGGGGGGCGAGACCGAGATGGGTTTGTTATTGAACAAGACCATCGAGCAGACCATGCCCTCTTTGAGATACTTCCAGGTCTCATCCGTCTGGACTTTCGACAGTTCGTATTGTTCGTAGTTGACGTTGTCCATGAACACGTACGTATCTTGCTGGCGGTAGAGGAATTGGGCGGCGATTTCGGTCACGTCGGCCGCTTCCAGCGAGTCGCCCCCCTTGAGGGTGCGTTCCAGCATCGTGTTGCGGACGAGATTGCGCAATTTGCACTTGTACAGCGCGTTGCCCTTGCCCGGCTTCACAAAATTGCACTCGACCAGCAGATACGGATCGCCGTCGATTTGGACCTTAAGTCCTCTTTTGAAATCGCTTGTGTTGTAGCTGGCCACCGTGGGTTTCCTACTTCGCTTTGTTCGAGATGGGGGTTATGCTAAGGGGCTGCCCACAAACCGGTCGCAGGCAAGCTCATTGGACCATGAGTATTCTAAGGTTTTCGATCGATCCCGCGGTAAATCTCGCGCCAGTCTCCACGCCGCGTTACGACTCGTGGCAAGAAGCTCTTAAAGACGCCGTGCGCGATCCGGCCGAGCTGTGCCGCCTGCTCGACCTGCCTCCGCAAACCCTTGCGGGCGGGGCAAAGGCAGCCCGCGATTTTCCCGTGTTCGCGCCGCGGGCTTACATCGCCCGCATGCGACCAGGGGATGCTCACGACCCGCTGTTGCGGCAGGTGCTCCCGCTGGAAGACGAACTAGCCACCCCGGCCGGCTATGGCACCGACCCGGTCGGCGATGGTGCGGCCACGCGGAGCCCCGGGTTGCTGCACAAGTATCGTTCCAGAGTTTTGATGGTAACAACTGGGGCCTGCGCCGTCCATTGCCGATATTGCTTCCGCCGGCATTTCCCCTACTCCGAGGGCCCCCGTTCGGTCGCCGAGTGGGCACCGGCCCTCGAGCAGATCGCCGCCGATAGCACGCTTCGCGAGGTGATTTTAAGCGGCGGCGACCCCCTGACTCTGGTCGACTCGCACCTGGCCGAATTGGCCGACCGGCTGGCCGCTATTGGTCACCTACGACGGCTACGCGTGCATACTCGGTTGCCGCTGATGATCCCGCAGCGCGTTACCGACCATCTCATCGCCTGGCTTCGCGGACCTCGGCTGACTTCCATAGTCGTCATCCACGCCAATCATGCCCAGGAACTCGACGATACGGTCGCGCAGGCCTTGGCTCGGTTATCCGACGCGGGCATTGTGTTGTTGAATCAGTCAGTGCTGCTGCGGGGCGTCAACGACGATGCAGACGTCTTGGCCGAGCTTTGTGAACGGCTGGTTGACTTGCGCGTGATGCCCTACTATCTACACCAATTGGATCGCGTGGCCGGAGCGGCCCATTTCGAAGTCAGCGAGTCGCGAGGCCGGGACCTCGTCGAACAACTGCGAGCGCGGCTTCCAGGCTACGCGGTGCCACGCTACGTGCGTGAAACGGCCCAAGCTGCCCACAAGCTGGTGTTGGCTTGAACCGCCGCGCAGCAACAGCCCCACAGGCCGGCCGATCAACGCCGACCTGACGCGTGTTTGATGTGCCGCACGGTTCCGATACACTAGCAACGTTGCCATCCGCCGTCCCGCAATGCGTTCATTCACCACCCTTGTAGAAACCCCCTTGACCGCCATGCATCCATCATCCTGCCGCCGGCGTTTTGTTCGCTTCGTTTGCACCCTTGTAATTGGCTTTTTGGGGCTTGCGGTCCCACCCCCGGTTTCCGCCGAGGACTGGCCTGCGTGGCGCGGGCCGCGCGGCGATAGCACCAGCCGCGAACAGGGTCTTCCGGTGGCTTGGAATGCCGAAACCGGCGTCGTCTGGAGAACTCCCTTGCCGGAATGGGGCACCAGCACGCCGGCGATCTGGGGAAACGCGCTGTTCGTCACGACCCAAACGGACGAAGACCTGTTGGTCCTGAAACTCAACAGCCATGATGGAATCATTGAGTGGACCCAAAAAGTCGGTCAGTCTCCCACGCCACGGACCGGACCTAAGCGCGAAAAACAAAAATTCCACCAGCTCCAAAACCTGGCCAGTCCCTCGCCGGTGACCAACGGAACGTTGGTAGTGGTCCATTTCGGCAACGGCGATCTGGCGGCCTACGATTTTGAAGGCCAACTCCACTGGCGGCGCAATCTGCAGGACGATTTCGGCACTTACACGATCTGGTGGGGGCATGCCAACAGCCCAGTGCTTTATCGGGACACCGTCATTTCCGTGTGCATGCAGGATTCGCTGGCCGACCTGCGCGAAAAACACTCGCTCAGTTACCTGGTGGCGCACGATTTGAAAACGGGACAAGAGCGCTGGAAATCGACTCGCATGACCGGCGCCCCGGCCGAAGAAGGCGACGCCTACACGACGCCCATCCGGGTCGAGGTCGCGGGAAAAGAACAGCTTGTCGTGATGGGAGCCAATCAACTCGACGGCTACGATCCCAACACCGGAAAACAATTGTGGTATCTGCCCGACCTGGTCGGCGGGCGCACCGTGACCGGGCCGACGCCAGGAGACGGGTTGATTTACGTGACGCGCGGCATGCGCGGTGCGCTGTTGGCCGTGAAGCCCGGCGGTGAAGGAAAACGCCCGATCGGCGATATCGTTTGGAAACATGATAAAGGGACGCCCGACACGCCCTGCCCCGTGCTGTCCGGCGGCCTGTTGTTCACGATCACCGACGACGGAATCGCCCGAGCGTTCGATGCCGCCACGGGCCAGTTGCACTGGACGCAGCGGCTCAAGGGCGACTACAAGGCCTCGCCGCTGGCGGCCGAGGGGCGCATTTATTTCCTGAACACCACGGGCTTGTGCACCGTGGTGTCGGCATCGACGCACTTCGAGCCGTTGGCCGAAAACGTCTTGCCAGACAGCACGCTGGCCTCGCCGGCCGTTTCGGACGGACACATATTCATTCGCGGGCGGCAGGCGTTGTATTGCCTGGGCGAAGAGCGGGCCGGCGAAAACCAATGAAGCGCATCGTCTGGTTGACCGACATTCACCTGAATTTTTTGCTGGTGCAACAGGTGGATTCGTTTCTCGAATCGGTCGTGCAGTTGCAACCCGACGTCGTGCTCGTCGGCGGCGACATCGCCGAGTCGCACAATCTCTGCCAATACCTCCAGCAGATGCAGGCGGCGATCGCGGCGCCGATTTACTTCGTGTTGGGCAACCACGATTATTATCACGGCTCGATCGCCGAGACGCGCAAGCGCGTGGCCGATTTTTGTAGACAATACCCCCGACTGCATTACCTGACTCGCGAAGACGTGGCCCAGTTGACCGAGCACGTCGGCCTGGCGGGCCACGACGGCTGGGCCGACGGCCGCTTGGGCGACTACCCACGCTCGCTGGTCGTCATCCACGACTCGAAATTGATCGCCGAGTTGGCGC
Source organism: Planctomycetia bacterium (assembly GCA_041499515.1). Lineage (GTDB taxonomy): Bacteria > Planctomycetota > Planctomycetia > Pirellulales > PALSA-1355 > PALSA-1355. The sequence continues at coordinate 9,029 of JBGQKM010000028.1, read as the reverse complement.
CGTTGGATAAGGAAGGCCGCTGGAAGGTGCTCCAGGCATTGGGCGACGAGGCCGCCGCACACGTTCGCCAGGTCTTGCCGCTGGCCTTTGAACGCTACCGCGACGTGGTGTTTTTGACGCATGTGCCGCCGTTTCGCGAAGCCTGTTGGCACGAAGGCCGCCTGTCAGACGATCAATGGCTCCCCCATTTTACTTGCCAGGCCGTGGGCCAGGCGATTCTCGAGTGCATGGCGGCGCGCCCCCACAATCGGCTCACGGTGCTCTGCGGCCACACGCATGGTCACGGCGAGACCCAGCCGCTCTCCAACGTGCTGGTCATCACCGGCGGGGCCGAATATGGCCGCCCGGAAATCGGACGCGTCCTGGAACTCGATTAGCCAACATCATGGCCCGTGCGTGGGACGCCGGGCGACTTGAGGACTTGATGCCCAAACTGCTACCATGGCACCACGGATAGGACGCCCCACCAACTCGTTACCCTAGGCACACGCATGACACGGAAATTCGACTCGATTAGCAATCAGGATTGCATTGCGGGCCTGAAGAATATCGAAGATGGCGTGGTCGATCTGGCATTTGCCGATCCGCCCTTCAATATTGGTTACGACTACGACGTCTATCACGACAAGCTGGAAAGCGAAAACTATCTGGCTTGGAGCCGCGACTGGACGGCCGAAGTGGTTCGCGTGCTCAAACCCAACGGCACGTTCTGGCTGGCCATCGGCGACGAGTATGCGGCCGAACTGAAGGTTATGTTGCAACGCGAGCACAAGCTGACTTGCCGCAGTTGGGTCGTCTGGTACTACACCTTCGGGGTCAATTGCAAAACGAAATTCAGCCGCTCGCACGCCCACCTGTTTCACATGCTCAAACAGGCCGACGATTTCACGTTCAACACCGACGCCATCCGCGTCCCTTCGGCCCGGCAATTGGTCTATGGCGACGGCCGGGCCAATCCCACCGGACGACTGCCGGACGACACGTGGATCCTGCGACCGCAAGACGTTCCGGAAAGTTTTACACCCGGGGAAGATACCTGGTATTTTCCACGGGTCTGCGGCACGTTCAAGGAACGGGCCGGCTGGCACGGCTGCCAAATGCCCGAACAACTGCTGGGGCGAATCATCCGCGCGTGCAGCAACCCGGGCGAGCTGGTGTTAGACCCGTTCGCCGGCAGCGGCACGACGCTGGCCGTGGCGAAAAAACTGGGACGCCGTTACCTCGGTTTCGAGCTCTCGGCCGAGTATGCCCAGCGGGCCGAGGCCCGGCTCAGAACGATCGAGTCCGGCGATCCGCTGGACGGAGCGCCCGAACCGTTGATCAGCGTGCCCACCACCGCCCGCGGTCGGAAACTTGCAGACGTCAAGCCGTCGAAGCGCACCGGTCGCAGAACCCAGGAGCAGACCTAATACCAGCGGACAAAACTCGACCTCCGCCCCTGCAAACCGCGTTTCACCGCCGCTTGCGGCTTAGCACCGCAGCACAAGCCTTGTCCAGACGCTCCTAGAGCCTCAGCACCATGAAGTTCGCGATCTGCAACGAAACGTTTCTCGATTGGCCCTTCGACAAGGCGTTTGGCTTCGCGGCTGATTGCGGATACTCGGGAATCGAAATTGCTCCTTTTACGATGGATACCGACGCCCGCACGATCAGCGCCGCTCAGCGCGCCAAGGTGCGACAGCAGGCCGACGCCGAGGGCCTGGAGGTCGTCGGGCTGCACTGGCTGCTGGCCAAGACCACCGGCCTTTACCTGACGACGCCCGATCCGGCCGTGCGCCGTCGCACGGCCGAATACGTGCAAGATCTGGCCCGGTTGTGCCGCGACTTGGGCGGATCGCGGATGGTTTTTGGTTCGCCGCAGCAGCGCAACCTCCTGAGCGGCGTCACGCCGGAACAGGCCTTCGACTTTGCAGCCGACGTTTTGCAAGAATGCCTGCCGGCTTTGGAAGAGACCGGTGTCACGTTGTGCGTCGAACCGTTGGGTCCGGCCGACGGCAATTTTCTCAACACGGCCGCCGATGGCGTGCGGCTGATCGAAAAAATCGGCCACGCTAACTGCCGGCTGATCTTGGACTGCAAGGCCATGTCGAGCGAAGCAGTCTCGATTCCCGAATTGATTCGGCGCCATTTTTCCGTTTTGGCCCACTTCCACGCCAACGACCCCAACAAGCAAGGCCCCGGCTTCGGCCAGCTCGATTTCGCGCCGATCTTTGCCGCGCTGGGCGAGGTGGGTTACGGCGGGTGGGTCTCGGTCGAGGTCTTCGACTATACGCCAGGAGTGGAACGGCTGGCGCGAGAGAGCATCGACTATATGCGTCGCGTGCTAACGCAATTGGCTCAGCACGAACACGGCAGTGTCTCTTAGCCGCTGGTCTCTCAGCCGTCGGTCCGTCAACTGCTGGCCTTCAGTTCGGCAAGATGTTGGGCCGTGCCGACCAATCGGTCCCAGTTCTCAAAGATGTACTGGGGAGGACCGCCGATCTGGGCCACCACTTGGGCCACCTGCTCGGTTTCGATCATTTCGATCGCATCCCACGGGCAGACCTTCAAATCGTAGGGATTGGTCTTTTTGCCCGGAATGTGGACGCACACTTCGCAACCCACGCAGCGCTCGAGGTCGATCTGGCACCAACTCTGCAGATTCTGCATGTGGTCGTACTGCTGGATCTTGATGATGCAATCGACCGGACAAACCTCGATACAGGCCTCGCAGCCGGTGCAATTGTCGGCGTTGATGACGGCCAGTTCTTTCGGCAGTTTCTTGCGCGGGCCCTGTTTGGCCATGGAGCACATCCTCGATGTCTATCGGTCAAGCGGCCTGTTCGAAAGGCCGCGGCGGCGGGCGGAACGCGTATCCATTCAATCATAGAAGCAAATCGGCAAGACGCCAACCGCTTCTGGGCCAATTCGCGCCGCATCGCCCGTTTTTCGTCCGAGCGGGAGGAAACGCCGCATGCTTGACGTAAGTGCTGAAGCGTACCCCAGTTGGATCCAACGCGGCGGCGGTTTCACTGTGGCGGAATCGACTCGCCGGCGACCAGATCGTCGAAGGTTTGACGGCGGCGGATCAGAAGGGACTTTCCTTGCTCGACCAACACTTCGGCAGCCAGCGGCTTGCTGTTGTAATTCGACCCCATCACAAACCCATAGGCACCGGCACATTCGATCACCAGGTATTCGCCCACTTCGGCTACCGGCAGCGAGCGAGCGCGGACAAACCCCCCTGCTTCCTGCGTGAAAATGTCTCCCGATTCGCACAGCGGCCCGCCAACCACGACGTCGTGCATCGGCCGCGTGGGCCCGCCGGCGCCGCTCGGCACAATCGCCATCGGGTGATACGCGCCGTACAAGATCGGTCGCGCCAGAGTATTGAATCCCGCGTCCAGCAAATAGAACGTGTTGGCCCCCATCCGCTTGATCGCGCAAATCTGCGTCACCAGGAAGCCGCTTTCGGCGACCAGATAGCGCCCCGGTTCGATTTCCAAGCGCACCGGATGCCCGAAAAAATCCTCCAAACGCTTTCGTGTCGCATCCCACAACTTGTAATAGGCCTCCAGGTCGACATAACCCTCGCCAGCCCGATACGGAACCGGCAAACCGCCCCCCGCGCTGATCGAAGTCAGCGTGCGTCCCACTTCGTGGGCCGCTTTCTGAAGCGCGCCGCACACCTGGGCCAAATGCTCCAAATCGGTGCCCGAGCCGATGTGCATGTGCAGGCCCGATACGCCCAGCCCGTGGTGATCGGCCATCCGCAGGCATTCATTCAGTTCGGCGTGCCAGATGCCGTGTTTCGATTGTTCGCCGCCGGTGTTGGTTTTCTGGCTGTGGCCGTGTCCAAAACCGGGATTAAGCCGCAGCGTGATCTCGCGCCCCGGAGCCACGCGGCCCAACTGTTCGATCATGTAGGGCGAGCCGCAATTGACGTGAATCCCGTGCTGCACCACCAGCTCGAGCGCCTCGCGATCGAAGATGTCGGCGGTGTACACAATCGGCGGCGGATCCCCAGCCACCGAATAGCCCGCGGCAAGAGCCCGGCGAATCTCGCCCGCGCTCACCGCGTCGACCAGTACTTCGTGCCGGCGGACCAGGTCCAAAATCGCCAGATTCGAGCAGGCCTTTTGAGCATAGCGCACCAGGTCGAAGGCACGCAAATCCTCGATGCGTTCGATGATTTTGGCGGCGTCGTAGACATAGGTCGGAGTGCCGAATTGACGGGCCAATGCCTCGACGCTGACGCCGGCAATTTCCGTGCGAATGGGAGCAAAACTGGGAGCGGTGGGCATCGGGCGCTTCCTGGTGACTCGGACTGCCAGTCGGCAGCAGGCCGCGCTGGCAAGACCGATCAGACTAGCGAATTGTCGCGGCCAAGAAAAGTGGCCAGCGGGTAACGCTGGACTTTTGCGCTGACACCCCGCGATCGTCCGAAGTTCGCCGCGCAGCCCCTGGATTCGAAGCCGACGCTAGCTTCCGAACAGGGTGTCCAGTTCCGAGCCGCTGCCCGAGGCGCTCTTCTTGGCGCTCGAGGCAAAATAGGCCCGCACCGCCAGAGGCGTCAAAAGATTGGTCGTGGTGGTCGGTGGCGGGGTACTCGCGGTGCTCGACGCGCTGAACGCGCTCGTCAGATTGGCCGGCAGGCCGGCATCCGGCGGTTGCGTGGCGACGAACTGGCCGATCGCTTGATCCACCGCCGCGGAAGTCATCGCCGCGGGCGGGCTCGCCGCGGAACTCGCTTGCGGCACGGCGGCGGCCGAGTTCGTTTGACTGGGCGCATGAAGCAGGTAATTGATCACCACCAGCGCGTCGAGCGGCGAGACGGCGCCATCGCCATTGACGTCGACAAAGTAATTTGGACTCGCTCCGGTGCCCGACGTCGCCAGTGCGGCCAGGGGCATGGCGCCCGGAGCCGACGCTTTCGCCACGCTCTGGGCGTTCAGTTTGTTGATAACGATCAGCGCGTCAAGGCTCGAAACGTGTTTGTCGCCGTTGACATCCAGTGGCATTGCCAGGTTGTGGGCCGCGACGATCGGAACTGCCGGCGGCGGCACTGCCGGCGGCGGATCGGTGTTCACGATGCGCACGGCATCGGCGACGACGAACCCATTGGCTTGATTGCCCAGGCTGACCGTCAGCGTGCCGGTGGTTACATTGATCGAGAACAGCGAGCTCCACATCACTCCGTTGGCCGAAACATCGCTGGGCGCTTGCTGCTGGTTGACGGTCACCGCGTGCTGTGAAACGGTTCCATCGGCGGCCGTAAAGGGGGCGTTCGTGGCGCGGTTGCCAAACGGCACCCAAGTGGCAAGCACCTGATATTGACCCGGCGCCAGGCCGGAAAAGGTCCAGATGCTTTGGTCGGCGCCTTGGCCGGCGGCCGCCGAGTGGAACTGTCCGCTATAGGCCAACGAATTGGCGTTTGTCGCCCAATTCCCAATCGCCCTGAATCCGGGCATCGTGTCATCGATCGTAAGCTGGCTCGGTCCGGCGGCCAATCCGGTCCCTTGCAACTCAAACGTATAAGGTTGTTCGTTGCCATCGTCGTTGGCAATCGAAACGATCGCCTGCCGCGGACCGGTCGTGGCCGGATGGAACATCACCTGAAACGTGGTCGAGGCGCCGGCGGAAATCGTCGTGGCGGGCTGGCTAATCACGGCAAAGTCTTGAGGATTGACACCCGTTATCTCGACCGCGGGGCTGCCGGTGAGATGCAAGTCGGCATTTCCGTTGTTGGTGATCGTGAATGTATGGGTCGCCGAGCTGGTCGTGGATGCGATGCCGCCGAAATCGGTACCATCGTCGAACGAAGGCGTCGTCGCGCCATCTGCGATCGATCGGTCGAAGCCCGCGACGTCCATTTCCGGAATCTGCGGCGCGATACCGTCCGACACGATGCGAATGGCGTCGGCGATCACAAAACCGTTGGCGTTGTCGTCGAGTCGCACCGCCAGCGTGCCGCTGTTGGTTTGGAACGTGCCCAAACTTTGCCAGGTGATCCCGTTGGACTGGTCTCCGGTGGGAGCTTGCTGCTGGTTTACCAGCACGGTTCCCAGGGCATTCGCCCCGTCGAGGACCGTGAAGGGGGCGTTGGTGGCCCAATTGGAAAAAGGAATCCAGTGGGCAAAGACCTGGTACGACCCGCTGAGAATATCGCTGAAGGTCCATTTCGCGGCGCCCGTGCCGGAGCCGGCGGCGTGATAGTTGTAATCGAGCTGATAGGCCAGGGTGTTCGTGAGATTGGTCCAACCGGCGGTCTGACTGTAGCCGGGATCGCCGTCGTCCATGATATATTCGTTTGGCGGTGGTTCGGCGAAAATGATGGTGCCTACCCCCTGCGGATCGGCCAACGCGGCGTGCAGGGGATTGGACAGGTTCAAATAGAATTTTTCGTTGGGCGCATAGGTGGCCATGCTCGTAACCGGCACGGTCACCAGTTTGGTGGTGGCGCCCGGCGCGAAGTCTACCACGCCGCTTTCGGCCGTGTAGTTGAGGCCGGCCTGGGCCGAGCCGTCGGCCGTGGCAAACTGCACCGACACGTCGCGACCGCTGGGTGCGTCCAACGCCACGGTGAACACCGCGGCCAGCACGCCGGCTTGCGTCGTCGTCACGTGCACATCATTGACGTATAGCGCCGGCAGCAGATCGTTGTCGAGAATGGTGCCGACGCCAATCGCTTTGGTGATCTGTGCGCTGACGGCGTTCGTCAAATTCACGACGAAGGTTTCCGTCCCCTCGTTCAACAGATCTCCGACGATCGGCACCGTGACGGTGCGGGACGTCGTGCCGGGCGGAAAGATGAGCACGCCGCCGCGCGACAAATAGTCGCTGCCGGAATTGGCCGTTCCGTCGGCGGTCGAGAAATTGACGATGGCCGTCAAATGACTGATGCCTTCCGCGCTAACGGTAAACACCGCGTCGCTGGTGCCGGAATCCCCTTCGACCACCGTAATGTCGTTGACCGCGAGGTTGAGATCGTCGTTGAGAATCGTGCCCACGCCCGTGGCACGCGTGATATTGCCATTTTGGGCGTTACTGAGTTTGACGAAAAACGTTTCGTCGGGTTCGACCACCGTGTCTCCGACGACCTGGATCGTGATCATTTGCGTCTGAGAACCGCCCGGCAGAAACGTGAGCGTGCCGGACTTGGCCCCATAATCGTCGGGCGCGATCGCGGTGCCGTCGACGGACGCGTATTCCACGGTGGCCGGCAGAGTGGCGGTTCCCGAGGCGGTGACGGTAAACACGAAATCGGTGAGGCCGGCTTGCCCTTCGTCCCGAGCTACATCGGTGATACTCAGTCCGACTCCGGTAATGACTCGCACGGCTGCGGTCGCGACGTCCGGCTGCGGCCGGCCGGGATTCCCGACCAAGGCGGTCGAATTGTCGGCCCAAGCTGGATGGAACACTCCCGACTCGAACGCCAACGCCGAGTAATCGCCGAAATCATTGGGGTTGGCGACCGATTCGGCATTTGACGTACCAGCGCTGATTTGAACATTCGGTTGAACGCTCAAGCCGCCGTCAACGCTCACGGTGCCCCAAAACTGGACGTCGTCATTGGGAATGTGGTTGGTATCGCCCGCCCCGCCATTGCCGCTATCGTTGCGCGCATCGTAGAAGGTAATTGCGATGTTTCCGGTCGTCTGATCCAACGCGATGCGCGGGAAATACTGACTATTCTGAGTCGCGTCGTCGTTGACCTTCAGCGGCGCGGTCCACGTCCCGCCATTGTTGTCGGAATAGCGCAAGAAGGTATCCGAGTTGGCACTGCCAACGGCGGGCGCATTGGTGTACACGAAATAAACTCGGCCATTGTGTGGACCTCCGGTGCGATCCCAAGCCAACCCTGCTTCGGCATCGGTGGTCCGCGCGGCTTGAGCCGGAATGGGATCGAACCCGCCGACATTGGTCGAGGTGACATCAGCCGGCGCGGAAAAACTACCCGGACCAAGTCCATCGGCGTCGACGCTGTACCGGAGCGTGGCTGGGCCAATGCCGCCCGAAGGGTCTTCCCAAACCGCCATCACTTGTCCGCTGGGCCCGATGGCAATGTCGCCGAAGTTTCCCGACGAACCCGGAACCACCTGAGTCGCTCCAAACGCGCCGTTATTGCCGAGTCCGGTCACTAGTGCGCCGGCAACCGCGATACCGCCGTTTTGGTTAAAGGTCACCCACACGGAACCAGACCCCGGAGTCGACCCGGGCCCAGTGGTGACAGTTGGCTGATCGTCAGCAGCAATTGAGCCGGCCAGAGTAAAGTTTTTGCCGCCGTCAGTACTGCGCAATACGATCGCAGCGGTGTGAGCATCATTGAAATAGGAAAAAAATAAGTTTCCGAAGCGATCCCAGGTCGAGCTCGGGTCACAGCACGCCGTCGGAAATCCGTCAGTCCCGTCGGCGATCACGTGCCGGGTCCAAGTTGCACCGCCGTCCGTACTATACCCAACCCCAATGCCGAGGTTGCCGGGATTGCCTTGAACATTGGAAGCCACAAAGAGATTCAGCGGATTAGTAGGGTCGACCGCAATCGTCGGCTCAGCCTCATAAAAAGGACTCTGGCTGATATCGACGTTGGGTCCGACAATGAGGGTCAGCAGCCGCCGATCTTCCAACGCCTCGGTCGTCAAACGTCGACTACGATCCTGTCGCCGAATTCTCGGTGCGTCAAACAACGACCTTCCGTCGCGACTCCATGGTTTTGCAAACATATGTCACGCTCGCGATGCAACTCAAAAGTCGTTGTGATGCCTGCACCGAGCTCTTCAAGGCGAGGCACGGGCGTCGTGCTCGGTTTTCAGAGAGAACGACCACAAGCGTTCATGGTAATTGGGCGTCTCTCGGGTCTCAAGAAGAATCAAGGGACTTGAGCCCATCCTGGCCGTTCCCGCAAAAACAATCGGGTGGGAAGGGGCGTTGCCGCCCCTGTCCCCCCACACCACCGGACGTACTCATCGTATCCGGCGGTTTCCGTTTACTGTTGTAGTTCCAAGTACCTGGGGAGCAGTTCGATCAGGCCGTGAGCCTGGAACCAGGCG
>JBGQKM010000027.1:0-29351 GCA_041499515.1 Planctomycetia bacterium | reverse complement strand
ATCGGCGTCACCACGGCCAAGGTCTTCGCCTACGCCATCAGTTGTCAGGTGATCGGCATCCACACGCTGCTGGCCATCGCCTCGCGTGTGCCGGCCGATATCGCATCCTTCAGCGTGGTGCTCGACGCGCAGCGTAATGAGCTGTTCGTCGCCGATTTTTCGCGGCGAGCCGATGGAGAACTGGTGGGCCAAGACACGACGCGTATCATGGCGTGCCAGACATGGGTCGAAAGTCTCCCCGTCGGCGCCGTGGTGACCGGGCCGGGATTGGCGAAAATCGTGCAGCAGGGTTTGACCAAGGACGTGGTCCTGCTCGACGCGGCGCTGTGGGCACCGACCGCAGCGGTCGTCGGCCAGGTGGGCTGGCGAATGTTTTCGGCCGGCCAGCGGACCGAAGTGTTTGACCTGCTGCCCCAGTATTTCCGCCGCACGGCGGCCGAAGACCAGTGGGATCGCAAACAAACCGGCTCAAAGCGGGTTTAATTGGGTCCGGTGTTTTTCGGAATGGGGGAGCCGGAACGTTTACAGCCCTGACGGCCACGGCTATTCTTAACTGCACGGGGCGGATTCTGGATTTCGAGTCTTTAGGTCCCCCTTGGCGTTCTGCGCGGGCAAATAGTCCGCGTCGGTTGGAGATTTCCTTCGCAATTGAGGTACTGGGCGATGAAGCGGATTTTGGCCATCGGTATTTTGTGCGTTCTGTCTGGCGCGAGCCTTCTGGCGGACGAGGCCACTTTCAAAGTGGGTTTCGCCAAGCGAGACATTACACCCCAGGCTCCGACGCCCATGTGGGGTTATGGAGCTCGCCACGACGTGCTGTCGCAGGGCGTGCTCGATCCGCTGATGGCCAAGGCGATCGTGATCGAAGTCGGCAACGACCGTCTGGCGATCGTCGGCATGGACATCGGCCGCGGGCCAACGCGGGCCATGATGGAACAAATCCGCAAGCAGGTCGCCGAAAAAGCCGGGGTGCAAACGGTGATGATCAGCGGCAGCCATTCGCATCATGGTCCAGTGATCGAACTGACCGATAGCGAAGGCTTTGGAAAAGGCAAGTTCGACGACGCGGTCGCCTATAGCAAACGACTGCCAGAGTTGCTGATCGAAGCCATCGTCGAGGCGAAAGAGCATCTGCAACCGGCCAAAATGGGAATCGCCAAGCGGGACTTCGAACTGAACCGCAATCGACACACGAAGCAGACCGTCAAGCCGGTCGATCCGATGCTGGCGGTGGTACGCTTCGATTCGACCGATGGCAAGCCGCTGGCCATCCTGGTCAATTTCGCGGCCCATCCCGTGACGCTGCCCGGCGAACTGCTCAAGTTTTCGCCCGACTATCCCGGCGCACTCCAGAATCGCGTCGAGTCGGCCATGAGCACGAATTGCTTTTTCATGCAAGGCGCCGCCGGCGACATGAGCCCGAACCGGGGCAGCCTGGACACGAAGGGCTACGGCGAGGCGCTGGGCGATCACGTGGTGGCCTTGGCGCAGTCGATCGAAACGAAAGTTCCGGAAAAACCCTCGATCAAGGCCAAGCTGAATCGGTTCGATTTCACCAGCCGCATCGATTTTGGCAATCCGGTATTGGTCACGAGTTTCAAGCGGGCCTTCTTTCCCGAGCTCGTGAGTAACTTCGTGCGCGAGTACCAGGACGGCATCCATCCCGAGATGACCACCGTATTGCTCAACGGCAACCTGGCCCTGGTCGGCGGCTCGGGCGAGTTTTTCTGCAATCACTCGAATCGGCTGAAACAACGGGCCTACGTGCCCAACACGTTGTTTTTCGGCTATTGCAACGGCCACGACATGTACTTTCCGACCATCGAAGCCGCGTCGGAAGGGGGCTATGGGGGCGATCCAACGGTCTCGCCCGTGCAGGTCGGAGCCGGCGAAATCATGATGAACCAGGCCCTGGTTAATATCTATACGATGCTGGGCAAGTTCCCGCCCGCGACGGCCAACTAGGATCGCGATAGCGTGACCGGCGGGCCTGGTGGGCTCTAAGTCCTTTGAGCTAGCCCCCAAAGCGCTCTTTTGGCTTTGGGGGTTTCGAGCTACACTCTGCCCCTCTTGACCGGTTCCGGATTGCGCAATGGCTGGCGTTGCGCGCAACATGCCAAGGAGGGTACGATGGCGCACGGTACACGAAAACCCCGGCTTTCGGTCGCGATGATCGCTCGCGACGCTCAGGATACGATCGCGCAATCCTTGGCCAGCATTCGCTCGATCGCGGATGAAGTCGTGGTGGTCGATACCGGTTCGACCGACGCGACGCGCGCCTTGGCCACGACGGCCGGAGCCCAGGTGTTCGAGCGCCCATGGGACGACGATTTTTCCGCGGCCCGCAACTTCGCCTGGTCCAAGCTGTCCGGCGACTGGGTGCTATGGCTCGATGCCAACGAAACCCTCGGGCCGGAATCGGCCGCCGCGCTGCGGCAGTTCGTCGACACGCAGGCGGAGGCCAAACGAGCGTATGCCTTGCTGGTGGCCGTACCCGTGGCAGGATCCAATATCGCCGGGGAGCAAGTCGCGCGGGTGCGACTGGTCCCCAATCGGCCGGACGTGCGGTTTGCGGGGCGGATTCGCGAGCAGTTGCACGTGGCGCTGGATCGGGCCGGAATCGAAATCGATCTCCTTCCCTGGAGAATTCTGCGCGGTCAGCGCGACAACGACCTTCCGTTGAAGGCCATCAAAGCGCATCGCGACTTGAAGCTGGTCGACCTGGAAATCAAATCGCACGGACAACTACCGGAACTTCTGAACGTGTTGGGCGACGCACTGAGCAGTTTGGGCGAACACGCCGGGGCGGCGGCCTGTTTTCGCACCGCCCTGGAAAAATGTCCCGCCCATTCGACGGTCATGCGCGAGGCTTATTATGGGTTGCTGGCCACCTTCAGCGACGACCCCCAGCAGCGACAGAAGCAAATCGCCATTTGCATGGAGGCCCTGGAGAAATTTCCGCTGGATGCCCAATTGTTGTGCGCCATGGGCGGCTACTTGCAGTCCGAGGATCGACTCGACCTGGCCCGCCGCGCGTATGAGACGGCGCTGGAACACGGCCAGATCGATCCCTTGACCTGGCACGTGCCGGACATCCGCGAGATCGCTTCCATTTGCCTGGCGTTGGTGGCTCAATTGCAAGGCGACGACGAAGCCTCGCAGACGATTCTCGAGGCAGCGCTAGCGCGCACTCCCACCTCGATCCGCGTGCGGCGGCATCTGATCGATCTGCACATCAAGCAGGATCATCGCAAGGAGGCCCTGGAGGAGTTCAACCGCTTGCCCGCCGACATGCCGCACCGCGAGGCGATGCGCAGCGCCATCCGCGGCGCGTGCCTGGCTTCGCGCCAGAATTGGATTCCGGCCTTGGCCTATTTGCAGACGGCCTATACGGCCGGATGCCGGGATCCGCTGTGTTTGCGGTGGCTGGCCGTGAGCTTGATCGCCAACGGCGAACTCGAAATCGTCGCGCCGATTCTCAAGCAATGGCAGGCCCACGATCCGCGCAACGTCGAAGTGCAGAAATATCTCGATGCCCTGGCCTCCGGCATGCTCAACGCCGAGAGCGTGCTGCCGGGTGCGCGTGACGAAGGCGAACGAGTGCTGCGCGTCGACTATCCCGTGGCCGGGCCGCAAGCGCCCGTGGGACCATCCCTCCCGATTTCTGCGGCGATTGAGCGCACACGCTCGACGTCGCGTTAAGCACTTCGCTCACACGCCGCCAGCCGGGCGCAAGATCGCGCGCCGGAGCCTCATGGCTTGGGCGCCGCCAATGGCACGTCGAAGTAGCGAATTCCGCTGGAGTCGACGTCGCTCTTTTCATCCCGAGGATCGATCAACAGCCGGTCGCCGATCAGCTCGGCCGTGACGATGTCTCCGCGGGGAGCCGTTACGAGAAACTCCGCGGGATGCACGAATACGATATAAACGTCGTTCTCCTGCGAGCGAGCTTGTAGGATATGGTCGTTGCTTTTCGGTCCAAACATGCCGCCGGAGGGACAGATTAAAAAATCGGCGCCGCGGGCGCAAAAACCTTGCACGATGCTCTTTTCGGTCCGGTCGGCGCAAATCATCACGCCGATTTTTCCAAACGGCGTGGCAAAGACACTCGAAGTGTTGCCCGCGGTGTTGCGCACCAGTTCGTGCTGGAGTTTTTGCTTGCGGTATTTGCCGACCAGCTTGCCCTCGGGGTCGACCAGCACGGCCGTGTTGTATCGGGCCGCTCCGTCGGCTTCGAGCATGCCGGCTATCAAATAGACGTTCAGTTCGTCGGCCAGGCGGGCCAGACGTCGATAATAGGGGCCGTCGGGGATCGGCTCGCCCAGGGCCCGGTATTGGTCCAGCGGAATCGACTTGTCTTGAATGGCATAGCCGTCGAGAAAGCACTCGGTCGTGCACACGATCTGGGCGCCGGCGGCGGCCGCTTCGCGGATCATGGGCTCGACGCGGCGGTAGTTCGCTTCCTTGTCGGTGCGGATCCACTTGAGCACGATGCCGGCCACGCGCACCGATGGGGGACGGGGGCCGGCTTGAGTTGGGGCAAGCTCGTCGCAACGGGCCGACGCGCCGAGGCCGCTGGCGATCCCCACCGCCAACAGTAAGATCAACCCGGTCAGCGATGCATGGGTGCGGCGTCGAAAACGCATCCGCGGGCCCTCACGAGTCGGTAATGTTGCTCTGGATGTCCCTTCAGCACGGAGATTCCGCCCCAAATGCCAATAAGCTGCCAACGATCGAAGGCGTAATTGTCGCCAATATGCTTTGTAAGTTCTGGGGCGTGTGGCTAAAATCATGGCTGCGGATTGGACCGCCTTACTTCTTTTGGCTAGCGCCATTGTGCCTGAAAGGGCTTTTCGATGCAAACCTATGCAAACCGGGTACGCCGTTGTGTTCTCGCTGTCATCGTCGGGCTGCTGGTCGTTTCCGCCGCCAAGGCCCAAGCTCCGCTTCGCTGGAAATTCAAGGAGGGCGAAAGCCTCAATTATGTCCTGGAACGCGCCGTGGAAGGAAAAATCAACCTTTCGGGCGCCGACATCGCCTTCAAGATGGGCATGACGTTCGACACCACCTGGAACGTGAAGTCCGTGGCTCAAGACGGCCTGGCCAACGTCGAGCAAACGGTCGATCGAGTCCAAATCAGCATGAGCTCTCCCCTGGGAGGCAATCTGGTTTACGATTCGCAGAATCTCGAGCCTCCCACCAGCCCGGTCTGGGCGCAATTGAAACCTCTGATGGAAGGCATGCTGGGGCAGACGTTCAAAGCCAAGATCACGTCACGGGGCAAAGTCAGCGACATCGAATTGCCGCAAAAACTGGCCGAGGTTTTTGCCAAGCAGCAGCAAGGCGGCAATCGCCAGGCGGGATTTGGCATCGGCGGCAACGCGTTCAACGAAACCGGCATCAAGGAATTGATCGAGAAGTCCGTGCTGCCCTTGCCCGAAGCTGCGGCCGCAAAGGACGTCACCTGGACGCAAAGCTTCCAAAACCCGATTCGTGGCATCGGTACGCAAACGGCCGAAATCACGTATTCGTTTGCCGAGCTGGAGCAGCAGGATGGCAAGCCGGTCCAAAAGATCTCCAGCGTGACGGAATTGACCTTCGAGCCGGCCGACGATGCCCGGGCAGATTTGGAAATCACGGCGCAAGAAGGTTCGGCCGATTTCTATTTCGATCCGCAGGCCGGCCACCTGATCAAATCCGTCGGCACGCAGATGTCGGCCCTCGAGATGTCGGGGCCGCGAGAACTGACCCAGGAAATCAAAGAGACCACCAACATGCGTCTGGGCAAGAGCCCGGCGGCCAAGCCGCAAACCGCAGCCGACAAGGAAGCCAAGGCGCCGGCCAAATAATCGGTCAGCCAGCGGATGGAATGGTTCGGCGGCCGCGCGGCCCGCGAGTCATTGAATTGCCGATCGCTCGTGCGATCAAAATGCGAGTGCCCCGCGAGCCTTTACGACTCGCGGGGCACTCCACTTGCCCCACCCCCCAGGTGGGTTTCCACATGATCGCTACTTTTGCGCGACCGCGCCGCCTTCGGCCATCAGTCGAGCAACTTGCTCCAGCAGCTTCACCGCTTCGGGCGGGAAGGCCCCGGCTTCGGCACTCCAGAAGTTGATGGTCGCTCGCAGCCCGCCGATCTCCACCGGCACGTGCATGCTGGAGCGGATGTCCTTGGTGGCCATGTTCGTCATGACCGAACCTTTGGTGCCACTCATTTCCTGATTGACGACGGTCTTGCCTTCCAGGGCGTATTCGGCCAACGACTGGCCCGCGATCTTCACCACCGTCGAACGACTGCGCAGAGAGGTCTTCAGGCCGAGGCGTTCCTGCAGCATCTTCAGCCGCAGCTTGTCGTTTTCGACGGCCGTGACGCAGACGCGATCCAACTGCGGAACCAGCTCGAACAATTGCCACACGAAACGCTCGAACGTCTTGTCGTTCCTCAGGGCCCCGCGGGCCATGGTCTTGAGGTGGTCGTCCAACCGGATCGTATCGGCCTGGGCCAGGAACTCCTTGACTCGCAGGGCCGACGCCGTGGCCGGTTGCGTCAAGTCCTGGTCGGCCAACGACATTTCGAACCAGCCGAACATCATTTCTTCCCAGGTCTGCTCGCCCCAGGCGACTTCCTTCGTGGGATCGGGATTGGAAAGATTGCCGGCCGAATTATCGAAATGCGCCACGCAATACATCTTCGTCCCTCGCGGCAGCACTTTCGGCTCGGCAAGCTGATAGGTCGTCTGCCAGCCAAAATCGTAACGCGGAACCCACAACACGGTTTCCTTCTTTCCGTCCGGATAGATCAAATCGTAGCGAAAATCTTTTCCGCGCAGGTGCATGTGCGGCGAAACCGACAGCAGCAGCGCGTTCTGTCGAAACACGAATTCCGACTCCACCTCGTAATTCGGATCTCCGGCCGGAATCTTGAATGTAAAATTGCCGGCGTTCTGCACGGCCACTTCCTTTTTCACGGTCTTGGGATCGCAATACTTGAAGCCCACGTAACTGCGGTCGGATTGGGCCGTGCCGTTGGGCGTGTAGTGGACCTCGAAGAGCACCTTCGACCCCTTCTGCACGTAGCGGGCCAGCCCTTCTTCGAGCACCTGCGGCCGCAGTCCCGGGGCAAAAGCCCCCAGCCAGTTGGAACGCAGCCGGCCCGCCTGGCCGCTGGGCGTGACCCCCGGCGGAACCAGATAAATGATGATATGGTGCACCACGGCCGGGTTGCCGGGCAGGCACTCCATGGCCTGAACCCATTTGTCTTCGGTCCAGCCTGGATCCATGACAAACCGTTGATACTCGACGGTACCGGTGGCCGGCACGTCGTACGGCTTGTCGGCCATGTAGAGCACTTCGTCGGGTTTGGGAATCTGCCAGCCTTGGGCATATTGCCGCGCGGGCGGCAAGTCCTTGGGATCGCCCTCGGGCGCGCCATTTTCGACCCAGCGGTAAATCAGTTTCTTATCGCTGTCGCTCAACCGCGCGTCGTTGCTGAAATGGCCGATTTTGGGATCGGCGTGCCAGGGAGGCATGCGCTGTTCCTGCACCACTTCGCGAATCATTTCGGCCCAGCCCACGGCCTCGTCGTAGGAGGTCAACGGGAAGGGCGCGATCTGGCCCTGGCGATGGCAATAGACGCAGTTGTTGTTAAAGATCGCGGCAATGTGCTTGCTGTAGGTGACGTCGCTGTCGGCCACCGGCTCTTTGACCCGCCCGATGCGACATCCCTGGTTCTTGGCGATCGGCTCGCTGACCGGCTTGCCGGCTAGCAGTTCGTCCAACGCGACGGCCAGGCTGCGATGCCCGGGTTCGGACCGTTGAAACGCGACGCCCGCGTCTTGGAACCCGTATTGCTCGTCGATCCGGCCCCAATATCGCACCATGCGCTGGGCATCCAGGACGAAAACCTCTGGCGTTCTGACCGCTCCCAACTGATCGGCGATCGCGTTGCCCGCGTCTTTGAGCAGCGGGAATTCGATCTTATGTTCCTGAGCGTAATGCGCCAGTTCCGCGATCGAATCCTGCCGATTCGAGTCGATGGCGATGAAGGCGACTCCCTTCGATCCAAACTCACCGGCCAGCTCGACCAGGCGGGGCGCATAAAGTTTCGCCAACGGGCACTGCGTCCCCAAAAAGGCGACCACGACCGCCTTGTTCTGCGCGAAATCGCCGAGCGAAACCTGCTTTCCGCGAAAATCGCGGGCAGAGAAATTATCGACCTTTTTTCCGATCGGCGAGGTTTCGCCCGCGGAAGCCATCGAACCGCCGGCCAACAAAACCAACGCCAGGAACGGAAGTATAGCCTTGCCCATCTTTCATCCTCCATTTGCGGACAAACAGTGATCGCTTCGTATCGTGGGTAAAAACCTATCTGGAACTATCCCAGGTCGGCGGCATTTCCGCGCCGAGATAACTCAAAAACGCTCGTGTCAATTCTTCCGCCAGCTGCTCCGGAGAATACCGGATCGTGCTCCGCTGGATGTCGGAGAACAGAGTCGCTTGATCCAGGGTGTCGAACGTCATTCGCAAGCCAAAATCGGCGGCCAAAACCGGATCGGGATGTTTGATTTCGTCGCGACGCGCCGCCAGCAGCGCGATTAGTCTTTCGGAAATGGCGCGCGACAATCGCCCGGCGCGTTCGGCGAATTGATGATCGGAACTGCCGCGCACGATAAAAGCCCGCACCAGTCCCCGCTTGAGGTGATAGACGTTTACCAGAAACGGCATCGCGGTGGCGAACACCTCGGCGATCGTGGCGCCTTCCCAGCGCGAAGCGTCCAAGGCCACCTCGGCCGTGGCCATCGCCTGTTCGCAAAACCGTTCGTGCAAACAAACCAACAGCGAATCCTTGTCGTTGAACCGCGCATACATGGCGCCCACCGACGACTTGGCCCGACGCACGATTTCGGAAACCGTGGCGTTGTCAAAACCTTTTTCCGAAACGACTTCCTCGGCCGCGTCCAACAGGCGCTCGAGCGTCTCCTGGCTGCGGGCCTGATGCGTGGGCTTGACCCACTCGACCCGATTCAACGTTTGCGACACGAAACCTCCCAAATCGAAGAAACCAGAGCTCTCATTCTGTTTTCGCCAGAGCTCTCATTCTGTTTTCGTTAGAAGGAGAGAAGGGTCATAACTGAACCAGAATTCTCATTCGATTTCCAGTTGTAATGGAAGTGCCAGTTTGTGTCAAGAAATGCCGGCCAGAGCCCCCTGCCGAGCCCCAACTCTATTTTACCATAAAACAGACCAACTCTCGGGCCCGAAACCTGGGCCCACTGGCCGGCCGGGCGAGTTCGACCGGACTGCCAGGGTCAACAGCCTTCACCCCCAAGATCGCGGATCTCTCAGACAGGCTCGGCCACCAGGGCTTCAACAGCCGGCAATCGGGCGGCCTCCCTCTTTTCCCGCTGAATCTTGAGCCAACGCCGACGGCGGACCCAATAGAAGCGAACCGGCAGGAACAGATCGACCACTTCGTCGGAGATCAGCAGTCCGCCGAGCACCGGCAGGGCCATGGGAGCCAGGATTTCGGCCCCCACGCCGGTGGAGAATACCATCGGGAAAATGGCGATTATGGCCACGCCTTCGGTCAACAATTTGGGGCGCAAACGGTGCACGGCCCCTTCGATCACCGCCTGGCGGAGCTCTTCCAACGATTTGAGGTTCTCCAGCCCGCCGCGTTTTTCGATCGCTTCGCGCAGATAGACTAGCATGATGATTCCGGTCTCGGTGGCCATGCCGAAGCAGGCGATAAAGCCGACCCAAACCGCCACGCTGAAGTCCATGGGGGGCGCCGCCCATCCGTTGACGATTTTGGGAAACAGGAACATGAAAAAGGCCCCGCCGGCCAACGCCTCGGGCACGGCCAGAATCATCAGCGCCGCGTCCCAAAAATCGTTGTACGTCAGATACAAGATCATGAAGATCAGGATCACGACCGCCGGCATGGCGAAACAAAGCGTGCGGGCGGCGCGAACCTGATGTTCGAATTCGCCGCTCCATTCGATGTGCACCCCCTCGGGCAGCACCACCTTTTGGGCCACGGTGCGCTGCGCCTCGTCGACAAATCCCATCATGTCGCGACCGCGAACGTTGAGCGTGACGTAGTTGAGCAGCGCGCCATTCTCACTTTTGATCATGGCCGGTCCTTCCACGATTTTTACGTCCGCCACGGCGCTCAACGGAATTAACGTTCCCTGCCCGGCATGCTCCGGTACCGCCAAATGCGCCGACTCCGTCCCAGTAGTCGACGACGAACCACCGCTGGCCCCGCCCATCGCGGTCGATCCGGGCGTCCGGTCGCGGGTCATGCGGGCCGAGCCGGAGTTGGTGCTGCCGCCGATGAGCAAGCGGCGGATACTCTCTTCGTCTTCGCGCTGCGCGCGTGCATAGCGAATGCGAACTGGAAAGCGATCGCGTTTTTCGACCGTGTACGTCACGGCGCGGCCGGCCAGGGCCACTTCGATTTCGTTCTGCACGTCCTCGATCGTGATGCCAAAACGGGCCGCGCGCTGGCGGTCGATATCGATTTGCAGGTAGCCCTTGCCCATGATCGGCGCGGCGATCACGTCGCGGGCTCCGCTGACCGGTTTGAGCACGGCTTCGATCCGCTTGCCGACCTGGTCGATGGTATTCAGATCGGGTCCAAACACCTTGACGCCGATGTCGGTGCGCACGCCGGTGGAGAGCATTTCGATGCGATTGACGATCGGCTGCGTAAAGATATTGCTCCAGCCAGGCACTTGCAGCACCCGCCCCATTTCGTCGTCCACCAGATCGCCTTTCGGGCCCGTTTGACGCGGCCAGAGGAAAATTTGCCGTCGAAACGACTCTTGCGCGTTTGCTCGCAACGCGTCGAAAACGCCGATCACCTTGCTATCCGCCTGGCCTCCTCGTTGTACGCGTGCGGCCGCGATGGCCAATTGCCTGACCTGTTCGCCGCGCGGCCCGTCGGCCAGCAAGCCGGCGGTTTTGGCCGCCTGGCACAATTCTTCCAGCGCATACCAGGGAAACATTTCGCAGGCGCGGTCGAACAACTCCCAGTTGGTCGCTCGCACTTCGGCCCGCCACAGCGTCATGCGTTGGTCTTCGATGGCCAAGAGCGACTTGCCGGAAAACGTCGGACGGCTGGCCCCGAAAAATTCCAGAATCGCGCCGCTGATCTTTCCGGCGCGCGACGGTTTGTCCTGCAACGCGCCGACCACGTCCTGCAAGAATCCCGCGTCGTGCAGTTCGGTGGCAACGCGATGATCGACTTTTGTCATGTCCTCGAGCGCCGGCTGCGTGGCCAGCCAGCGGCCGAACTCGGGCGTGAGTTTGGCGGTCATGGTTTCGAGAAAGGTCTGTTCGGCATCCGCGTTTTCCGCGGGCCAATGAAGATCTCCGTCATCGCGCATGCGTCCCATGGTCTGCTCGATGGCAAATCGCGTCAGCTTCGGCTCCAGATCGCGCTGCAAGTCGCGAAACCGCGACATGGCCAACTCGCGCATCGTTTCATCGAATCGCTCGACGGCCTTCTGGCTGGCATCATTGACCAGGCCCTTGCGATCGTCCTCGTTCTGGGCGTGCTTGAGATAGCCCTCGGCTTCCAGGGTTGCGAGCATCGCGCGGATCTGCCGCTCGGCATCCGGAAACTTCAACACGCGTTTCGGCCATAATTCCTTCGGCCGGAAATTGACGAATGTCTCGACCATGTCCAGCGGCGCCGGATCGGTCGGCGTGTCGGCCCGCCCGGCCTTGCCGATCACCGATTCCACTTCCGGAAAACCGCGCAACAGAGCATCGCGAGCCTTCAGGTCGTCGGCCGCCTGCGTAATGCTGGCCCGCGGCACCGTGATGGGCATGTCCAACGTGGTGCCTTCGTCGAGGGCCGGCATGAAAGCCACGCCAATCTTGGAAAAATGGAATGCCCAAAGCCCCAGAGCAACCAAGGAAACAAACGACAAAACCTGCCAACGTGCTCCGCGCGTGGCCACGACGGTCAGCAAGGTCACCATGCCAAACACGACCAGGAAGCAAGTCTTCCAGACCTCTTCATTCGCGCCGAATCCGAGCACGGCCTGCAGCGGAAAAATGCCCGCGGCCAACAGCAGCAGAGCGGCAAACGCCCACATCACCAGGTTCCGTCGCGGCAGGGCCCAGGTGAGCAGCGGTTTGTAGATATTGATGAAACTGCGCACGATCGCGTTATCTTCTTCGCGTTTCAGCCGGCCGCGGATCAAAAGCGGAATCAGCGCCGGCACCACGGTGATCGAAATGATCGCCACGCCGATCATGGCAAAACTTTTGGTAAATGCCAGCGGGTGGAACAATTTGCCCACGCGGCCGCTGTGCAAAAACACCGGCACGAACGACAGCAGCATGATCATGACCGAAAAGAAAATCGGGCGCCCGACCGTGCGGCAGGGACCGATCACCAACTCGGTGATATCGCCGGTCACCTTGCGGTCGCCAAAATAGGCCTTGAGGTGATGCGTGGCGTTTTCAGTCATCACGATGGCCTGATCGACCAGAATGCCGATGGAAATCGTGATGCCGGCCAACGACATGATGTTGGCCTGGATGTCGACGATGCCCAGTCGCCTCAAAATCCACATCAACAAAAACGAGAACAGCACCGACAGGGGCAGCGTGATGCAGATCACGATCACGCTGCGCACATGGACCAGGATCAGCAGCACCGCCAGCGACGCGATGATCATTTCGTGGCTGATGACGTCGCTGAGCGTGCGGATCGCCCCGTGGATCAGTCGCGTGCGATCGTAGGCGGCCACGATGTGCACGCCGGCTGGCAGGCCGGGCTGCAGGTCCTGGATCTTGCCTTTCACGCGTTCGGTCACGGCCAGCGGATTTTCACCATGCCGCATCAACACCGCGCCACCGACGACTTCATTGCCATCTTTTTCGTAGACGCTGCGGCGGAACTGCGTGCCAAGCTGCACGGTGGCGATCGACTTGACGTAAATCGGCGTCCCGCCCGACTCCTTGATCACGGTGTTTTCGATGTCGGCCTTATCCTTGATCCAGCCCACGCCGCGCACGATGTATTCGGCGTTGTTCTTTTGGATCACGCCACCGCCGGCCGGCATGTTGCTCTTTTCCACCGCGGCGTACAGTTCGCCCAGCGTGATGTTATAGGCCCGCAACGACTCGGGCCGCACGTCGATTTGATATTCCAGCGGCATGCCGCCGACCGTGGCGACGTCGGAGACTCCCGGGGCCGCGTTCAACTGCGGTGCGATGTAAAACTTGTTCAGGGCCCACAGCCGAGCCGGATCGATGGGGTTGCCGGGGCTGGTCTCGACGGTATACCAAAAGATCTGCCCCAGCGCGGTCGCATCAGGCGCCAGATAGGGCACCACTCCGGCCGGCAAGTAGGTGGCCGCCTGGCCGAGCTTTTCGGTGACGCGCTGTCGGGCGAAGTAGAAGTCGATGTTTTCGTCGAAGATGATCGTGATCATCGAGAAATTGAACTCGCTCGACGAGCGAACGGCCCGCACCCCGGCCAGGCCTTGCAGCTTGCGCGACAGCGGATACGTGACCTGATCCTCGATTTCGCGCGGGCTGCGTCCCATCCAGTCGGTGAACACGATCACCTGGTTCTCGCTCAGGTCCGGAATGGCGTCGACCGGCGTGTTGAACATCGCCAGAATGCCGGCGAGCGTCAACGCCGCGGCAATCGCCAGAACCAGAAATCGATTGCGAATCGAAAACTCGATGATGCGTTCTATCATGCGCGACGTTTCCTGAAACACCCGGGGTCATGCCCGCGGGGCCGGTCATGTAGTACCCAATTCGTCTAGCGGCGCAGAGGGTTGCTCTCCTTGAGGCTGGCCGCCTTTTTCAACGTGGCTTGCGGATCGGCCAACGCGTCCTCCTTGCAGGCCGGGCAGCAGAGAAAGACGGTCTGGCCGTCGATCACGATCTTGAGCGGAGTGCCCATCGAGCCCAGCCGGTTTTCCTCCAGCACGGCGCAGAATTTCTGCGATTCGGCCAGCGTGCGATCCTCGGCGGAAAGTTTGGCCAAGGCTGCGACAATCTTGGCGTCCTTGCCGGCTGGGGCCGTTTTGGCCTCCTGGGTGGACGGGGCCGCCGACGGCTGGCGATTCTTGAAGCCCTCGATCTTGGCCAGCATCTCTTGCGGCTTTTCCTGCGCCGTTTTCAAGCAACCTTTGCAGCACAGAAAGATCGGCTTGCCGTCCAGCATCACCTTGACCGGAGTGCCCATCACGCCCAACAGGTTTTGATCCAACACCGGGCAGTATTGCTGCGCCTCGGCCCGTTTTCGATCCTCGCTGGACAATTTAGCCAGCGCCGCGGTGATCTTCTCCTGCTCGTTCTCGGGCGTCGAGGGACGAACGGTTGACACCCCGCCCTGCCCCGATTTCAATCCGCCGCTGCCGGCGAAGTAAATCGAACCGGCCGCCGGATTGAGCCGCGTCTCGGCATCGACCAGGAACGATCCGGCAACCACGATCCGATCGCCCGCCTTGATGCCCTCCAACACCGGATAAAACGACACGCCATCCGGATTGGCCATCCTGGGGCCCAACTGAACCTTGACTCCGTCCAACACGCCGGGCGAGTCCTCGCGATAGACGATGCTCTGGCTGCCGGTTTCGATCACGGCGCTGTCGGGCACCGCCAACACGCGGCCCTGGTCCAACATCCGCCGGCCCTCCTCGTCCTCGATGCGTGCCGCCAGCAGAGGAACCATCTTGGGCGGGACCGTCAGGGTCACCGTGGCCGTCATGCCGGGACGCAATTTGTGCTCCGGGTTCTGCACCTCGAAGCGCACCATCACCGTGCGCGTGTCTTGATCCACGTGCGGATAGACGAACGCCAGCTTTCCCTCGAACGGTTCGGCGGGAAACGCGCGGGTGGTGGCCGTTGCTTCCAATCCGTCCGCGATCGAATCGCTCGTTCTGGGCCGTTGATCGAACGGGAGAAACTCGATGTCGTCTTCATAAACCTGTGCTTGAATCCACACGCTCGACAGATCGGCCAGATCGTACAGCGGACTGCCTTCCTCGACATACTGGCCCTCGCGCACGTACTTCTTGATCACGTGCCCGCTGATCGGCGAGTGGATCGTCAAATGCGTGTCGGGCTGTTTGCTCTCGAGGATCTCGTCGATTTGCTCGTCGTCGATGCCCAGCAGTTCCAGCCGTTTGCGGGCGCTTTCTTCGTTCTTGGCATTCTTGTTCTGCTTCGCGTCCCACAGATTCTGCACGGTCACCAGCAGTTCGGGACTGTAGAGCGAGGCCAAGGGGTCGCCGATCGCGACGATCTGGCCCGTCTCGTTGACGAACAGTTTATCGATGCGCCCTCGGACGCGCGCCGAGACGTTTCGCTGCCATCGTTCGTTGAACTCGACGTAGCCCACGGCCACGATCGTTTTGCCCAGCGGCTCGTACTCCGCGGCGCGCGTCTGGGCGCCGGCCAAGACGATTCGATAGGGCGAAAGCTGGACGCGATTGACCACGCCCGGCGGCAGCGCTTCGTCGGTTTTTTGGCCCTTGCGCCGCTTGGACAGGGGCATGAAGCAGATCGGGCACTTCTCGCGCGGATTGTCGCGCACGACCGCCGGATGCATCGGGCAGAACCACTCCACGCCGGACTCGGCGGCCGCCGCGGCGCCGCTCGGTCGGGTCCAGCGGTCGTAATACGCCGACAAACGATCCCATTGGGTGATCACCACGCCGATGGCCACCAGGACGATAATAAACCGCAAGCGGGCCAGGTTCACGAGGATGATGAAATCGAACCACCACCACGCTTTTTGCCTCAACGAAAGACCCGGGGGCGCTCGCAATCCGCCCTCGTCCGGGGTTTCAGGCTGCCGGCCGGCCGGCTTCGATAGATTGTGGTCTCGCGGTTCGGACATGAGTCATTCCTTCGCAGATCTCGAAAGGTAATAGCGCTTTGTATTGAAGTTGAGAACGGTCTTTTGGCCGCAGATTTTAGCCGTTCGGCGCGCCCACGACGGCCGGCGCGCGCATGGACAATGGCACAAGTCACCGTGTGAGGCAATAGCGCGCAAACGACCGCGCATGCGCCAGCAGATCAGGCCTGAATTCGCACGTGCGCAAGCTGCAGCGTGACGGCAGCCGAACGATCGCCTGATACAGAATTGGCATGCTGCGCTGCGACAGGGCCCTGCTCGAGGCCCGGGGGCATCGACAGCGGCAGGATGGCCAGGGATTGAAGTTCGCGCTGGTCGCCACCACTACGCGTCGGCGGAGCCGCCGGCTGGCGAACCGGGGCCGCGCGACAGCAAGCCATTTTGCAGTTCCGGCCGTCGGCAAGTCCACAACAGCAAGTTCGTGCTATTTTCCGCGACGACAATTCGGTCTGGGTCGGACAAGAACGGGCCGCAGCCGACGCACACGAACCGCTACCGATCGGGCAGGCCATGACACCAGGCGCAGCCCCCGACAGTGCGAGGCCGACCACCAGCGAGTGGATCAACACGAAGCGTACGGTGTGACTGGATGCGATCGAGCGCATGGGTCAGTAAACTGCCAGGGTCATTAAAACCGACAAATTCAACGGCCGAATCGGCACCCTTCCAACGCTGAACTGCCTATGTATAGGATAGGGCGCGATCGACTCTGAGACAAGCGCAAGATGGGACCAAAATAATCTCGGCGCAGGCGGCTTTTACGGCTTGCGAACCGCTTGCCAGTCGGGCATCTCGTCGCTGGATGACCGGTTTACATACAGCACGACTCTGCCCTGGCGAAGATTCGGCCGCAGCCGCTTTCCGACGTCAACCGAGCCGCTAGTGACCGCCATTTCAGATTCCGCGCAACGGACTTCGTCGATTCCCCGCGCGTGTAAGCTCTCGATCGTTTGCGGCCCGGCGACGTCGTAAAAATCGTCGGCTGACGAGCCGAGATACAGAACGCGTCCGTCGTCGTCGCCAGCCGCCAGGCCGATCGCCGCCAGCGCGCCAATCACGCCTCCCTCGGTTCCTCCCAGTCCTTGCAGGTAGATGCCGCTGTCGTGCGCCAAGCGGCGCGCGTCGTCTTGAGTCACCAACTCCTGCTGACAGCGTTGTCCCCAATCGACGACGGCTTTCGGAACCAGCGCGGCGACGCAAAGTCCCGGATCGCTGCCCAGCGGAGACCAGTCGATAACCATCGGCGCCACAAGCGCGGGCAAGTCGGCGGCCGAACTGGCTCCACGTGCCTCCAGCAGCAGCGACGCACAGCCGTTCTTGCTGGTGTAGGGCACGCGCGGATCGTCCAACAATTGGTGCCGCATGATTCGCCGCACATGGAAGCAGTCGGCGATCCGCCGGACGATGTGCCTGGCGAGCTGGTTGGTGCCAGGGCTCCCCTCAACATCCGTATCGTCCAGTCCCAGGTAGATCATGGTTGGTGGATCGAGTCGTCGCGGCGCGAATGTGGAATGCAAATGGCCGCCGCGAGCAATCCGGCCACCGCGCCGCAGGCCAGAAACGAAAACAACGAGACGGGCCAAAGCGCCGCAAAACCCCGGCCGCCTCCCGCCTCGAATCCGAACGAGACCGTGGTTAACTTCACCAAAACCGCGATGCCATTGGTCGCCAGGCCCGCCAATGCAAACCGTATATACAGCAAGCCCTTGGTATGCCAGCCCTGGGCCGCCCATTCGAAAGCCGGCCCCAGCAGCACCAGGCTTATGAACGTGGAAACCTGAATATGTCCCCACGGACCCAGCAGAAGCACTCCGGACGTCGCCGCGGCGCCAAGCCCCGCAACCCATCCCGAAGCGTGCCGCGGCGCCCGGGCCAGGCCGATCGCGATCGGAAGCAGCGGCTTGAAAATGGCATGCCCAGGAATCCGCAGGCTCATGTGAATCAGCGCAACCGCAAGGGCCGCCAAAGCGCCGGCCGCCATCAGCCAGGCCAGGTCCGCCGATGAAAGTTTCGTGCCAGGCGGCCGCAGATTCACCAATTCCGAAGGCGAAAACTCGGCGTGAGAATTCGTGTGCTGCGTCATGTCAGCCACTCTGCATTGCAGATCGTTTACGACCCCACGCCGCGACGCGCAGCCCGCATGCACCCAACAGAAGCAGCATGAACGTGGCCGGCTCGGGCACCAGAACATAGCTGATCTCGAGGGCCGGGCGAAACTGCGGATTGCCGAATTCGCGAGTATAAAATGCCCGATACGCCCTGATGAACTGATTGTCACTGTTGATTAGAATCCAGCCAAAATTGTGCGCCGGATCGTCCAGCCAAGATTGGACGTCGCTGACCATCGCCGCGGTCGAAGACCAGGTAAAGGGCGTCGTGACGTTGCCAGGATTGCCGACGCTCTGAGAGCCACTGGCGGTCGGGACATAATCTCCATCGCCACCGGGAGCCGACCAAAGCGTGGGCGTGGTCGCCGAATAGGCGCGAGCCGTCCAGGTTGCATCCCCCTCGCCGGCCATGAACCCTACGCCGGTTTTGGCGATCTGTGTGGTACCGAATCCGGCCGTGCCTTCGCCCCAATCGGCCGAGAGGCGAAAGAGGCTGATGGTCCTGGGCGTCGTATCTCCGCCAGTTCCGGTGCGTGTGGAGCCGGCCACCTCGCCCAGCGTCAACGTCAACTCGGCGCTTTGAATGACCGCGCCGGCCGGCACGTTGCCGGCGACGTCGAAGCCCAGCAATCCGCGATGGTCGCCCGCGGCGCCGCTGTTGTCGGTTCCCACGTACATTCCCACGCCGGCCCCGTCGCTGGCGGTGTTATTGACCGCGAAGATCGTGTTGTCGCGGCTGGCGCCAATCGTCACGACGTCGGCCTGCGCGGCGGCCGCCAGCATGGAGAGCGTCACTAGCGCCAGGAATCGCATCATGGGTCGCATGGATTACCTCGAAAGAATCGTTATTGTTTTACGGTCCGGTCCAAGGGCTGTCGGGCACCTGCCAGCGAACGTCGGGCCGGCCAGGGTCTCCCACGCCGCAACCGACGTCTTCTCCCAGGTATGAATTCACGTGCCCGTCGAGAAACGCGATGTTCACAAAACCCTGATGCCGGTCCAGCGGACTGTACGGCTGCGTCGATGGCCAAACAGAACAATACGGGCCAGGCGCATCGGCCATGAATACCATCGTGCTGGTGGGGCCGACCCGTTCGAGATGATCGGGCCTGGTTCGGTCCCACACCGAAAGACCCATGTTCATGCCGTAAGAAAAAAACGTGGGCTGGTTGATGGCTTGGGCCTCGGGGCAAATCCAGACTGAATTGTCGCCCGCGCGCGGAATCAATCCAAGCTGCGACAACTCCAGGTACGGACGTTCCTCCATCTGCAGCGGCAGCGCATTGAACCAATCCTCCGGGCGGTTCAAGATTTTTGTCGGCTGGCTCCCCTGTCCGCGACGAGGCAGGTACCCGAAGTTTTTGCTCGCGTGAATATGCGCGGCCAAGACCCACTGCCGCAGGTTCGATTGGCATACGATCCGCCGCGCCGCCGCCCGGCTCTGGTGCATCGCCGGCAGCAACAGCGCCATCAATGCGCCCACCACCGCCACGACAACGAGCAACTCAATGAAAGTAACCCCGGCGACCGGTGGGCGACGAACCATGCACAGCCTGTGGCGCGAAAGACGTGCCAGAGACTCCGGCACGCAAGGCGTTTATTTTATCGTCGCCAGAGTCAATGTAAACCGCCCCCACTACCTAAAGCCTCGCAGGGCTTGGCACGATCGCACGCCCACAGGTCAAAACTCGGATCCGGGCGACGGAGCCACGGGCTTGTTGGCGGCCGCTGGAACCGGCCCGGTCGCGCCGGCCTTCTTGGCCAGCAGATCGCGGAGCGTTTTGGCCATCGCGTCCTTGGGCTCGAGTTGCACGGTCTTGTCCAACGCGCGCAGGGCCTGCTGCAGATCGCCGTGATAGCCCGACTGGAATCCAAGCAGGAATTGCAGTGCCGGGGAATCGGGCTTCGCGTCGCGGGCTTTCTCCAAGGCGCGAAGCTGGTTCACGTAATCCGCCGGATTGCCGTAGAGCTGCTGGTAGTTTTCCACCACCGCGCCCCACTTGTCTTGCGGCAGCGACTGCATCGCCATCGCCGTGGCTCCGGCGGCCTCGTCGTATTGGCCCAGAGCGAACATCGCCTGACCCAACAACAGCAGCACGCCGGCATTCGACGGATCGTCGACCAGGGCATGTCGGAAGTTGCGAGCCGCCGATTCGTACTTGCCGGCCTTGAAATCGAGTTCGCCTTGTCCGGCAAAGTCGGCGGCCGTGATGTCGTCGACTGATGGCGCCGCGCCGCTGGCCGTATCCGCCTGCAAGGGCGCCTCGCCCACCGGCGTGCTCGGGCCGGGCGCGTTTGCGGCATCCGTCACCGGAGGATACTGGGCCGCGTAAGTTGCGGCCGCGGCGCTTGAGTAGCCCACCGTCGCCGGGTATCCCGCCGCGTAGCCAGAGCCATCGTACCCGTAGGCCGGATAGCCATTGCCGTAGCTGCCATAGCCACCGTAGCCGTAATTCGAATAGCAATTCAGATACGAGCCATAGCTGTACGCTGGATAGCCGTAGTAATAAGGATAGCCGTAGCCATATCCGTAATAGTATGGATAGCCGTAGCCATAGTAGTAGGGATTGAAACCCAGCCCAAACCCAAACCGCCGGTATCCGTAGCCGTACCAGGGATAGAAGCCGCGATTGAAGGCGCCAAACGGAGTTCCCAGACCAAAGAAGAACGAGCGGTTTTGCCAACGATTCCAGCCGCCGCTCCAGCGCGTGTTGTTGAAGTTGTGGTTGATGTTGTTGTTGAAACTGTGATTGGCATTCAGGTTGTGCGCGAAAGTGCCACTGCCGGCGCGGCTCAAGTTGGCGTTGTGCAATGTGGCGCCGGAGAGGTGTCCGGCGTTGAGATTGCCGCCAGCACGCAAACCGCTGGCGCTGGCCAGATGGGTTCCTTGAGAAAAATTGCGCTGTACGAACGAGGCGTGCTGCCCCAACGACGATCCGCCGAGATGCGTGTTGGCGCCGAGATGCGTGTTGGCGCCGAGATGCGTGTTGGCGCCGAGATGCGTATTCGCGCCGAGATGCGTATTCGCGCCGAGATGCGTATTCGCGCCGAGGTGCGTGTTGGCGCCAAAATGCTGTTGCACGAAATGGCTGCCGGTATTGGTTGCTCGCTGAACCGAGTGCAGGCCTGAACTCGAATTAGCCGAGGAATTGCGTTGCACGAAACTCGACCGGGCCGGCGCATTGTGCGAGAGACTGCTCATGCCGGGCGAAACATTGTGTGCCGGGCCGGCGAAGTTTCTGGCGGTGCCGCCGCCGTGAAAACTTCCGCCTCCACCATGAAAAGCAGCTCCACCGCCGCCCCCACCATGAAAAGCAGCTCCACCGCCGCCACCATGAAAAGCAGCTCCACCGCCGCCACCATGAAAAGCAGCTCCACCGCCGCCTCCACCATGAAAAGCAGCTCCACCGCCGCCTCCACCATGAAAAGCAGCTCCGCCGCCGCCATGAAAACCTCCGCCACCACCGCCATGACCGCCACCGCCGCCTCCGCCGCCATGACCGCCGCCACCGCCTCCACCGTGACCGCCACCGCCATGCGCGGCAAACGCCGTTGTTGAGCCAAACACAAGCGCGGTAATCAGCACCGCCAATTTAAAAAGTCGTGAACGCATGGCGCAGCCCTTTGCGAAGAGTCTCTGGTCGTTGCCTGGAATATTATACGCAATTGAGCGTACAAAAGTGCGCATGACAATTGGCCATCCGTTAGATGACGGATTCGTCATCTTGGCGCGTATTTGACCGGCTTAGGCGAACAGTTCGGGCACCAGCTTCGCCTTCGTCACGTCAGCATCCGTGAGACTGGCCGCCCGGCCGTCGTGGGGATAGGTCAGCCGCCGATGGTCGAGCCCCAGGGCGTGCAACAGCGAGGCGTGCAGATCGTGCACGGTCACGACGTCGCGAACCGCCTCGTATCCGAAATCGTCCGTGGCGCCGTGGACATATCCCGGCCTGAACCCGCCGCCGGCCAGCCACAGCGAAAATCCGCGGCGATTGTGATCGCGCCCGTCGGCGCCCTGCGAGATCGGCTGCCGCCCGAATTCGCCGGTCCACAGCACGATCGTCGAATCCAGCAGCCCACGACGTTTCAAATCGGTCACCAGCGCCGCGCTGGGTTGATCGGTCATGGCGCACAGCCCCTTGAGGCTTTCGGCGTTTTTGCTGTGCGTGTCCCAGGGCTGGGCCTTGAGGAAGATTTGCACGAACCGCACGCCCTGTTCGACCAGACGCCGGGCCAGCAGGCAGCGCGTGCCATATTCCTGGGTCGCGGGTTGGTCGAGGCCGTACAGGCTGCGCGTTTCGGCCGTTTCCTGCGAGATGTCGAGCACCCCGGGCACCGTGGTTTGCATCCGCGCGGCGGTTTCGAAATTCTCCAGACGGGCCGCCAATTCCGAATTCTCGGGATGGCGCTCCAGGTGTGCGCGATTGAGCTGTTCGAGAAAGCGCAACTGATGGCGCCGCGCATCGGCCGAAACGCCCTCGGGAGTTTGCAGATCCAACACCGGCGACTTGCCCGCCCTGAACGGCGTCCCCTGGTATACGGCCGGCAGCCATCCGGCCGACCAGTTTCGCTCGCCGTCGACCGGCAGCCCACCCGGATCGGAAAGCACGACGTAGGCCGGCAGATTATGATTGTCCGAGCCCAGCGCATAAGTGACCCACGAGCCCCAACTGGGCAGGCCAGCCAGGAACCTTCCGGAATGAATCAGTCGCAAGGCCGATTCGTGATCGACCGATTCGGTATTCATGGACCGGATGAGCGTCAAATCGTCGGCCACGCCGGCCGTGTGCCGCAGCAATTCGCAAAGCTCCATGCCGCACTGGCCGTGCCGCTCGAACTTGAACGGCGAGCCCAGCACGTTGCCCTTCTGCTTGTCGAAATGAATCTCCAGATCACCGCCCGGATAGGGTTGGCCGTGGTACTTGTTGAGCGCCGGTTTGGGATCGAACAGATCCATCTGGCTCGGGCCGCCGTGCTGAAACAAACAGATGACCGACTTCGCCTTGGCCGGGTGGATGGTGGCCGCCGGCGCGGCTGACGTGTCGGCCCGGGCCCGTGCGGGGCCGTCGCCCAGCAGGTGTGCCAGGGCCAGCGTGCCGAGCGAGCCGGCATAGTGGCCCAAAAACATGCGTCGCGAAATCGACGCCGGATCGTGCAAAAACGCGTGGGTCCGCTGGGGTTCCATGATCGGCTGGTCACTCCACGTAAAGGAACGCGTTGCTAGCCAGCATCATCTGGCAAAAGTCGGCCCAGGCCCGCGCTTCCGCCTCGGCCTGGCCGGCGTATTGGTTGCGCTGGTCCGTGACGAATTCCAATCCGGCTTGCAGTTCCGCCGGCGTCGCCTCTCGGGCCACGGTCAACAAGAAGGCATGATTCACTCGGGCTTCGGGCCGGTCGCCCGCCTCGCGGACCAGCCGCTCGGCGAAGTTTCGGGCCTGGCCCACGACAAATTCGGAATTCAACAGGCTCAAGGATTGCAGGGGCATCGTCGAGGCCGGTCGCTGTACGCAATTGAAGACCATCGTCGGCGCATCGAACACGTTCAACAGGCTCAGCGTCTGCGTGCGCCGCTGCTGCAAATAAATCGAGCGCCGGTTGGCGCCCGGCGTGTCGAGCTTGACGAGCACTTCGCCCAGTTCATCGCGCGTGGTCGGCACATACGGCCCACCGAACTGCCGATCGAGCTGGCCGGAGACGACCAGCATCGCATCGCGGAGCGACTCGGCATCGAGTCGTTGGAGCGAATGGCGCCACAGCAGGCGGTTGTCGGGATCGACCGCATAAGCGGCGGGCTGCAACGCGCTGGTTTGCCGATACACGGCCGAGTTGAGCACCAGGCGATGCAGGGCCTTGGTGCTCCAGCCAGACTCGGCGAAGCGGCCGGCAAGGTAGTCGAGCAATTCCGGGTGCGAAGGGGGCGCGCCGCTGGTGCCCAGGTTGTCCGGCGTGGCAACGATGCCGGTGCCGAAATGGTGCTGCCACAGGCGATTCGCCTGCACGCGCGCCACGAGCGCCGCGGATCGCGAGTTTTCGCGGGTCAGCCAACGCGCCCAGGCCAGCCGGCGCCCGGTCGACTGCGAACCCTCAAACGGCGCCCGAGCTTCCAGCGTCGTCCCGGCCTCCGATAGAGCCGCCAACGGCGCCGGCTCGACTTTCTCGCCCGGCGTAGCGTAGTTACCGCGCTGAAGCAAAAACACGTCGGGCGCTTGGGCCGACCGGTCGGTGACGCAGGCGATTTTTCCCGGCCGCTCGCCGCGCTGGGCCTGCTTCGACTTGACGGCCTCGGTCAGGGCCTTTTCTTTGGCAAGAAACTCGTCGTGCAACTCCGGCGCCAGGCCCTTTTGGCTGCCCATGATCCAAACGTTATCGACCACGAAGCTGCGCCCGCAACAGTACTCGAAGCCAAAACTTCCGTCCGGTAGATCCTCGACCGCGAGCTCCAGCGTCTTGTTGTCCGGAACCCAGTCGACCATGTGTTCCAGCCGGAACTTGCCGTTGGCAAGCCGGGTGATCCGCACGCCGTAGTTGTGGCCCGGTTCATATTTGCTGGTGCCCAGCACGCCGACCGATTTGGAATCCTCGCCCGGATAATCGAGGTGCACGGCCGCGCCGCCGGCCGGGTTGCCATCCAGCAGCACGTTGCCCCCGGCGACCGAGCTGTTGTCGTTGAAATCGTGCATCGCGATCAGATACGCGATGCGTTCGGCCGGCATCTGCCCGGCACTTGTCTTGTTGTCGACCAGATCGAACGTGGCCTGAATCCAGCCCTCGGGGCCTTCCGGCGTCCAATCGAACGATTGTCGGGTCGAGAGCCAACGATCGCCCGCGGCGCCGCTTTCGAGAATCTCGAGCGCGCCGTTGTGACGCCAGGCGCCGGGCGCCTGGGACGAATCGAGTTGCACCGGCGCGGCGCCGGCCGGCGCGTCGTCGCCCGGGGCGGTCGCGCTCCAGTGATCGACCAACGGCGGTCCGTTCTCGTCGAACTCGTCGCGGAACAAAAACGCGTTCGGCTGACGATGGCCGCGGACCCAGGCGCCAAATTCGGCCAGCAGCGCGGCGATTTCGCCGTCGATTTGCTTGCCGCGCCGCTCCCACCTTTCGACTTCGCCCGGCAAGTCGGCATGGACGAAGCGGTCGTTGGGCTTGAGCCAGTTCTGAATGTCGAACGCCGGATAGAACACGGCCTGCAATTGATAGTATTCGCGCTGCGAAATCGGTTCGAACTTGTGGTCGTGGCACTTGGCGCACTGCAACGTCAGCCCCAGGAGCGACGAGGCCACGATCTGCATCGTCGATTCCAGGGCGGCGTAGCGGTCCGTGCGCACTTCATCCGGATTGCCGTCGCTTTCGCCGCTGCCGTCCTGCCCATTACGCAAATAGTGCGTCGCCTCCAACAGCGAGATCATCTCGCCGGTGG
The DNA here is from genome assembly GCA_041499515.1 of Planctomycetia bacterium. Taxonomy (GTDB): domain Bacteria; phylum Planctomycetota; class Planctomycetia; order Pirellulales; family PALSA-1355; genus PALSA-1355. The sequence continues at coordinate 3,925 of JBGQKM010000027.1, read as the reverse complement.
CCTCCTTGCCGGGCACGAACCCCGACAACTCGTCGCCGGCGATCTGCTCCAGCACGAACCGGTCAAACGGCTTGTCCTGGTTCAACGCGGCGATGACATAGTCCCGGTATCGGTAGGCCAAGGGCCGGTCGGTGTCGGCGTTGAAGTAGCCGTTGGAATCGGCGTAGCCGGCTGCGTCGAGCCAGTATTTGCCCCACCGCTGGCCGTAGTGGGGCGAAGCCAGATAGCGATCGACCATCCGCTCGTAGGCGTCCGGCGCCGTGTCGGCGACAAACGCATGAACCGCGTCGGGCGTCGGCGGCCGACCGGTCAAATCGAAACTCACGCGACGCACCAGCGTGGGCCGATCGGCTTCGGCGTTGAGGGTCAGACCCTGGGCCTCAAGTCGGGCCAGCACGAAACGGTCGACTTCCGTGCGCGCCGCGGCGGTATCGCGTATCGCCGGCAGTTTCGGGTCGCTCCAGCGCGCGAAGGCCCAGTGGTCGCTGCCGGCAAGTTCCACCGCGGCCACCTCCGGCAGATCCTTGGCGTCCGCGGCGATCCAGCGCTTGAGGAGCGCCCGTTCCTCTTCCGGCAGGGGATCGTCGGGCGGCATTTCATCGTCGTCGATGCGCTGCCAGAGCAGGCTGGCGGCGGGCTGGCCGGGCATGATCGGCGGTCCGTTTTCGCCGCCACGCGCCAGGCCGCCGGGAGTGCTCAGGTTGAGTTTGGCCTCTTGCTTCGTGGGTCCGTGGCATTTGACGCAGCGGGTTTTGAGCAGCGGCAGCACGTCGCGCGCCAATTGCGGATCGGCCGCGGCGCGATCGGCGCCACACGCCGCCGGGACGTACAGCGTCACTAACCCGATCGCCAAAACGCACAACTTCCACATCGCCGGTCTCGCGCGGCTGTTTTACCAATGCCAATCCCGGCCCCTAGTATAACCGGCCGACGCGGGCGCACCCAGCAGGAGCCGGCACCGCACCGGACCTTGATTTCCCCCAGCGACCCGCGACGCCCTACGCGCCGCGATCAGCCGAACAGGCCCGTGACGGGAGTCCCCAGGCAAACGCGCACCGGCCGGCCGAAGCGATCCTCGACGACCGTCTCCGGGGCGACTCCCAGAGCGTGCAGCAACGTGGCCGCATAGTCTTGCGGGCTCACGGGCGACTCGACCGGATGGGCCGCGTGCTTGTCGCTCTTGCCATGCACGGCCCCGCCGCGAATTCCGCCCCCGGCGAGCAAACCGCTGTAGCAGAAGGGCCAGTGGGCGCGCCCGCCGTCGCCGGCGTTGCCGGCGTCGATCTGCGGACGGCGGCCGAATTCGCCGACCCAGGCCACGATCGTATCGTCCAGCAGGCCGCGTTGGCCGAGGTCTTCCAGCAGCGCCGAGAGGGCCTGATCGGCCGGCGGAATCAGTTCGTTTTTCAAGCGCGAAAAATTGTGGCCGTGTGTATCCCAAAAATTGCGGCCGTCGTTGTGCCAGTTCACCGACACCAGCGGCACGCCATGCTCGATCAGCCGTCGGGCCAGCAGCACGCACTGTCCGTGAATGTTGCGGCCGTACCGATCGCGCACCGCGTCGGGTTCTTGCGAAAGATCGAACGCCTTGCGAGCGTCGGTCGAAGCCAGTAGCCCGAAGGCGCGCTGCTTCAATCCGGTCGAATCGGCCGCGCCCAGTTCGGCCCGCTGGCGATCGATTTCTTGCAGCAGTTCGTGGCGCGCATCGAGACGGTCGTAGCTCACCCCGTCGGACAGGCTCAGCTCCTGCACTTTCCAGTCGGGACGATTTGGATCGCCGGTGACCAGCAACGGATCGTATTTGCGGCCCAGCCAGCCGCCGTTTTGGCCCGGCGCTCGACCGCCCGGAGCGGCCGGGTGCAGGGCCAGCCACGGCAAGGTGACAAACGGCGGCAGCGTGCCCGAACTGCCGCGCAGCCGGGCGAGCATCGAGCCCAAGTGGGGCGTGTCGCGGTCGCTGGGCGGGGCCGCGTCGCTGTTGAGCGTCGGGGCGAGATGGCCGGTCAGCGTCAAGTGGCCGCTGGACAGGTGCGCCGGATCGTCGTGATGGAGCGAGCGGATGATGGCGACTTTGTCCATCTGATCGGCCAGGCGATGAAAGTGCTCGCTGATCTGGATGCCCGGCACGCGGGTGGCGATCGGTTGGAACGAGCCGCGCACCTCCACCGGCGCCAAGGGCTTGGGATCGAACGTATCGAGCTGACTCGGCCCGCCCCACATGAACAAGAAAATGCAACGCTTGGCCCGGCCGAAGCCCGACGATTGTCCAGCGGCAGCGACCGAACTGGCGTTGGCCTGCGCGGCCCAAAGCTGCGGCAATCCCAGGCCCAACAGCCCCAGTCCGCCGGCCTGCAAAACGTGACGACGGCTCATGCCGCCGGCCGTCGAATGCCGCCAATCGGCACAGCCCAAGGGGTTATAGTCTCGCGCAGGGGGTCGGTGGGAAACGTCAGGCATCGTTGCGCTGGGTTAAAGGCGGGACGCACGAACCATGCAGGCGATCACATCGGCGAGGATTGATGTTATTATAGGCGCCTCCCAAGCCGCTTTGCCAGACAAGAATTCGCGCTGGCGACCCTTTTTCTCCGCCGCCCCTGTTTCGCGTCCATTGGGGGCGATAGATTTTAGCGATCATGCCCCGACGTCTGGGCACGTCCGTTGTTCGATCCGCCGCGAGGACCCTATGGAGTTGGCATTCGACCCGGAAGAAGCGGTGGCCCGACTGCGACGGGTCGATCGGAATCTGGCACGCGTCATCAAGCAAGCCGGTCCATTCACGCACCGGCCCGAAAAGATGCAAAGTCCGTTTCAGGCGCTTTTGCGGGCGATTGTCCACCAGCAGCTTTCGGGCAAGGCGGCCAACACGATTTTGGGACGCGTGACCGATTTGTATCCGGCCGGCAGAACGCTGAAGCCTGAGGCGATCTTGAAAACGCCCGACGCGAAGTTGCGTGCAGCCGGCTTGTCTCGCGCCAAAGTGTTGGCGCTGAAGGATCTGGCGGAGAAAATCTTGGAAGGCGTCGTGCCCACGTTGGCCAGGCTCAAGAAGATGGAGGACGAGGAAATCGTTTCACACCTCGTTCAGGTACGCGGCATCGGCCGGTGGTCCGTGGAAATGTTGCTGATGTTTCGACTGGGCCGCCCGGACGTGCTGCCGGCAAACGACTTTGGCGTTCGCAAGGGCTTCATGCTCACGTACGGCGGGCAAGATTTGCCGACGCCGAAGCAGTTGTTGGAGCATGGCGAATGCTGGCGGCCCTTCCGCTCGGTGGCCAGTTGGTATATGTGGCGCGCCGTGGATCTGTCGCGCCGCAAAGAAGCAGCCGAGGCGGGAAAAACCGCTTAGGCCAGCATCTTGCTTACGACGTTGCCGCCGACGTCGGTTAGGCGGAAGTCGCGGCCTTGGAAGCGGTAGGTCAGCTTCAAGTGGTCCAGGCCCAAGAGGTGCAGGATCGTGGCTTGCAGGTCGTGCACGTGCGTGCGGTCTTCCACCGCGTAGTAACCCAGCTCGTCGGTCGCTCCGATCGTCTGGCCGCCGCGAATTCCGCCGCCGGCCAACCACATCGTGTAGCCGTCGACGTGATGATCGCGGCCGATCAAATCGCGCGGCTCGCCCATCGGCGTGCGGCCGAACTCTCCGCCCCAGATCACCAGCGTGTCGTCCAACATGCCCTGCTGTTTCAAGTCGGCAATCAGCGCGGCTGCCGGCCGGTCGACTTCCTGGCAACGGTCGTCCAACGGTTAACCGAGGTGGGTGTCGGGGTTTCCGTGGTGGTCCCAGTCGGTGTGGTAAAGCTGTACGAAACGGACGCCCCGCTGGACCAGCCGCCGCGCCAACAGGCAATTGTTGGCAAACGAAACCTTGCCCGGCTCCGCGCCATAGGCATCGAGCGTCTGCCTGGTTTCGGCCGACAGATCGATCAGT
>JBGQKM010000026.1:0-29527 GCA_041499515.1 Planctomycetia bacterium | reverse complement strand
GTCCAAGTGGCCCGGCGTCCAAGTGGCCCGGCGTCCAAGTGGCCCGGCGTCCAAGTGACACCACGTCCAAATGACACTTGGGCCGATCTACTTTTTCTTTTCCGTGTGCGGGGTGTGCTTCCGCAGTCGCCGGCTGTATTTCATCAGCTTGAGCTTTTCGCCCCCGGACTTACGGCGCAGAGTGTAGTTGTAGTCACCCGTCTCGTCGCAGACGAGAAACACCGTTTCGACTTTCTTTTTGCTCTTGCCCATCCGACTTTCAACTCCTCGAAACGAATCGATCCGCGCCGACACGCCCACGTCAAACCACGAATTGTACAACGCCGGCCGGGTTGCGTACCAGAGGCCATTTTGCCGATAAAACGGGTCGCACGCATAACATGGGTTCTGCCGAAGCACCTCCAGCGTGCCCCACCGTGCACGATAAAACAGGGAGCGCGACCGGGTAATCGCCGCGGGACGCGAATAACCCAAGGCCGCAGACTAGGGGGAACCTGGGTCAGGTGTGTACCTCACTCTCCGATTTTCGCTTAAACTAATAGAGACGGGATCTTGGATGGCAACGGCGGTTCGTCGGTCTTGCAACGGGCCGCCGGGCCGAAAACAGGGGCAGGCAGCGAATTCGCGATGGCAGCCGACGCGGCGTACGCCGGCCAGGTCCACTTGAATTCGCACACGATTGAGGCCGGCTATGACTGAACGCTCGCAAGCAGCCGATGCGGCCGTCGCGGGCGTTCAAGCCGGTGGCGCGGCAGTCTCCACTTCATCTCCGCCACCGGCCGCCCTGCCCCCGCCTCCAACTCTGCCGCCCGCGGCTGTCACGCTGCCGCCATTGCCCAACCACGGCGCGCCACAACCGGTGAGCGGCGCGCCTCGGCCAGCGCCGCTGGACGAAGCCGACGAGGCGTCGGCAGACGAAGGATCCGTCGCACACGAAGTTTGGCAGTTGCTGCCCAGTTGGCTAACCAGCGTCGTCGTACACTTATCGCTTGTGCTCTTGCTGGCCCTGGTGACGACCGTACACGCCTTTCGCAATTCGACTTCCTCGACGATGGTCTCGGCCGAGGGCGATGGCTCCGGCGGCGAAGAACTGTCGAGCGACGTGATGCAGATGTCTGACAACCTGGAACAGTTGTCGGCCGTTTCGCCCGGTCTAAGCGAACTGCCGGCCCCCACTGCGATGTCCGATTTGATCGGTCCGATCAGCGCCCAACTGTCGACGGGCGATTTGGGCTCCAAGCCGGCCGGCGGCGGAACGGGTTCCGCGGATGCACTCGGCGTGGGTGGGACAGGCGAAGGCAATTCGCTCGAGTTGCGACTCAGCGGCGCCAGTCGCGCCGCGATGTTGCGCAGCGGAGGCGGCACGTCGGAAAGCGAACGCGCCGTGACTTTGTCTCTGAAGTGGCTGTCCGAACATCAGAATTATGACGGCAGTTGGTCCTTCGAACATCAAAAGAGTCCCAAATGCCACGGCGCCTGTCGGGACCCAGGCTCAACGCAAAGCAAAATCGCTGCGACGTCGCTGGCCTTGCTGCCGTTTCTGGGCAACGGACAGACGCATCGCGAAGGGGAGTATCGCAGGACCGTCGACCAGGGGCTTAAGTTTTTGCTCCGCTCCATGCAAACCCAGGGCGACGTCGGCAGCCTGTGGGAGCCGGTCGGCACGATGTATGGTCACGGATTGGCTTCCATCGTGTTGTGCGAAGCTTACGGTATGACGCGCGATCAGGTGTTGCAAGCCCCGGCCCAGGCGGCCATCAACTACATTGTTTACGCGCAAGATCCTCTCGGCGGCGGCTGGCGCTATGAGCCTCAGCGGCCCGGCGACACGTCGGTCGTCGGCTGGCAAATGATGGCGCTGAAGAGCGCGAAAATGGCCTACTTGCGCGTGCCGCCGGCCACCTGGAAAAAGGCCGGCTATTTTCTGGATTCGGTCCAAGGCGAACGTGGCGCCGTCTACGGCTATCAAAACCCCGACGCACGCCGCCCGGCCACCACGGCCATCGGTCTGCTTTGCCGCATGTATCTCGGTTGGGGCCACGATCAGCAAGCCTTGCAGCACGGCGTCCAGATCTTGTCCCAACTTGGGCCCTCGATCGACAAGACCAGCATGAAGAACAACATGTATTACAACTATTACGCCACGCAAGTGATGCACCACTACGGCGGGTATCCGTGGCAGCGGTGGAACGCGGTCATGCGCGATTACCTGATCCACACGCAAGCCACGCGCGGGCACGAAACGGGCAGCTGGTTTCTCGCGGGCGCCGATCATGGCGCCTCGATCGGCGGCCGGCTCTATTGCACCGCGATGGCGGCCATGACTCTGGAAGTCTATTATCGTTACATGCCCTTGTACCGCGACCAGAGCACGCGCGAATAGTCAGCGTGCCTCGATCCGGACGGGCTGCCACCCTTTGCCGTCGGAACCCGTGTCGTTTGGACAGCCAGTGGTCTGGGTGCAGCAACCCCAGGAAACTCGACCCTTGCGAGTCATTCCGGTCATTGATTTGATGCGCGGCCAGGTGGTGCGCGGCGTCGGAGGTCGTCGCGACGAGTACCGCCCGATCCAAAGCCTGCTGGCCGCCGATGCCCGCCCCGCCACGGTAGCCCGCGCCCTTCGCTCGGCCGGATTCCGCGAAACCTACCTCGCCGATCTCGACGCCATCAAAAAAGGGGTCGGGAGTCTTTTTCCAGCCGCCGGAAATGACTCCCGACCCCTTTTTTCCATGTACGAGGAGCTCATGCGTTGCGGGCTCGAATTGTGGATCGACGCGGGACTGCGTACCGCGGAAGCTGCCCGGGCCATGGCGCGATTTACGGCGGACAACCGGCGGATTGCGGCGATCGTGGCCGGGCTTGAATCGCTCGACGATCCCGACCTGCTGGCCGACATGTGCGCGGCAGTCGGCCCCGACCGGCTGATCTTCAGTCTCGATCTGAAATCGGGCGTACCGCTGACCAACGCGCCGGCCTGGAAAGGTCTGCACGCCGAGCAAATCGCCACAATCGCCCTGCGCGCGGGCGTGCGGCGGATGATCGTGCTCGATCTGGCCAGGGTCGGCATGGACGGTGGCGTTGACACCGAGCCGTTGTGCCGCAGCCTGCGGTGCCGCGATCCGCAGTTGCAAATCATCGCCGGCGGAGGCGTTCGCTCGCTGGCCGATTTGCGTTCGCTTCAAAGGGCCGGCTGCGACGCCGCGCTGGTCGCCTCGGCGTTGCACGACGGCCGGCTTTCGGCCGGCGATTGCGCCAGTTTGTGTTGAACTTTGCGCTGCAAAGAGCCACGCCAGCGCAATGATTGGTGGAACTTCTGCACGACCGCCAGAAATTGTCTCTACCGTTTCCCGCTTTTGGCATACGAGACGAAACCGAACTACCACCACTTGGGCTCGCGCTTTTCCAGAAATGCAGCCAGGCCTTCGGCAGCGGCTTCGGTGGTGCGCGACGCGGCGCTGATGGCGGCGCCGGCCGCCAATTGAGCGGTCAACGACTCGCCGATCGTTTCATTCAACAGCCGCTTGGTCATCTGCACCGCCTCCGGCGCGCTGCGGGCAATCTCGCCGATGAGTTGATGGGCCCGAGCCCAAATCTTGTCTGCCGCGACCAGTTCGTGAAACAACCCGAAGCGGTGGGCTTCACGGGCATCGATAAGTTTGGCAGTGAGCAGCAAATAGGCGGCGTGGCCCGCCCCCACGCGAAACGTCAAGAGCGGCGCGACCATGCCGGCAACAATTCCGCGGCGCGGTTCGAGAAAACCAAAAGTGGCGGTGTCCGCGGCCACGACCAGGTCGCAAGCCATAACCAGCCCGGCCCCGCCGGCCACCGCCGGGCCGTTGACGGCGGCCACCAGCGGCTTGGGAAACCGCAGCATGGCCTCGATCAGATCATGATAAATCACGGAGTCGGCTTGCCATTGCTCCAGTCGATCTTTCTGCTGGTTGGCAGCGAGCATTTCGGCAAGATCCATGCCCGCGCAAAAGACTGTCCCCGCCCCAGTGACGATCACGCCGCGCACTTTTCGCTCCTGGTGCAAATCGTCCAGGGCCTGGTGCAATTCTTTGAGCAGTTCGCGCGACAGCGCGTTGCGCTTGTCGGGCCGGTTAAGCGTGACGGTCGCCGTGTGCTCGTGAACTTGGATTTTGACAAGAGGGTGCATCGTGGGCGCGCCGCGGTACAAGTTGAAAGAATCCTAATTGGGCGTGCGTCGCATGGCCTCGAGGTTGGCCGGATGCGGCAATTCCAATTCCAAAACTGACGTGCCGAGCAGTTTGCCTTGTGTGTCGATGCGCAATGACTGGCTGGCGCCGCCGCCCAGGGCATTGAGCAACAGAAAATTGAGCGCGCAAAGCCGGGGCAGCTCGAACCGCTCGACACGCGTCGGCTCGAGCGTGGCGAAAAAACGCCCAACGCGTTCGGGCGTAAGCTGCTCGAGCAGAAATTCGTAGCCCGCGTGCGTGTAGGCGATCACGCCCACGTTGGCATGGTTTCCCTTGTCGCCGCTGCGCGCGTGTGCAATTACACCGAGCGTGATGGTTGGTGGAGCCATAAACTGCCCGAGGATCAGACTCACCTGTTTGAGTTCGTGAGATTCAACTCCGCCGCGGCCCACTCCCGCGCACTGCGCACTTCCACGCGGGCCGGCACGAGCGACTTGGGAACCAGAGTAGGCCAATAAGCAAACACACCCCGCACGGCGCCGCGGCCGGTCGCATATCCGGCCAGACCCGGCGGGCCGCTGGTGATCAGCGGAGCAAATTCCTTGCTGAACCGCTCGACCGCTTCGCGCCGCCTGTCGCGCACGCTGACGCGCAACACCACTTCGCGCAGCTCGCCCGGCGGCAGAAAACCGGGAGCCGATTGCCCCGCGCCCAAGCACTCCACCAGCGCGTCGTCGAGTTCGAAGCCGGCTTGCCGCACGCGGTCCAAAATCATCTGCCCACAGGCTTTCGCCTTGGCCACGCAATCGCGGCCGCAAACCAACAACTGGCCGCTGGTGGCAAAGCCGGCCCGATAGGCCAGCGACACTTTGTAGTCTTCCGGCGCCGGCCGACCCGTGGCGTGCGTAATCGTCACGCGGTCAACGCCGGCCTGGTTGACTTCCAGCGTTGTGAAGTCGAGGTCGACGTCGGGCGTTAAGTAGTGCTTCGGGTCGCCAATTTCGTACAGCAATTGTTCGATCACCGTGTCGCGATTGACGCGCCCGCCAGTGCCGGGCGGTTTGGTGATCGCCACGCCGCCATCCGCAGTCACTTCGGCGATCGGATAACCGACATGGGCCAGATCGAGGTTTTCCCAATGCCGATACAGTCCGCCGGTCGCCTGGGCGCCACATTCGATCACGTGGCCGGCGACGCTGGCGGCGGCCAGCCGACTCCACTCGTCCCAGGCCCAGCCGAATTCGTGCATCGCGGGGCCGACGGTCAAAGATGCGTCCGCCACGCGGCCGGTGATCACGAATCGCGCCCCGGCAGCCAGGGCGTCGACGATCGGCCGTGCTCCGAGGTACGCGTTGGCACTGACGACTGAATGTTTGTCTGTATCGAGCGGCTCGCCGGTTTCGAGGTTCTCAAATCGGCAACCCGCCCCCTGGAGTCGGCCAATGTGCGAGGCCAGATCGTCGCCGCTCACGACGCCGATCCGTTCGTCGCCCAAGCCGGCTTCGAGCAACACGCCGGCGGCCGCCTTGGCGCAAACGGCTGGATTCATGCCGCCGGCGTTGGTCACTATTTTCAAATCCCGCTGGCGCGCCAACACCGGGCGGAGATCGTCGAGCACGTCGATAAAGTCGCCTGCGTAACCGGATGTGGGGTCCTTCTCGCGTACGCGGGCCAGAATCGACAGCGTCAGTTCCGAGAGATATTCGAGCGTTAAATAGTCGAGCGCGCCGGCTTCGGCCAACTGCCGCGGCGCGGCAAGTTGATCGCCCAAAAAACCGGCGCCGTTACCAATGCGACAGGCCACTGACGGTCCACCCTTGAATACTAAAACACTGCACTAAGGCACGACGATTCAACGCGCGCGAGCAGCGGACGGCGCTCCGCCGGGTCACACTTGAAACACTCCCAGCTTGAACGGTTCATTGTCGGCATGTCGGGTGGCAATTTCCAGCGAAGAAATCAGGGTATCGCGGGTTTTCGCGGGGTCGAGAATCGCGTCCACCCAGCCTCGCGCGGCGCCGTAGCGAACGTCGGTCGCTCGATCGTAATTACCCCTTACCTTATCGCGCAGCTCGGCCATTTCTTTCGCGTCCACGGCGTGCCCTTGTCGTTCAAGGCTTTTCACCGTCACGTCCAGCAGCGTCGACGTGGCCTGTTCGCCCCCCATCACGGCGCAGCGGGCTGTGGGCCAGGCAAAGATAAATCTCGGGTCGAAGGCCTTGCCGCACATGGCATAGTTGCCCGCCCCGAACGAGCCGCCGATAAGCACCGTCAGTTTAGGAACGCGGCTGTTGCTGATGGCGTTGACCAGCTTGGCCCCGGCCTTGATGATGCCCGAGCGCTCGCTGTCGCGGCCGACCATGAAGCCGTTGACATCTTGCAGGAAAATGATCGGCAGCCAATCCTGATTGCAGTTCATCACGAAGCGGGCCGCTTTTTCGGCGCTGTCGACGTAGAGCACGCCGCCGAACTGGATTGGGCCGTCGGCCGGCCGCACTTGATGATGTTGATTGGCGACGATGCCAACCGGAAAACCGCCGATGCGCGCCGTGCCGCAGACCAGGGTCTGACCATATTCGCGCTTGTATTCGTCGAAAGTGCCGGCATCGACGATACAGTCCAAGACGTTGCGAACTTCATAGTCGTCGCGCGGATTGGAGCTGACCAGATCGTACAGGTCGGTGCCGGGCCGAGCCGGACGCGTGGCCGGCGCCCGCGTAAATGGCGGTGGCGGCTCGGCCGGGTCGGGCCGCACTGCCGCCACCAATCTTCGCAATCGCGCCAGGCATTCTTCATCGGTGGCGTCGCGATAGTCGATCGTGCCGCTGATCTGGGCGTGCATCTCGGCCCCGCCGAGCGCCTCGCTGGAAACTTCCTGGCCAATGGCGCTTTTCACCAGCGCCGGCCCGGCCAGATACAGGCCCGAACCGTCGGTCATCAGCAGCTTGTCACACAACACCGGCAGATAGCCTCCGCCGGCGACGCAGTTGCCCATGATGGCGGCGATTTGGCCCAAGCCCGAGGCCGAGATCACGGCATTGTTGCGAAAGATGCGGCCAAAGTCGTCTTCGTCCGGAAAGACATCTTCTTGCAGTGGCAGAAACACGCCGGCCGAGTCGACGAGATAGACCAGCGGCAGGCGGTTTTGCATGGCGATCCGCTGGGCGCGCAATACTTTTTTGGTCGTGGCCGGAAAAAAGGCGCCCGCTTTAACCGTGGCGTCGTTGGCGATCACCATGTGCCGGCGGCCCTCGATGGTTCCGATGCCGCAAACCACGCCCGCGGCCGGCGCGCCGCCCCACTCCGAGTACATCTCCCAGCCGGCCCACAGGCCGATTTCCAGCCAGGCGGTTTGTTCGTCGAGCAGCCGTTGGAGACGATCGCGGACGAAGAGCCGGTTTTTGGCTCGCTGGCGTTCGATCGCCGGCTTGCCACCCCCCAGAACAAGCTGCCGCTGGTCGGCGTCCAATTGTCGCACCATCTGGCTGAGCGTAGGGGTCGTTTCCTCAGGCATGGTGGCTCTCAGGCGTATTCGCAAGCGACCTTGGGGCCGGTCAGGGTCAATTGCCACTCAAAATGTAGCTTCGGCGCCGGCCGTGGACGAGGGCAAAAAGGTTCCGGCGTTGCCCCCGACGCAATAGTCGAAGGTCAATCCAACGAAACGTATACCGGAGAACGGCACGGCAATCGTGCCACCGGAATCGGGAAGAGGGGCGAAGGCTGCTGCCAAAACACCACGTCTCACGGCGGCGGCAAGATGCCCGAAAACAACACGTGCGGGCGATAGACGGCCGTCCGGCCCTGTGAAAAACAACCTAAGTACCTATCACAACAGGGTTTGCCTCGATGTCCACGGATTCTCTTCAGCCCCTGGCACTGAAACTGCTTTTTCTGCCTGCCGAACCAGAACCAGCCGACATTCCACCTAGTCCGACATCGAGGATTCAGCCTTTGGCCAAAAACGCCCGTAAAACCGCGACTCGCAAGAACGCCGTTCGCCCGACTTCGACTTCTCGCCAGCGAACCGTGACGCCCAAAACGACCGCGCGGAAGACCAAGAAAGCCGGCGCTGGCGGCGATGTCGAATTCGTCGAAGAGATCGCGGTCGGCGTCGAGATTGAAGTGATCGACGACAAACTGGCCGCCTTCGAAGACGACGAGGTCGACTCCGAATCGTTCGACGCCGCGGCTGAAGAGACCGAAGCCGACAATAACATCGACGAGGTTGCCAGTGGATCGACTGCCTGCATCGACGACCCGGTGCGGATGTACCTGATGCAAATGGGCGAGATTCCGTTGCTGACGCGGGCCCAGGAACTCTCCGCAGCGCAGGCCATCGAAAAGACCCGCACGCGATTTCGCGACAACATGCTGGCCAGCGACTTTGTGCTGCAAGGAGCGGTCAACTTGCTGGAAAAGGTGCGTGACGGCGCGCTGCGTCTCGACCGCACGATCGAAGTTTCGGTCACGAATACGGTGGAGAAAAAGCGGATTTTGCGCCGTTTGGGTCCGAATCTGGAAACGCTCGTCAAATTGCTGCACCAGAACCAACGCGACTTCCGGTTCGCCATCCATAGGAAGCACCCCACGGCCAAGCGCCACGAAGCCTGGCGGCGTTTGGTCCGCCGCCGCCATCGGGCCGTGCGGCTGGTGGAAGAACTGAATCTGCGGACGCAACGTTTGCAGCCGCTGTTGGACAAACTGGCGGAAATCTCGCGGCGGATGCAGGCCATCCGCGTGCAACTGGCCGAACTCGATGTGTCTTCATACGCCGACAACCGCCAACCACTGCAAAGCGAACTGCACTACCTGATGCGCATAGTGGCCGAAAGCCCAGCCACGCTGCACAGCCGCGTCACCCGCACCGCCCACCTGCAAAAGTACTACGACGCCGCCAAGCGCGAACTGTCGGCCGGCAACCTGCGGTTGGTCGTCTCGATCGCGAAACGCTACCGCAACCGGGGTCTGAGTTTCCTGGATCTGATTCAAGAAGGTAACACGGGCTTGATGCGCGCCGTCGACAAATTCGAGTGCGCTCGCGGTTACAAGTTTTCGACCTATGCCACCTGGTGGATTCGCCAGGCCATTACGCGGGCGATTGCCGATCAGAGCCGCACCATTCGCGTACCCGTGCACATGATCGACGCCATGACCCGCGTCCGCACAGTGACGCGTGAATTGATCCAGAAAAACGGTTGCGAGCCAAGCGTGGAGCAGACGGCGGCCGCCGCCGGGCTATCACTGGAAGATACGCGATGCATCATGAAGATGGCCCGCCAGCCGCTCTCGCTCGATCAGCCGGTCGGCGATCACGACGACAGTTATTTCGGCGAGTTCCTGGAAGACCATCGCGAAAATGATCCGCTCTACGGCTTCAATCAAGAATTGCTCAAGAACCGCCTGGCCGACGTGATGCAGAGCCTCAACCACCGCGAGCGAGAAATCCTGCGTATGCGGTACGGGCTGACCGATGGCTATGCGTATACGTTGGAAGAGGTCGGCAAGATCTTTTCCGTGACCCGCGAGAGGGTCCGACAAATCGAAGCCAAGGCGGTGCGCAAGCTGCAGCAACCCTACCGCTGCCGCGGTCTGCTGGGATTCCTCGATCAAGGCGACGTGCCGCAAGTCGAGCTTTCGCAAGTCGAGCTAACGCAAGAAGCCTGATCCAAACCGCAGATCCACCATCGAATCAGTCTCCGCGCCGGGCCGCCTGGAACGCAACAGGCGGCCCATTTTATTGCGTCTCAGCGCGGCGCGGGGCCAGCCGCCCTATCGGACGATGCTCAACTGGCCTGCCAGCTCCAGTTCACCGCCGTAACGGCTCTGCAACCAGCCGCCGATGGCCGAAGCGGCCGCCGCACTGCCCTGTTCGTTCCAGGCCGTGGCGTTCGGCTGATACAGCGATTGGCGGCAAAGCCGCAATTGCGGCAACAAGTCGAGCACCGGCAGTTGGCGATGCTCGGCAAAACCAGCCAGCCGCCGCTGCGGAAGCTCGACGTCGAATTGTTGGCTCGTGCAACCCAGCCGGCGCACCAACGTGTCGCACAGCGCGCGATTCACTTGAAACTCGCCCGGTACCAGCACTAACGCCAGCGGCACCTGCTGGTCTCGGCAATGGGCCAGCACATGATCCAGCGACAAGAATGTGCGTTGCCAGCGAGCACGCGTGGCCGCGTCGATCGGACTGCGGCAGGCCGCCAGTTGCGGAGCTAATCGCCCGAGAAACGCTTCAAAATCGGCGCCATGGTCCGCAGAGGGCGCTTCATCCCATCCATTGGCAGCGGCCGGAGTCTGTCCCGCGATGCATTGCACCAGCTCGAGTCGCCGCCAGTCAAACCACGTGAACCCGGCAGGTTCGTACGAAAGATCCTCGCCAATAGAAACCACGGCCAGCGCCAAATCGGGCCGACAAGACGCCAGGCGGCTCGTCACGTCGTCGGCCGGATCGCTCGACCACAACCGCCGAGCGGCAAGCGGCACCAACTCCAGCCCCGGCAACATCTCTTGCACGCGCGCCAGATATCCACTTGAAGCCATACCGTCCAAGACCGCCTCGTCACCCAAAATCGCCACGCGGAACAGGCCCGCACGAAGCCGCGTGACTCGGCTCTCCCAAAAGTTCTGCAGATCGGCGGCGGGAACCGACAGGTCCACTTGTTCGGCCAGGGCCACCTCATGGGAACGCAAAAACCAGCCCTGGACCCGCGCAAACTTGTGAGCCCGCAAGCCTGCTTCGCCGCACACCAACAGTAACATCGACGCGCACACAAGCCAACTGAGCCGCCGGGGCGTGCGATCTTGCAGCCACTTGCGCCAGCCGTCGAGCACGCGGGGCGGGGCCGCCAAAGGCAGCAGCAAAAACGTGTACCACGCCGCGACCGCCGAGAGCCACGCCGAACCGACACCGGGCCGCGGGCCAACCGCCAAAGCGGCGACATATGCAATAAAAGCGCCGGCGAACAACCGCCGCCAAAAGCCAATCTTTCCCAACGGGCCGCCATGGGTCGCGAAATGGCGCTGACGCCAGGCTGTGATAAAAACCCGCAGCTGGACCCAAAAGCTTGCCAGGCCCACGACTCCGGCCGGAACCAAAAAGTGCTCCGGGGCAGACGCTCGCGCATGAACCCACAGGCATGCAATCCCGCCGACCAGCGTGGCCAGCGATACAAGACTCAAGGTGGCAAGCGAAGCCCAAGATTGCCAGCCATCTCGCGCCGATGGTCGGCCGACGGGCAAAGCGACAGATTTGGGCATCGTTACCTCCTTGCCATGGATCGATAAGCGGCCGGCACAGGACCGATACGACCAAGATCAAGAGGTAACTCAAAGGGGCACGTGGTCGTGCAACTTACCGACGTCTTCCGTGACACCACCGCCCAAAGCGACGCAGCAAATATCCGAAACCCTGCTGCGGGTCAATCCCAGTCGCTCTAAGCTCAAAAGCCTCGCTGTAGACCCTGATCTTTCTATCGAACGCCAGCATCCCAACAGTTGAGGGCATTTTGGGCCGATGCGCGACAGGGCCGATGGAATCGGCGCCTCTATTTAAAGAACGGGGCCGGGAGGCGACAGGTTCGCATCGATCCGTCAAAAAAACCCGCCGGCAAGGGTAAAAACGTCGAATGACACCAGAAAGTTGTTGCAACAGCTGTGCGTCACACGGCGCATGCTCAAGCTTACGACCGCGGCAAGACCACCGCGCGCAGCACGCCGGCGGTGGCGTGCGATTTGTTGAGCACGTAAAAGTGCACGCCCGGTGCCCCCCGATCCACGAGTGCCTGCACCTGCCGGGTGGCAAACTCGACCCCCGCGGCAAACTGTCCCTCGGCGCTGTCAGCCGATTTTTCAAGTGCCGCTTGAAACTCCCTCGGCAAGCGAGCGCCGCACAGCGACGCGATCCGCTGGATTTGTGCCAGGTTGGTCACCGGCAGAATGCCCGGCACGATGGGAACTCGAATGCCCGAGTGTTGGCAGCGGTCGCAAAATCGCCAGAAATCTTCATTGTCGTAGAACAATTGCGTGATCACGACATCCGCGCCGGCGTCGACCTTGCGTCGCAGGTTCCGCAGATCGACTTCAGGGCTGGGCGCTTCGCGATGCGTTTCGGGATAGCCGGCCACTGTGATGCCGAATTGTGGGAACTCGCGGCGAATCAAGGCCACGAGTTCATTGGCATACGACAGCCCGCCCTCGACCGCCGCGAATTGGGCCTGGCCCTGCGGCGGATCGCCGCGCAACGCCACGATATAATCGATCTGCCGCCTGGCGGCTTCTCGCAAATAAGCCCGCAGTTCGTCGACCGTGGAACCGACGCAAGTCAAGTGCGACGCGACCGCGCAGCCGAAGCGGCGCTGGACTTGCTCGACGATTTCGAGTGTCTTCTGACGCGTCGAGCCGCCGGCGCCGTAAGTGCAGGTGATGAAGTCTGGACGAAACTCCATCAACTGCTTGACGTGGTGAAACAGATCCTCTTCGCCGGCAGCCGTTTTGGGCGGAAACAACTCGAACGACAAGCCGAACTTGCCGGGGCCGTAGGCTTGCGAAACTTTCATAGCGAGCGGACCGCCAAAATGTCGTGATTCGTCGACTCGCAAACTCCGAGGCACTGCCGTCTCCGGCGGGACTCAAGAGCCTCAGTATAATGCGACGTCGGCCCTGAGGGCAGACGCGCAGCGGCTAAAGCGACAGTGGTTCCAGCGACAGGGCCCCGCCCGAACGCTGCCGCTCGGAGACCGTCAAGTCGTACATGGCGTGCAGCAAGTCGATATCGCAGGGCCGCTGGATGACGCCGCGCCGCTCGAACATTCGCCGCTGAGTAGCCACCATCACTTCGACCGGGGCTTCGGTCACCTGGCCAAACAACCGGGCATAATTGACGAAGCTCGGCACGTTGGTGGTCACGAAGCCATAGACCATGCTGCACACGCCGATCGTTTTTCCGGTGAAAATGCCGGTATTGATCGCCGTTTTGGCATAATCGCCAATGATCGCCCCAACAAATTGCATGCCGGTGCCCACTTTCTGGCCGCGATACTCCATGTTCACCGGGCCGTAGGTGTTTTTCAGGTCGCTGTTGCAGGTGCCGGCCCCCAGGTTGATCCAGCTTCCGAGGTAGCTGTGTCCCAAAAAACCGTGATGCTGTTTGTTGGTATACGGCTCGATGATCGAGGCTTCGACTTCGCCACCGATCTTGGCTGTATGCCCGATCGCCACGCCGTCCTTCAAAGCGGCATGTTCCAATACCCGCGCCCCGCGCCCGACGTGAACCGGCCCGCTCAGATAACAATAAGGGCCAATGCTGGCGCCCGATTCCAGCACGATCGGCCCACGGGTCGTGTCGGTGACGGCGTATTGTCCGAGCCTGGCATCGGGCGCGGCGAACACCCCGTCGGCCAATTGCGTGTGACCGCCAGCGGCCAGCCGGTGTTCCAGGTTGCCGGCCAAGGTGGCCAGGTGGTGGCGAATAATATCGTGGGGATACTCCAGCAGCGGCAGCTCGACTTCGAGCGACGGCAAACCCAAACTCGCAAATTGCTCGGCAGTCGGAAGCTCGTGGGGCGCCTGGCCGAACGACGTGCCCGGCGGCAACAGCGCGGCGCCGATCGACTCGCCGCAGTGAACAATGCCTGGCCGATTGGCATCCCACAGCGAACGCAATTGTGCAAGCGCCTGGACCGAGGGGACCGTGCGGGCATTGATCCACAGGGTGGGTGTCAGCGCGTCGACGGGACCCCGTTGAAATTCCGGATAATCGGCGGCCACAATCGCGCTGAGATGAGACCGCACACGCGCCTGCACGGGCCGGTTCCACTGCGCCGCGAGATCGACCAGCCGGTAGCCGCCGCAACTGATCGCGAAAGCCGGTTTGCCGACGGCCACCGGATCGAGCTGCGCCACTTGTTGGTCTTCGAACAATACGATCGACATAACTGACTACCGTATCAATGGCGGACCCGTTGAAACGACGCGCGCCGGGCAAAGATGCACCAAGACTCTAAACCCCGCACGTCTGGTTCAAGTTTAGCTTAAGGATGCCGGACAAAACCGCAACGGAGAAGGGGGCCGTTCCATTTTGCTCCGCACACTCCGCAAAATGGGGACAGTCGCCAGCGGTTTTGTTGAGTCCGCGGAGGCCAAAAACCGCGGCAAACGGGCCTCCGAGCGACTTACGCGCCGGTCACGGCCCCGTCAAGCTGGATCGGTGGCACGATCGCGCGGCGGCTAAAAGTCGGGAATGTGAATCGGCTCGCCCCCCTTCATCGCCGAAATGTGGGCACAGATTCCGGTCATCGTCCAGTTGCCGCTGGTCGCGGCGTCCGGCAATGGCCGGCGCTGTTCGACAATCGAACTGATAAACTCGTGGGCCAAATGCGGGTGCGACCCGCCATGCCCGCTGCCTTGAAGAAACGACAAGTGCCGCGTCTCCTGGGCGTCGTACACCCCCTTGGTCGTGAAGCGGCGGATTCCCTCGGGCAACAACTCAGCGAAGTCGGGCACTTCCACCCGCTCGGGCTTTTCGCCGCGGTGCAACACGGCCGGCTCGTGCTCGACGCGCGGCCACTCGAACGAAACTTTCTCGCCGTACACGTCAAAACTTTCGATGTACTGGCGGGCTGTTTCGAACAGGCTGCGGGTGACTTCGGCGCACAGATCGGAGCCGCGCATTTTGAACGTCGCCGTTTCGACGGCAAACGCCGAGCCGTACTTCGAAGCCAATTGGCCGCTGGTCCGGCCCGAGCCGTGACAGACCACGCTGGCGGCCAGTTTGCCGGGCAGGCACAGGCACGGGCTGACGCAGTGCGTGGCATAATGCATCGGCGGCAGGCCTTCCCAATAGCCGGGCCAGCCGGCCATTTCCTGCAAGTGCGATCCGCGCAAGAACTGCAATCGCCCCAGTTCGCCGCGCTGGTAAAGTTGTTTGACGAACAAAAATTCGCGGCTGTAGACGACCGTTTCCATCATCATGTAATTCTTGCCCGACGCCCGCTGGGCTGCGATAATCGCCTCACACTCGCCCACCGTGGTGGCCATCGGCACCGTGCAGGCCACGTGCTTGCCGGCTTGCAGTCCGGCCAGGGTTTGCATCGCATGATCGGGAATCGGCGTGTTGATGTGGATGGCGTCGACTTTGGGATCGGCCAGCACGTCTTTGAATTTCGTATAGCGCACGCCCACGCCAAAGGCGTCGCCCAACTGGTTGAGCTTTTCCTGGCTGCGTTGACAAATGGCGTACATTTCGGCGTGCGGATGGTTTTGGTAAATCGGAATGAACTCGGCGCCGAAGCCCAATCCGACAATCGCCACCCGAACCTTGCTGTTGGCAACCATGATCGCGTGCCCGTGATGTTGTAGAGCGGTATCTTGAAACGGAAAACCGCCGCGAGGCCACGGCGATTTTATGGCGAATGCCGAGTGCCGGGCCATGCTAGCCGTTGGCTTTCAAGGCGTCAAGAAACGACGACCTGCGACACCATATAGCCCGGCCGCAGTGGCAAGAGACGCGCATCGCTTCGGGGATTGACTCCCGGAATGGGCGGCGTAAACTCTAAATTCTTTACCGAGTTTCCCTCGGCAAGCCGAAGTGGCGGAATGGCAGACGCGCTGGACTCAAAATCCAGTGCCCGCAAGGGCGTGTGGGTTCAAGTCCCACCTTCGGTACTTAAGTGGCACAAGGGCTGAGGGCAATTCGCGCTGAGCCCTGTCTTTCTGGACTAGGCGACTCCCGGGGTAAATCGGGGGATCGATCGCGCTAAAAAGACGGCCAGCGACTCGGCAGCGGGATCGATCTGACCATGGATCGAGTCGCGTCCCCTTTTTTGCCCAACCTCGGTTCACACATCAAAGTCGACGTCAGAGCCATTTCCAAATTGCTCGATCTTCGCCAATCGTCCACGCGTTAGCTGAAGAAGGCTGCCGTGATTCGAGCCGTCGCTCATGGTGCGGCAAACAGCCAAGATGCCTCCCTCTCGCAGCCGGAGCGAGAGGTTGGTTACGCCAACTGCGAGCCTATCTTCAGAGAAATAGACTCGGTTCAGGATGTTGGCGGCCCGTATGACGTGAAAGCGGCCATGGTACGTCGGGGCGTCACAAAAGATGTCGTCGGAGCATACTTCGATGGCTGGATTCATTAAGACACCGCTGACCACTAGCGGAATCGTATCGATCGCGCCCAAGCCGGCCTTTTGCAGCAAAAGATGCGAAAGTTGTGCCAGTCGAATCGGCACGAACTTGAGGCGCATCACATCGCCCGGATGAAACCAACCGCGGATCGTTTTGCCAAAAACATGATATTGTAGCGGTGTGCCGTGGTCGTCGACCAGCGCGTGAAACCACTTTCCATAGCGGTGCAAGCTTGCCGTGGCCGTCAGATCGGTTGCGATGAGACGGAAGTCGAATCCCTGCGACTCGATTGCCTTGGTCCATTCCAGGCTTGTAACGCCAGATGAGATCCCCACATCGAGCAGTTGCAGCGGGCCATTTCGCGCCGCCGAAATGCGACGCAAGGCTGCCGAGATGATCTGATTAAAGTCGTCGAGGCGGCCGGGGCAAGTGGTCTTGAAAGTGCCGTTCGAGAGGCGAATGGCGCTAAAAAACGCCACTTCGGCCGCCGGATCCAGGGACGACTTGGTTTTGCCGGCCTGCAACCATTCCCATGCAGTCGGAACCCTCACGCGAGCAGTCTTAGTCATCCTTGACTCCTGCACTTGCGAACGCCTGGTTTTTGTAGGCGGGGATACTAGATCGTCGCGAGCAGGATGACCAGATCGAATTGCCGTGGCCACTCGCGGAAACTTGCTCCAGACGGCGTGCTGTCAGAACCAATTGGATTTTCGACCGACCCCCCCTCGGAAGAGAGCCGCTATTTGCAGCTAGGGATTAGAGGTCGACCTGTAGCCCCACTTCGACGTTTCGAACGCTAGGATCCTCGTCCAGATCGGAAATCGGAAACCTTGCGAAATGAACGTTGACGTGACTTCCCTTTCAGGCAACTACGAGACCGCCAATTGCAGGCGAGGATTCCCCTAATTTCCATTGGCATGCTCGTTAATTCCGTCCCCTGTCGAGCTGCCGTTAGAATGCGGCGAAATGGTAGAAGACTTAGGCATCTGATGGAATGCCAGATAGAATGACATTCAATGTCCGTAGCTCCGGGAATCGGGCTTTACGCGTTTCTCGCCTGATTTGTCATCAACACTCGCACTGTACGGGGCGAAGGGCGGCGCCAGCGATACAATGTCGCCGTATCCGCGACTTCCCCCGAGGCTCAGAAGATTGTCACCGGCTATTCCTGCAACGTTACTAATGCCAAGATTGCCTTCCGAAGCGCCGTTGGCAGCCGGTCCCACGCCGCGACCACCGATTGCAAATCGCCGTCAATTGATGTCAACTCAAGCCAGTCCGAGTGCCCGGTTTGCAGCGCCCGTGCAGCGCGGCACGGCTCGCAAGTCATGAAACTACACGGTACATCGCTGGTTGCGTCAAGACTCGCCGTGGGTTCAAGTCCCACCTTCAGTACTTCATTCCGCGAACACGTTTGCGTCGATCGCACATGTCTCGCGACAGCGGACACGAAACTGATTCCACTGACAAAACGCGGCCACGATTGGTTTTGCGTCGAGTTCTTATTATCCGGCGGTGCCAAACCACTTCAACTCCTGCGAAGTCGAGCTTGAGACGCTTGAAGCTCCGAATTCCATTGAGCGTCGATCTCTTGCCGTAGCGGTTTCGGCTTACATCCATTTTTCGTGCTGTAGTGTCGAGGGTGTCCCATGCCGACAACCGTCAATGGAATTGGAACTACGTACTATGGCAAAAAGAATCTCAAAGCCTTTCGGGGGCGGTGCGAGTTCTGCAATCACGACGGGGAGCTGCAAGAGTATGAAACCATGTATTGGTTCGTGGTGATCTTTGTTCCGCTGATTCCGTTGGGGCGCAAACAGGTCCTGGACTATTGCACCCGGTGCCGAAGACACCGCGTGTTGCCGCTCGCGAAATGGGAGGAAGTGAAGGAAAAGACGATCGCCGAGCACACCGCCGCACTGGCCGGAAACCGGGATGATCCCGAGACTGCGCTCAAGCTGCTGCATGCTTTGTCGGCGTTCAAACGATTTGATGAGGCGGAGAGGCTGGCGACAGGAATTCAGGCTCGTTTTGATGACCGGGCCGATGTGCAATTGCAAATCGGCAAGTGGCACGAATTTCGCGGCCGCAAGGCCGATGCCGACGCATGTTATCGGGCAGCCTTTGAACTCGAACCGGAAAACCTGGCCGCGAAGCAGGCCATGGCTCTGGGAATCATGGCTGCGGGCCAACCCGATCAAGCCGCGACGTTGGCACAAACCGCTCCGGAAATCACGCCGCAGCAGGCCCCGAGCTTTTATTTGGCCCTGGCGCATTCTTATCAACAACTGAATCGACACGCCGATGCCGTGACGGCGTTTTCGCGGGTCGTCGAGGCGTTCCCCAAGCTGGGCTACGACAAATCGCTTCGCAAGGCCATTCGCACTTCGGAGAAACAAGCTGGCGGCGGCCGCTCGATCCTGCCGCGGATTCCTCCCTATCGTTCGCCGAGCGTGCTGGTCGCTGGATCGCTGGCGGTGATCAGCGCGGCCGTGTTGCTCGGTAACCAGTACATTGCCGCGCACCGCAAGCTGCACGTGGTCAATGGGTTCGGTCGGCCGGTCGAAGTGCAATTGGATGGCGAGCCTGCATTCACCGTCGGGCCGCGCGGATCGCAGGTACGCGATTTCTCTGAGGGACGACACCACGCGGCCGTGACGGCAGGGGGACGGCCCGTCAGAAGCGATGATTTTGAGATCACGTCCGGTTTTTGGAGCCGATTTTTCGACAGTCCCGTATTCATCCTGAATGCCGGAGCCGGAGCGGCCATCCTGTGGGAGCAGGTGACGTACGCCGCAATCCCCGCGAGCGGCTCCGCCCGCTTGCAAGTCGGCACGCCCTTTGTCGCCTATGGTAACATCGACTATCACTTCGTTCCATTTCCGCAACAGTTACGTGTCGAACGAATAAAGTCGGTCACGAAGACGCGGGTCAGCCTATTGGAATTCGAGCCAAGGCAGATCTTTAATCTCGCGCCCGGAACCGTCTCACCTTCCGACCAACTGGCCTTCGCCGAAGCCCATTTGGCGCTTCTGCCCGACGACAAGCCGCTTTTGCAATCCTACATCCAAGTGGGGCTCGGCAATCAGGAAAATGAGCGCGTGCGCACGTTTCTCGCCTCCGGGCTCGACCAGACGCCCGTGCGGGTCGAGTGGCACCGCATGGCACACTTTTTGAACACGACGGATGACCAGAATGAGCAACTCCGCCAGCGCTATGCCCAGTGGTTGCAGAAAGAGCCGAACAATTCGGCGATTCTATACCTCAAGGCCCGGCTCGAGCCGTACGACGCCGCGATGGCCGATTTCGATCGCGCGATCAACGCGGACCCCTCCAACTCCTATCCCTGGTATGCCAAGGGATATCAACTCCAGAATAATGGTGATCTTGCGGGCGCGAAGACGGCCTATGCGAAAGCCGCCGGACTGAGTCCGGCGGACGAGGACTTCCGCAGCCGGCTGTTTGATATCCGTCTGGCGCTCGGAGAACTAGCGGACTTGGAGGACGAATTGTTCGAGGCGATCAAACAGTCACCCCTTAAGCTCATTTTGCACCTGCAACTGCTCGAAGTGCTGGCCGCCCGCGACAAGCTTTCAAAAGCCTGGGAACACAATGCGGACTTTCAACGCGACATCACCGCTTTGCCTAACTCGGGCGAGAACGGAAAACAGGCTACCCAAGCGGCTCAAGTCACGATGCAGTACCTGGACCAGGACTTTGCCGAATTGCTCACCTTTGCTCAGAAGCCTGAGTTGCCCGACTGGGCAGCGTACGTCCGCTATCAATGTCACTTGGAATTGGGGCAGTACGACGCCGCGGCGGTCGATTTGCAGTCCAAGAGCGGCGCGCCTGACGGATTCGATCTGTTGCGGTTGAGCGTCGGCGCGCGGATGTCGGGCGATGCTCAAAAGGCGGCCGAGTGGCAAGGCCGGGTCTGCGCTCAGTTCGATCAAGGACTCGAAGAACAGCGACGGGTCTCCAGCCTGCTCAAACGTGCCGCCGACGTGACTTTGGAAGAAACTCGAGACGTGAACGTCGATCCGCGGCAAAAGACTATTCTCCTGATCGCGCTGGCACAACAATCGACCAGTCACCGCGGCGAGTTGCTGGCGTTGGCCGAGAAATTGAATTCCTCCCGCCTGTTCCCCTACCATTTCCAGCGGCGGGCGATTGCAGCCGTGCAAGATTTGAAATGACTCAAACTCAGCGGCGGAAATCAGACGCACCCCGAGCGATGACGAAGCGTGGACGATAGTGGCAACACATGACCAATCTCTGTATCTTGCGATTATCCTGATTTTCTCCCGGATCGATCGGCGCGGTCGGGTCCATTCGATGTCTAGCCTTTGACGATGGTCCATCCTGGCGGTTGGATTTTTCGCACGGCATTCCCGGCGAAAGGATTTCGTCCCATCCGCTAGCGGGCATGATTGACGCAAACAAGCCGCGAGATTCACGTTGGGGTCGTGACGATGGATTTCTCGGGCGTTTTGGCTTGAGTTTTGATAGCAGTGTTCAGGTCGTCCGAAGCGTGCACCATTGTCGTTTTGTCAAACAATTTCGTGCTTGCTTCGGGCGCTTGACAGGCCGTGAGACATCCATAAAATCGATGGTTGTCGTGTCGACTGTTCTTGTGGTCTGGTGGTTGAAGGATTGGCGCGGTCAGGATGACCCAGGCAGCGGGCGCCGCTAGCCGGGTTTTTTGTGGATTCGCGCTGAATCGTCGGCGGTTTACGACTGGACGCGGGCCCTGGTCCGCGTCCGAGTGCAAGGCATGCCTTTCATTTCCGAACGGATGTCGCGACGACAGCGGTCAGTGCATCGGGACGGAACGTCGTCTGAGCGTCGTGTTGATTCCGTTGCGTAAGGCGATCGCCCACAATTCAACGCTCGCCGAAGAATCGGTGGGATCCGGCTACGCGGGAACTCCTGTTGGCCTGTTCGGGCTTTGCGTGCGCCAGCACCAGACTTGCACAATTCAGTCGTAGACTCGCGAACGCTGTTCTGAGCCGGCCGAACCGTAAGGTGGTCCGGCGAATCGCCTGGAAGATTGCGTGACCTTTCCACCGGTTCCAGCGGGGATCGTTACGTCAAGTCAGAACTGCGAATAAATGGCTTGTCTCACATCGTAGGAGGAACAATCGATGTTGCGACCCAGTGGCGAAATCGCGGCCAATCGTGCACATAGTCTCGAATCCCAGCCTGATGATCCGGCCCGCGTGGTGGCGGCGCGCCTTCGTAGAAGCGGCTACCCGTATCTCCGGGGCGTCGCTTGCGAGTTCAGCGAAGGGGTACTCTTGTTGTCGGGAACCGTTCCGACCTTTTATTTGAAGCAGGTGGCACAGGAACTGGCCTGCCGTACACCGGGTATCGACGAGGTGAGAAACGGCCTGCATGTGACAGGCTCGGCTCATCAGCCTGCGCGGCCGGCGGCAGGTTGAAACCACGGCGAATTAACAGCACTCGTGGAAGTGACGGAGAAACGTCATGTTGATTTTGATTCGCAAGGAAGGGGAACGCATCGCGATCGGGCAGGAC
This sequence comes from Planctomycetia bacterium, assembly GCA_041499515.1. Classification (GTDB taxonomy): domain Bacteria; phylum Planctomycetota; class Planctomycetia; order Pirellulales; family PALSA-1355; genus PALSA-1355. The sequence continues at coordinate 7,709 of JBGQKM010000026.1, read as the reverse complement.
ATCGTGATCACGGTCGTGGAATGTTTCGGAGAAAGCGTGCGTCTGGGCATCACGGCTCCGCAAGAGATGCCCGTCCGCCGAGAAGAAGTCGTTGAGGAAATTTCGCAAGTCCAGGCCAGCCAATCCGTGGACGACTATCGCGAAGGATCGCCCTTTTACCCGGAATGCAGTTGAGGTCGAGCATGAAACGCGACCATCGCCCGCGAATCGTAGCCGAGCGCATCCGGGTTCCTGACCTTGACTCACGGCCCTCCGGAGCCGTCGCGGTGAACGAGATCGAGACATCGCGCGAATGGCGTTCCAGGTTGGGCGAGGATCGCCCGGTCTATGACTGTCCCAATTGCAATCAGCCGGCACTGCAGTTTTTTGCCGCACATGCGGACTATCCCGAGCGGACGGAGTTTTTTCACTGTTGTGCCTGTGGGACATGCTGGGAGATTTAGCCGGCCGGCGCAGCGAGAACCGTTTTGGACCGATCGCGATAGCACAAAATTGTGGACCCATCCCAAATCACGTTAGCCAGGTCGTATCGTGCTGCGTCATCAGTTGATCGAGGATCAAGGCATATTGCTCGTCACGCCGGAGGCGCCGCTTGTGTCGGAAGACTTCCAAGAGTTGGCCCGCGCGGTCGACCCCTATATCCAACGCGAGGGAAAACTGAATGCCCTGGTGATCGAGACGGCGTCATTCCCTGGTTGGAAAAACTTCGCTGGGCTTATCTCCCACCTGCGGTTTGTACACGATCACCACCGAAAGATTAAACGGCTGGCGGTCATCAGCGACAGCAAGTTTCTGTCGATCGCGCCTCAAATCGTGGCGCATTTTGTCGCGGCCGAAGTGAGACATTTTCCAGAGAAAGAACGACAGGCCGCGCTCGATTGGGCGCGCGGCTCCTGACTCTGGCCGGCGGCGGCCAATGGAATCGTGGAATGTCGGTACGAAAGGTATCAGGCACTTGAACAATGGAGGTGTGACATGACGACTGTCTTGAAGAAACACGAGCCGCGTAGACTTCGCGGCTGGAATCGCCCTCAACCACTGGAGTCGGTGCGAGAGGAGATTCAAGATTTGATTTCCCGCGCCTTCGGAATCGACGTCGAAATGTGGCCCTCGGAACGGATCATGCCGTCGCTGGACCTGTTCGAAACGGACGACGCTCTTGAAGTCCGCATGGACATACCCGGTATCGACGCCAAGGATATCGAAATCCAGGTCAGCGGGAACGTGCTGACGATCAGCGGCCAGCGTAAGGCGGTGCGCGAGGAGAAGGGAAAGACCTACCACCGCATCGAGCGCCAGGTCGGCGCCTTTTCAAGAAGCGTGACGTTGCCTTGCCTGATCCGGGAAGAAACGGTCGATGCCCAGTACAGGAACGGCATCCTGACCGTTCGGCTTCTTAAGACGGAAGAAGCCAAATCCCGCAAGATTACGGTCAAGAGTTGATCGGCCGCAGGCGACGCGACGATCGCGGCGGCGGTGCGCGAGGCAGGCTTGCGGCGCGTCAACCGTTGATGACGAAAAGCCAGTCGCGTGTCCAGTAGTCGGCCAGCGCGAGCGTGAACAGGATAGCCAGCCAAAAAAACCCGACGCAGACGACCAGTTTTGTAATCTGGACGCTGCGAAGAACGTGCATGAAGTAGAGCACAATCAGCACCGCCTTGACCGCGGCGATCGACGTGGCGACGACGAAATTCCAGCGGCCCAGGTCGTGACGCGCGGCCTCGACCGTCAGCGCCAACAGCAGCAGCAAGGCCACGAAGACGATGTAAAACACCGAGACGCTCCCCCGCGATGGCGACATGGCTAGCGAGCCCCAATCAGATAGAGAAGCGGAAACAGGAATACCCAGACGATATCGACGAAGTGCCAATAGAGGCCCGTCAGATGGACCGGGGCCGAAAAATCGCCCAGTAAACGCCCGCGGCTGGCTTTAATCAGCAGGACGCATAGCACGCCCAAGCCGATCAGCATGTGCAGGGCGTGGACGCCGGTCATGAGGAAATAGAGGTCGAAGAACATCTCGGCGTGGCCCGGCGACGGCCCCGGCCAGTCGAACGGCAGCCCCAGCAACGGCATCAGGCCGTGTTCGTATTTGTGGTAGTACTCAAACCCCTTAACGCCAAGGAACACGCAGCCCAGGACCATCGTGGCCATCAACAGCAGGACAAGCTTCCGGCGCTGCAGGTTTTCGGCCGCGAAGACGGCCAGGGCCATCGTCAGGCTGCTGCCTAACAACACGACGGTGTTGACGGTGCCCAAGAACAAGTCCAACTCGTGACTGGCGGCGGCGAAAGCCGCCTCATCTTGCGTGCGGTAGATCGTATAAGCCAGGAACAATCCGCCGAAGAACATGATCTCCGTAGAGAGAAACAGCCACATCCCCAGTTCGTCGGCCTGGTGCTGTTGCTCGAGGTCATCGAACTGGTGTGCCAGAGCACGCGGTGTGCCGGGCGCGTGGACTTCAGCCATGAGTCGATTCCTCGCGATGCGATCTTGGACTCGCGGCGGCTCCACTTCCTGCGACGGCGAATCCATCAATCCTCTGATAGTCATATGCCTCGTCCACCACGACCGGCGTCTCGGCAAAGTTCTCGGTCGGCGGCGGCGACGGGGTTTGCCATTCCAGCCCCGCGGCTCGCCAAGGGTTGGGTGGGGCGATCTTGCCGAAACGTAGCGACCAGAGCAGGTAGCTCAACGGGAAGAAATAGCCCAGGGCGAGGATCGAGGCCCCCGCCGACGACATCACATTGAGCAACTGGAACTCTTCGGGATAAACGTGGTAGCGCCGCGGCATGCCGAGGTAGCCCAGAATGTACTGCGGGAAGAAGGTCAGGTTGAAACCGAAGAAGATCAAAATCGCCGAAAGCCGCGCCCAGCCCTCCGGGTAGAGCCGTCCGCTAATCTTCGGCCACCAGTAGTGGATGCCGCCCAAATAGCCCATCACCGCACCGCCGACCATGATGTAATGAAAGTGGGCCACGATGAAATACGTATCGTGGACGTGCACGTCCACGGCCAGCGCCGCGACGAACAATCCCGTCAGCCCGCCCATCGTGAACAGGCCGATAAAGCCCAGGGCATAGAGCATCGGCGTGTCGAAGCTGATCGAACCCTTGTGCAGCGTGGCGGTCCAATTGAATACTTTGACGGCCGAGGGAATGGCCACCAGGTAGCTGAGCAACGAGAAAACCATGCCGCCGTAGATCGACTGGCCGCTGACAAACAAATGGTGGCCCCAGACCAGGAAGCTGAACACGGCGATCGCGAAACTTGAAAACCCGATGAACGCATAACCGAAAGGCCGCTTGCGGCAAAAACACGGAACGATCTCGCTGACCACGCCCATGCTGGGCAGAATCATGATGTATACCGCCGGATGCGAATAAAACCAGAACAGGTGTTGGAACAGGATCGGGTCGCCGCCCAGCTTGGGGTCGAAAATGCCAATCTTTAGCAGTCGCTCCATGGCCACCAGCAGCAGCGAGATGGCCAGCACCGGCGTGCCGAGAACCATGATGATGCTCGTGGCATAGATGGACCAGATAAACAGCGGCAAGCGGAACCAGGTCAGCCCGGGGGCCCGCATCTTGTGGATCGTGACGATGAAGTTCAGCCCGGTCAGGATCGACGAGAAGCCCGTGATGAAGATTCCCACGGCGGTGGCCATCACGTAGGTGTTGCTGTACGTGCTGCTGTAGGGAGTGTAAAAAGTCCAGCCGGTGTCCACGCCGCCGGCCAGCATCGCGTAGAGCGTGAACAAGCCGCCGATGGTGTAGACGTACCAACTCAACAGGTTCAGCCTGGGAAATGCCAGGTCGCGCGCGCCCAGCATCAGCGGCACGAGGAAATTTCCCAGCACCGAGGGAATCGACGGGATCAGGAAAAAGAAAACCATCATCACGCCGTGCGCCGTGAACAGCTTGTTGTACGTCTCGGTCTGCACCAAATCGGCTTGTGGCGTCATCAGATCGAGCCGCACCACGGTGGCCGCCAGCCCGCCGACCACAAAAAAGAACGTAATCGACACCAGGAAAAGGATCGCGATTCGCTTGTGGTCGGTGGTCAAGAGCCACGAACGAACCGTGTAGCCGGCGTTGAGGTAATGCTGCCGCGGCGGCTGATTGGGATCCGGCGGCGCGGCCGTTTCGGGTGCGATGATGGTGGTCATGGCGTTTGACTAGGGCGGGGCCTCCGCCGGCGCCGGGCGGGCCAGCGATTTAATGTAAGCGAGCAACTGGATCAATTGTTCCTCGTCCACTTGACCGTCGAAGCTGGGCATCAGCGTCGGGTAGCCGACGACGAGCTTGGCTCCGGGCTGAAGGATCGATTCGCGAAGATAATCGTCGTCGGCCGTGACCGTTTGGCCGTTGGACAGCTTGACCTGATGCCCGTAGAGATTGTCCAGCGGCGGACAGCGGCCCGTGGCCCCCAGCGGCACGTGGCAAGTCACGCACCGCAAGTCCTCAAAGAGCCGCTTGCCGGCTTCGGCCGGCGGCAGGTTCGACTTGCCGCCGCCCAGCCAGGCCTGATAGTCGGCCGGTTCGACGACGACGACGCGGCCGATCATTCGCGAGTGGTTCGTGCCGCAATACTCGGCGCAGAACAGGTGGAACTCGCCGGCGCGAGTTGCCTCGAACCAGCAGGAACTATAGCGACCTGGCAGGACGTCGCGTTTGATGCGGAACGCGGGAACGTACATGCTGTGGATCACGTCCTCGGAGATCATCATCAGCTTCACCGGCTGCCCCAGCGGTACGTGCAGCGCGTTGATTTCGCGGCGGCCGTCGGGGTGCTGGAATTTCCACATCCATTGTTTTCCCACCACCCGCACCTCGAGTGCTCCGGCCGGCGGCCGGTACTCCAAGAAATACAGCGAAGCGCCCCAAGCGAAGATCGTCATTGAGATCACCAACGGGACTACCATCCAGGTTATTTCCAAGCCGAAGGCGTGGCCCCCCTCGTGGCTCGGCGCGCGATCGACCTTCGTGTTGCCGCGGCGGTACTTGATCGAGAAATACACGATCAGCGCGGCGATTAGAACCGTGAAGAACACGGCCACGCCCAGCAAGAAGAAATACAGAGCGTCGACACGCGGCGCGAGCGTCGAAGCCTGTTCCGGAAATAGTCGAAAGCCGTCGTCAATCATGGTGGCGTAGGCATCGGGTCAGTTTCCTGCTGCGCGCCGAGAGGAAAGAAGTCGCCGCGCAGCAATTTCGGCCGCCGGCGCTCGCGGCGGTACATGGCGACCAGGAATCCGCCTAGCAGTATTACCGTCAGCAAGCCGGTCAGCCGCAACACGTCGGCGATCACCAAACCGTACTTGCCGGTCAGCGGGTCATAGTGGAAACAGAGCAACAGCACCTGGTCGACAAGCGATCCAATCCGCCCGGCCGAACTTTCCACCAGTCCTAACCGCAGATCGTCGGGCGAGAACTCGATGCCGTAGTAGTAGCGGGCCAGCCGCCCATCGGGCGTTGCCACCGCGATGCCGCTGGCGTGGGCAAATTGGTCGCTCTTAGGATCGAAACGGTAGCGGAAGCCGACCGTTTCGGTGAGTCGCGCGATGCTTTGTCGGTCGCCAGTCAGGAAATGCCAGCCGTTGACTGCGCCCGTCCGGCGATAAGCCCCCACGTAGCGAGCCTTCTTTTCGGCTGCCAGTTCGGGCGTTTCGCGCGGATCGAAGCTGACGGTAACCACCTGATAATCGCGGCCGATCTCCAAAGGCATCGCCTGGCTGCAGTTGAGGAAGCCATTGAGCACTTGGGTGCACAGCATCGGGCAGCGATAGTACACCAAGGCCACGACAACCGGCTGGTCGCCGAAGTAGTCGCCTAGCTTGACCTCACGGCCCGTCTCGTCGCGGAACACGGCGTCCAACGGCAATCGCGCGTCGAGGTGCTGCTCGATCCCCACGTCGCGAAGCATGTCGGCCGTCGGACTGCTTCCGGCAGGAGTGCCGTAGGGGGCCGAAGCGAACCGCTGGGCGTGGGCGGGAAGACCATGGCCGATCGCCAGAGCGACCATCGCCGCAGCCGTTATGGCAGGGTGAAAGCTTGCCGTGGCGATACTTGTGACGCGTTTCATGGCGCCCGCTCCCGCTTGGTGGCATTGGGCTTGCCTGCATCTGGCGCCGGCAGGCCGCGCTTTGCCAAGAGTTCCATCGCCCGCTCGATAGGAATCCGCACAATTCCTTGGTGTTGGTCGATCCACTTGTAGCTGCCGAGTGTTTGGTCTTCGCCGCGGCGGAGCCGGGCCAACTCGGTGCTGGGCTGGGTTTGCAGCCGCGGCGCCGGCGGCGTCTGATCACCGGCCACGGGGCTTTGCACCGGATCGGCCAGCTCGGCCGACGCCTCGAACCGCCAAAACATCCAACTCAAAAACAGCAGCACGAGCGCCGTCATGAACACCAACGCCAGCGCAAACAGGCCCACGTAGAACGCGCTGGCGTCGGTCGTTTCGTACCCGACGCGTCCCTGCGAATCAGGCGACTGCGGTGCGGCCGGCTCGTTCATCGACTGCCTCCGTAGACTCGGGATCGTAAATCGGCAACCTCACTCGTACTAGCAAACGCCAGGCAAACACCGCCAGCCACGCGCCGCCAATCGCCGCCAGGGCCGCCAGATCGAGCCAGTGAAATGTGAACCCCTGGGTGTCGCTGGTGCCACGTTGGAATCCGGGCACGACCAGCCAATACAAATCGACATAGCGCATGACCAACAGCAACACGGCAATCCGCAAGATGCCCGCCGCTTGCCGCTTCAAACTGCGCGACAAGAGCAGCAGGAATGGCGCGGCAAAGTGCAACCCCATCAGGCTCATTACCAGGTATTCCCAGCCGCCTCGGGAGCGGTGCAGATACCAGACATTCTCCTCCGGTAGGTTCCCCGACCAGATGACCAGGTACTGCATGAAAGCGACATAGGCCCAGAACATGACGAAGGCCAAAAGCAGATTGCCCAAGTCGTGGCGACGCAGCGGAGTGACGGTCCGCGACCAGGGTTCGAAACGCCCCAGCGCGATCACCGCGATTAACGCAAACGACATGCCCGAAACCGCTTGCCCTCCCATGTAAAGCACACCATACATGGTCGAATACCACTCGGGCTCCAGCGACATGACCCAATCGACGGAAGCCAGCGTGATCGTCAGGCCATAGGCGATGAAGCCCAGGGCACTGGCGCGCTGCAAGCGGCGGCCCCGTGGTGTATCGCCCTGAAACTCGTCGTTCGGCGTACAGCGGTCTTGCGACCATGTGATCGCGATCCACACGAAGAAATAGACGATCGCCCGCGTGTGAAAGCCATCGACGTTCAGGTAGCCGGCCTTGCGCGCCAGTACCTCGCTGCCTCGCATGACTTCCGGATCGGCCCACTCGTACATCCGCTCGACGCCCAACCAAAGCGGCGCGAACAAAAGAGCCATCAGCGGCATCGTTTGATAGCCCGCCTCGACCACCCGCCGGATCGTCAGGCCCCACGCGCCGCCGGTCAGCCCGTGCAGCATCGCCAACCCCATGCATCCCAGAGTGATTCCCAGCCAAAAGAGATATGCCGTAAGATAGGCCGGATAAAATTGTTCCCTCAGGTTCGCGTCACCATAGGCGCACGCGGCGCCGCCGACAACGGCCACCGCCAGACCGCCCATGCCAACGCGGCGCAAATACCTGGTCAATGCGGGAGACGGCATCATGGCTGCGCCTCCGTAGGCTG
>JBGQKM010000025.1:0-29551 GCA_041499515.1 Planctomycetia bacterium | reverse complement strand
GAAATGACCACGGCATGCGCTGTCCCGGCCAGCGCGGGCATGAGCAACCATCCTGCGGCAAAGAGTCGGCGCAGGATCGGAATGAAATCTCGCATACCAACAGCCCGGGACCGTGCCGCGCCATCGAGACCACGAATTGGCGCGCGACGAAGGAGTGCTTTCAGGATAGTCGGGCCGTCGACCGATTGCCAGCGACCCGGGCGCCAAGGGCCCCGCGGCCCGGTTTTTTCCCGAATTTCGCGCCCGGCCAACAGCCAGCATATGGCCCGTCGCATGCGCGCGACGCGAGCGCGCGGCTACTCGAATTCGGCCAGTAAGGGCAAATGGTCCGAGCCGATGTCGCCGGCTACCCAACAACGCAGCACGCGCCACTCGGGACTGTAAAGGACGTGATCGATGCGGGCGCCGTAGCTCCAGCCGGCGACCGGGGTGATTTTGGTGAATCCAAATCCGAGGCCGACCTTGGAGAACGCATCGGCCAGCCAGGACCAGTCGCCGCGAAACAGGGTGCTTTCGACCGGAGTGTTGAAGTCGCCCATCACGATTTTCGGTCCTGGGAACTGGGCGATCCAATCGCTGGTTTTCCGCGCCTCGGCCTGGCGTTCGCGCAAGACCGCCTCCAAGCGTGCGATGCCCCGCGTGGCGATCAGGGTCTGGCGGCTCAATACCGCCTCGAAACCCTGCCGCGGCGTCTGCAGGTGCACATTAAAAACTTGGATCGTTCGATCGGGCAGTTGCAACTCGAAACGCATGGATGCAAGCACGCCCGGGCGTCCGATCCGGCTGACGTCCTCGCGCCCGGTGATCGCAAATCGGCTTGCCAAAATGAAATGGTCGCGCTTGACCGCGTGCCATCCGGCGGGCCAGATGAATCGCGTCGGGACGGTGACTTCCTGCAGCGCCACCACGTCGGGCTTTTCCTGTTCGATCAATTCGGCCAGATCGAGAATTCGAAACTGATCCTGATTGACGTTGCACGTCATCACGCGCAAGCCTGGAGCAGCCGCCGCGCGTGCCGGCAGATGGACTTGCAAGCCCATGATCGGAAAGACAATCACCACGGCGGTGACGGCCAAAGGCGCCAGCAGGCGTCGCCGGCAGACGGCGGCTGCCAGCGCCAAGATCGGCAGGGGAAACCCGCAAATCCAGCGCGGCCCGTACAGGAAGAGGGTGGCCGACCAGTTTCGATCGCCCTGCCAGTACATCCAGGCCCACAGCGCCACGATCGACAGGCCGTAGCCGACGACCAGAACGGTCAACAGTTTCCGCCACCACCGATTCCGGCCCGCCGGTGCTTGGGCCCGTGCGGGCTTTGTCGGCACGGCCGCGGGTGTGCCGGAAGTGGGTTCGGAAACCATCGCCTCGCGTTCCTCGTGTCAGAGTTGGCCGCAGCAAGCATGGCGGCCTTCAAGCTTGCTCTTCTTTTTCCGCGTCGCGCAATGCCGCGAGCCGCGCCAGCATGTGCTTGATGTCGAAGATGCCGCGCACGCTGACGTAAACCGTGATGGTGGAATACCACACCAGGCAGGCGACCGTCAGCCACCACCAAAAATCAATTGCCATAAGTTTGGCTCGTCGTGTCGGATTTGTGCGCGCCGGGTTTCAATAGCGATCCAATGATCATTGCCGCCGCGGCGCCGGCAAATGCCGCGATTCCAGAATAGTACGGGCCGATCCTCGTGGCCAGTTGCTGGGTTTCCTCGACTTGCTCCAAAACCAGGTAGGCCAGCGGAATGACGGCGCCGACCAGGATCGCGCCGGCCGCGCCCCAATTGTTCGCGCGCGGCCAATAGCAGCAGGCAATGAGCAACGTGGACATGCTGGAAAGGTAAATCGTGCCGGTAATCGTCAGGTAGGCCCAAATGCCGCTCTCGCCGATTTTGTACCACAATCCATACCACAACAGAAATACGCCGATCAGGGCGATGATGATCCGATTCACAAGCAGCCCGCGCCGCTCCGACCAGCGCCCCTTGCGCAGCGGCGCCAGCAGATCGTTGTAGATGACGCTGCCCCAGGTGAGCATGTACGACGAGTCGGTCGACATGTCGGCGGCCAGCATTCCCGCCACTAGCAATCCCATCAGTCCCACCGGCACGGTGGTGCTGAGAAATATCGGCATGGCCTGGGCCACGTTGTCTTCTCCGACGACTCCCGGCTCGAGCGTGGCCAAAGCGGCGATGCCCCAAATGCCCGGAATCAGGAATTGGCAGACGAAGTAGAAACTCGTCGCCGTGTAGACGCGTTGCCCCGTCTTGGTATCCTTGGCGGATAACAGTCGCGCAATGGTCGTCTGCCAGCTCAGCACGGCGGCAGTATTCAGTAGCGCGTTGAACACCACGAACGGCCAGCCCAATTTGGGATTCACAAACGGATTGAATCCGCCCGGGCCGTGTTTTCGTTCGACGGCCTCGACCAGAGTGCTCCAGGGAATTTCGGCGAGCATCATGAACGTAACGGCCAGCAGTCCAACGCTCATCACGATGAATTGCAGGTAATCAGTGACCAGCACCGACAACATGCCGCCAACCATGGTGTAAATCGCCACGGCAACCAACAGCACCGTCATCGTGATTTCGAGTTTGCCCGGCTCCAAACCACAAACGGTCACCAGAAAATCTCCGCCTTGCCGCAGAAAAGTCCCCATGTTCAGCAACCCACCGACCACGATCACCAACCCGCTCCACCAGCGGATGCGCGAGCCGAAGCGTTGTTCGAAGAGCTCGGCGATCGTCATCACGCCCGAATCGCGCAGCGGCTTCACGCAGAAGCCGGTATAGCCGACCACGAACATGGCCAGGAAGTAGGTAATGCCGACCGAAGCGCCGGCAAATCCGTGCTTGTAACCCAGCTCGGCCGCCGACATGCAGGTCACGATGCCGAACTCGGTCGCCGCCAGCGAGGCGACGCCCAGATAGACGTTCATCTCTCGGCCGGCCACCAGAAAGTGCTCGACCTTGCCCACGTACTTGCGAACGCTCAGCCCGGCCACCATCGTGGCCAGCAAATACAAGCCGACAATGCCGCCGTCGATCCACGTGAAATGCGACATAAGCGCGGGGCCTTGCTGTACGCCACCGAAACACCCCATAACCGGGCCTCATCGTAAGCTCGGCGGCATAAGCGACACAAGCCGGGCGCACATTCCCAGGCACGTGGTCGCATCGGGCGTCCGCGGGCTGCGCGCGACACATCGCACGGGGGGCGTTAGCCGACGTTTTCCATGGTTACAATCGCATTGGGGGCTTATACAATGGAGAGCAGCCCCGATGGGTCCCTCCTTGCGCGACAATCCCCCGAACCCGGCAGCCAGGTGCCCGAGTATGATGCGTCGCTGTTGGTCCATCTTCACACCGTTGGCCCCGTGGTTACTTGTCGCGACGGTCGTCGCGGCCGAGAGCCCGGCGGTCGATACGCAGGCCGCGAAGTTTTTCGAAACCAAGGTCCGGCCAATCCTGGTCGCCCGTTGTTATCAATGTCACGGTCCCGAGTCGAAGACCGAGGGCAACCTGCGGCTCGACTCGCGCGCCGCACTGCTCAAAGGGGGCGACATCGGGCCGGCGATCAAGCCGGGCGATCCAAAAGGCAGCCTGCTGATCGACGCGATCAATCACGGCGACGTAGTGCAGATGCCGCCGAAGACGAAATTGCCGGCGGAGGAAATCGCCGATCTTACGGCCTGGATCGCGCAAGGCGCGCCGTGGCCCGACTCGCCCCAGCCAGGGCCGCCACCAGCGGCCGGCAACACGGTGGGCATCAGCGACGAGGATCGTGCTTTTTGGGCGTTTCAGCCTCCGGCCGAACCGGAGGTTCCGACCGTCAAGAACACGGCCTGGCCGCAAGGCGTGTTGGACGCTTTCGTGTTGGCCCCGCTGGAGACGCACGGCCTGCGTCCGGCGCCGCCGGCCGATAAGCGGAAGTGGATTCGTCGCGCCACGTTCGACCTGCACGGCCTGCCGCCCACGCCCGAGGAAGTCGAGGAGTTTCTGGCCGATGCGTCGAGCGATGCCTCTGCGAAAGTGATCGATCGCCTGTTGGCTTCGCCCCGTTACGGCGAGCGCTGGGGCCGGCGTTGGCTCGACCTGGCACGCTACGCCGACAGCAACGGCATGGACGAAAACATGGCCATGGCCAACGCCTGGCGTTATCGCGATTACGTCGTGACGGCCTTCAATCGCGACATGCCCTACGATCAATTTCTGCGCGAGCAACTTGCCGGCGACCTGATGCCCGCGGCCGACGAACCGACCAACTTCCAGCGGCTGATCGCCACCGGGTTCTTGGTGCTCGGGCCGAAAATGCTGGCCGAAGACGACCCGGTCAAGATGGAAATGGATATCATCGACGAGCAGGTCGACACGATTGGGCGCGCCTTCATGGGACTGACGCTCGGCTGTGCGCGCTGCCACGACCACAAGTTCGATCCGATTTCCATGGCCGACTACTACGCGCTGGCCGGCATCTTCAAGAGCACCAAGACCATGGAAAACTTCCACGTGGTCGCGATGTGGTCGGAGCGGCCGCTGGCCACCAGCGCCGACGTGGCCCGACAGAAAGCCCACGAACAGCAGCTCGCCGCCAGGTCGGCCGAGATCCAGGCCGTGCAAGACGCCGCCAACGCCCAACTGCTCGGCGAAGCCCGCGGCAAACTTGCTCGATACTTGCTCGCTGCCGCCCAGCGCGACCAACAGAAGCGAGCACTGGCCGCCCTGACGAGCGAGTTGTCCGGCGGACAATTGGGCAACGGCGCCGTGGTGCTCGAAGCCGAAAACTTCGCCCGCGGCAACGTGACCCGCGATTTCACGGTCTATGGCCCCGGCATCGGTGTGATCTACAACGCCGGGCCGCTGCCCAACGTGGCCGAGTACGATTTCGAACTGCCGGCCGCCGGCACCTATCAAATCGCGCTGCGCTACGCCGCCGCCGAATCGCGCCCGCTGGCGTTGACCCTCGACGGGCGCAAACTGACCACCGACGCGGCCGGCAAAGTGACCGGCTCATGGGATCCCGATACGCAACGTTGGTCGATCGAAGCGGTGGTGCCGCTGGCCTCGGGCAAGCACGTGCTTCGCCTGGAGCGGGACCAGCCCTTCCCGCACGTCGATAAGCTAGCCTTGCTGCCGGCCCGCTATGCCAAGGATCCCGCCACGGCCACTTGGCGCGTCGTGGGCCAGACGATCGACACGGGGGATTTGAACCGCTCGATTCTCGACCAGTGGGCCGCCTATCTGGAGCGCACGAAGGATGATCCGCATTCGGTCCTGCATACCTGGCATGCCTGGCACGCGGCCGAAGCCCGTGGAATCGCGCCGGCGGTGGACGAAAGCACGGGCGTGGCCGCGGCGCTCGTGCGCGCGCCTCGCCCGCGATCTACCGGTGAACTGGCCGCGCGCTACGAGCAACTCTGCCGTGAAGCCGAGTTAGCTCTTCAGCAGCAGCAAAAGACAGCCGGCAATCAGCCGGCCGCGTTGGCCGATGCGACCAAGGAAGCATTCCGACAGCTACTGGTCGATCCGGCCGGCCCGTTCGCCGTGCCCAAGGGGGCCGAGGCTGATTATGCGGATGCCACACGACAATCGCTCGTCACGCTGCGAAAACAACTGGCCGATTTGCAGAAAGCCAAACCCGAAGTTCCGCAAGCCTTGGCCGTAGCCGAACGCGAGCCGAAAAACTTGCGCGTGCACATTCGCGGCAGTCACCTGACGCTGGGCGATGAAGCGCCGCGACGGTTTCCGCGCATTCTGGCCGGCGACGCACAAGCGCCGATCCCCGCTCAGTCCAGCGGCCGGCTGGAACTGGCCGCCTGGCTCAGCCGGCCCGACCACCCGTTGACCAGCCGCGTGATGATCAATCGCATCTGGCAGGGCCATTTTGGCGAAGGCCTGGTCCGCTCGCCCGACAACTTCGGCAAGCTGGGCGAGCGCCCCGACAATCAACCGCTGTTGGATTGGCTGGCCCGCCGCTTCGTCGAATCGGGCTGGTCGATCAAGGCCATGCACCGGCTGATCATGCTGTCGAGCGCCTACCGGATGAGCACCGCTTACGACGCGCAGGCGGCCGAGGCCGATCCGGAGAATCGTCTGTTGTGGCGGATGAACCATCGCCGCTTGGAAGCCGAGGAAATTCGCGACGCGATTTTGGCCACCGCCGGCCAGGTCGATTGGTCGATGGGCGGCACGCTGTTGACCAGCGCCAACCACACGTACGTCACGAGCACCGTTTCGAAGAACGAAGTGCGTTACGAGAATCTGCGCCGCTCGGTCTATCTGCCGGTCGTGCGCAGCGCCGTGTACGAGGTGTTTTCGGCGTTCGATTTTGCCGACCCCAGCGCCATGAACGGCAAGCGCGCCTCGACTACCGTGGCGCCGCAAGCGCTGTTCATGATGAACAGCCCGATCGTACTCGGCCAAACTCGAGTTCTGGCCGAGCAACTTTTGAGCTCTTCGGAGTCCGACGACTCCGCCCGCGTCGGTTCCGCCTACCAACGGGCCTACAGCCGGCCGCCAAGTCCGCAGGAAATCAGTCGGGCCTTGCAGTTCGTCGGCCTCTATCAGGCAGACCTGGCCGATAAAAAAATGGCGCCGGCCGAAGCTCGGGTGCGGGCTTGGCAAGCGTTGTGCCGCGTGATTCTCTCATCCAACGAATTCATTTATCTGGACTGAGCCAGACGGTCGGAAGCGAGGAAAAAAGTCATGAATCCACATTGGAACGGCTGCGACTGCTGCGATGACCGCGGGCCCATGACGCGGCGCGAGATGCTGCGATCGTCGGCGGCCGGATTTGGCAGCCTGGCGCTGGCCGGCCTGTTGGCCGACGAAGCGGCCGCGGCCGCCAGGGGCAATCCCTTGGCGCCGCGCCCGCCCCATTTTCCGGCCCGGGCCAAACGCGTCATCTTCCTGTTCATGCACGGCGGACCGTCGCAAGTCGACACGTTCGATTACAAGCCGCTCTTGGAACGGGACCACGGCAAGCCGCTGCCCTTCGCCAAGCCGCGGGTGGTCTCCAGCCAGACCGGCAACCTGCTGAAATCACCCTGGAAATTCCAACAGCACGGCCAAAGCGGCGCGTGGGTCAGCCAGTTGTTTCCGCACACCGCCGGCGTCGTCGACGAACTGTGCATCATCAACTCGATGCACGGCTCGAACAGCCGCCACGGCGGCGCGCTGTTGGAACTGCACACCGGCAGCGACACGTTCGTGCGCCCCAGTATGGGCTCGTGGATCACGTACGGTCTGGGCACCGAGAACCAGGATCTGCCCGGCTTCATCACGGTCTGCCCGACGCTGACGCACGGGGCCGAAAACAATTACAGTTCCGCGTTTTTGCCCGCCGCGTACCAAGGCACTCCGTTGGGCAACGCCAGCATTCCGTCCGACCGCGCGCGAATTCCGTTTATCGAAAACGATCAAACCTCGCGCAGCTCGCAGCGGCTCGAATTGGACCTGCTGCGGCAAATGCAAACCGAACATCTGGCCCAGGCCGGGCCCGATTTGGCGCTCGAAGGGCGGATCGACGCGTTCGAGCTGGCCTTTCGCATGCAAGCCGCCGCGCCGCGGCTGCAAGATATCTCCGACGAGTCGCCGGCCATGCTCAAGCTCTACGGCCTGGACGAAGAGAAGACGAAAAACTTCGGCCGGCAATGCCTGATGGCCCGGCGGTTCGCCGAAAGCGGCGTGCGCTTCGTGCAAGTCAGCCACAGTTATAAATGGGATCAGCACGGCGGACTGAGAAAAGATCACGCCAGCAACGCCCTGGAAGTCGACCGCCCGATCGCCGGCTTGATCCAAGACCTGAAAGCCCGCGGCCTGTTGGAAGACACGCTGGTGCTGTGGGGCGGCGAGTTCGGGCGCACGCCCACCGCGCAGGGCGACGACGGCCGCGACCACAACCCGCAAGGCTACACCATGTGGTTGGCCGGCGGGGGCGTCAGGCCGGGCATTCAATACGGCCGCACCGACGATTACGGCTACTATTCGGTGGAGAACAAAGTGCACCTGCACGACCTGCACGCCACGATGCTGCAACTGCTGGGCCTGGACCACCTGCGGCTGACATATCGCTTCGCCGGCCGCGACTTTCGCCTGACCGACGTCGAGGGCGAAGTGGTGCACGGCATTCTGGCCTGAGCCGGTGGCCCAATGTCCTCACACCGCGGCCCGCGTCGCCAGGATCGCGGTCTTGTCTTTGTCGGTGCGCTCGACCACCGCAGGCGATTCCAGAAGTTCGCACAAGGCCCCGAGCAATGCCTCGGGTTGGGCCTGCTTGCGCAATGATTGGAACAGGGGACCAAAAAAGGGCTCGCCCGCCTGCTGGTCGCGAAAATCAACTCCCAACGCATGCAGGCCGCCGGTCAACAGGGCCACTTCGTCGACCGACGTTTCACGCCATGTGAACGCCAGGAACGATTCAAACTCCGGGTCGGTGACGAGCTGGTGCGTTGCAATCGGCTGGTCCGACGGGGGCCAGAAGACATTTCGATACTGACCGTCCTGCCAGACGACAATTGCCCCCTCGCCCACCTGGCCAAATGCCGCGCCGGATTGCCCGACGACCGCAATCAACAACGTGCAGGCCAATTGCTGTGCGTCGACGCTGCGCCATTCGGCTTCCGTCTCCAGCACCTTGTGCACCTGCCGCAGCCAATTCATGACTCGGTCGAGCAAGATCACCGGCAGTTTCCTGGTTGATCGCAACTCGAGGGCCACCACGTCGACGATCGTTTCGCACGCCAAACGCGAGCCGATCTGCGAGAGCGCCGCGCTATCGGCGCCGTCGGAGCAAACCAAAACTAATACCGTCTCGTTCTCTAAGGCGATTTGCCTGGCTGCGCAGCTATCCTGGCATGCCTGACCACTCTGCCGGTGCGCGGTTCCTTGCACGCTCTGAGCGAGTGTTTTCCACATCGAAGCGCGGTTGACTGAGGACAGGCTGTTGCTCATCGTCCCTGCTTGTTCCGGTCGGTGCCGAGCCGCACAGCAGCAGCGCAGGCGCGGGGCACGGCAACCACGGCTTGGCTCCGAATCGAAGCCATGCGATCGTTTCGATCGTTGGCGCTGAATTCGGAACGCGGGCGACGGATCGGGGGGTGAAACAAGCAGGTGCACAAAATCCGTCCTATCGTGGACATCTTAGCGACCCCCCTGCACGAAGGATAGAAGCCAACTTCTGAATTATCGGAAAAGCGCGCCGCGCGGGAAGTGCGCCTTTCGATAGACACGCTTGGACCAACCTGCTATTCTTGACCGGCTCTGGAAGACCCTGCCGCCGGCAGCGCCAGACGGCAGAGTGCCAGGTCCTTGACTTGTGAGACGAACCTTCCATGAGAACCCGCCCCCATAGTGCTTTCGTACAGAAGCTCAAGGCGCTGCGGTGCCCCAAGTGCGGCGCCAAGCTGAACCCGCAACGCAAACGCTGCAAGCGTTGCAGCAAGGCGCTGACCGTGCGGCCCAAGAAGTAGTTTCGGCCGTCGCGTGATTTCCAGACGCGCCCAAGCAAATTGGCGATCGCTCGGCCGCATTTGCCGGCCAGGCAAGCACCGTTTCGGCGTAAGTGCCAGGAATCGGCCCCGAGTCCACATTGCCTAGGAGGGCCCAACCCCTTATACTTCTTCCGGTTGCATCGCCAACCCGACCCCTCCGCCCATGCTTGTCCCCAGCGAACGCAATGGCTCACTCCCGGCAGTTCATTCCGTTGGCCGAGGCACAGCCCCCATTTTTTGCAGGAGTGGACGTCGGGGGGACCAACATCAAAATCGGCGTGGTCGACGACCTGGGTCGACCCCTGAGCTGGACGAGCCTTCCCACCCAGGTCGACGAGGGTCCCCAGAAGGCCCTGGTTTGCACGAATCAAGCGTTACAAAAAGTAGTCGCCGAGGCCGGCCTCGAGGTCGCGTCGCTCGCGCGAGTCGGGCTGGGCACTCCCGGTACCATGGATATTGCCAACGGCATCTTACTGACGCCCGGCAACTTGCCCGGCTGGTGGAACTTTCCGATTCGCGATCGGCTGAGCCAGATTTGCGGATTGCCGGTCACCTTTGCCAACGACGCCCGCAGCGCGGCGTTCGGCGAATATTGGGTTGGCAGCGGAAAGGTGCTGCATAGCATGGTCTTGTTCACGCTCGGCACCGGCGTCGGTGGCGGCATCATCGTCGAAGACCTGCTGGTGCAAGGCGAACATAGCGCGGGCTCCGAATTAGGACACCTGATTATCGACTATCACGACAATGCCCGAATATGTTCCTGCGGGCAGCCCGGACATTTGGAAGCGTACGCCAGCGCCTCGTCGCTGGCCAAACGCACCGAGGAGGCCTTGCTCACCGGCCGGCCGAGCTCGCTCGGCAAGCGACGCGACGCCGGCGAGGAACTCACGGCGCTGATGGTGGACGAAGAGGCCGAACGCGGCGATGCGCTGGCGTTGGAGATGGTTTTGGAGACGGCCCGCTACTTGGGGATCGGCGTGGTTTCGGCGATGCACGCCATCGATCCGCAGGGCGTCGTGATCGGCGGCGCGATGACCTTCGGCCAGCACGAAACGGCCACGGGCCGCAAGTTCCTAAAGCGGGTAAAACAAGAGGTTACCGCCCGAGCGTTTCCCATGCTCGCCGAGCGGACCACAATTGACTTCGCGTCGCTCGGTGGCGACGCGGGCTATATCGGCGCCGCCGGGCTGGCCCGGCGCGCCCACTTGACACAGCACTGATCCAAGAGTCCGAGGCTCGGCGCAAGTCCCTCTCGCCCGCGCCGCTCGGACGACCTCGGCTTCGCAACGGTTTCAAAAGACTTATGGCCAATCTCGACTGCAAACACATCCGCAACTTTTCCATCATCGCGCACATCGACCACGGCAAGAGCACGCTGGCCGATCGTCTGCTGGAAAAAACCGGCACGCTGGACAAGCGGGACATGCGCGAGCAGACGCTCGATGACATGGACCTGGAACGGTCCCGCGGCATCACGATCAAGGCCCGGGCGGTGGCGATGCGCTATGAGTACGACGGCCAGAGCTATGAGTTGAATTTGATCGACACGCCGGGTCACGTCGACTTTCAATACGAGGTCTCGCGCAGCCTGGCTTGTTGCGAAGGCGCGGTGCTGCTGGTCGACGCGTTTCAGGGCGTCGAGGCCCAGACGGTCGCCAACGCGTACGCGGCGATGGAACACGGCCTGACGATCGTGCCGGTGCTCAACAAAGTCGACTTGAAGCATGCCCGGCCCGAAGAAGTGACCACCGAAATGGAATCGGTGCTGGCGATCAATCCCGCGGAGGTGTTGCACTGCAGCGGCAAGACGGGCTTCGGCGCCGACGAGTTGTTGCAGGCGATCGTCCAGCGGATTCCGCCGCCCACCGGCGATCCGGCCGCGCCATTGCAGGCGATGGTCTTCGACAGTCACTACGACGAGTTTCGCGGCGCGATCACCTACGTACGCGTGATGAACGGCACGGTACGCAAAGGGCAAAAAATTCGTTTTATCCGCGCCAACACCGTGCACGACGTGCTGGAGCTGGGCCAATTCGTGCCGCAGCGACGCGCCTGCCAAAAACTTCAAGCCGGCCAGGTCGGCTACCTGATCTGCAATATCAAGACCCTCGGCCAGGTGCACGTCGGCGATACCGTGACCGTGGCCGGCGACGCCGGCGCCGCAGCGCTGCCCGGCTATCGGGCGCCGCAACGCATGGTCTATTGCGGGCTCTATCCGTCCGACGGCCAGGACTTCGAAGAGCTGCGCGACGCGCTGACCAAGTTGAGCATCAACGACCCGAGCTTCGAGTTCGAGCCCGAAACGAGCGACGCGTTGGGCTTCGGCTTCCGCTGTGGATTCCTGGGCCTGTTGCACATGGAAATCATCCAGCAACGGTTGGAAGGCGAAGCCGACCTGGACCTGGTGCAAACGGCGCCGAACGTGACCTACGAAATCCTCACGAAAAACGGCGAGACGCTGTCCATCCACAATCCGCAGAAAGTGCCCGACGCCGGTCAGATCGAGGAATTCCGCCAGCCGATCGTGAAGGTCAACTTCGTGCTCCCGGTGGAGTCGATTG
Organism: Planctomycetia bacterium; assembly: GCA_041499515.1. Taxonomy (GTDB): domain Bacteria; phylum Planctomycetota; class Planctomycetia; order Pirellulales; family PALSA-1355; genus PALSA-1355. The sequence goes on along the minus strand of JBGQKM010000025.1, from coordinate 17,512 downwards.
GGCCGGTCATGCAACTGTGCACCGACCGCCGCGGCGTGTACGTACGGACCGAATATCTCTCGCCGACCCGCGCCATGCTGACCTTTAACTTGCCGCTGGCCGACGTGATCTACGATCTGCACGATAAACTCAAGAGCGTGACCCGTGGCTACGGCACGATGGACTACGAACTGGTGGGGTACTTCCCGGCCGACCTGGTGCGCATGGATATTCTCGTCGGCGGCAAACGGGTCGACGCCCTGAGCATCATCTGCGATCGGCGCGACGCCGACCGCCGCGGCCGGGGCATCGTCAAGAAACTGCGCACGGAAATCGATCGGCACATGTTCGAGATTGCCCTGCAAGCCGCCGTCGGCAGCCGCGTCATCGCGCGCGAAACCATTTCGGCCATGCGCAAAAACGTCACGGCCAAATGCTATGGCGGCGACATCACTCGCAAAAGAAAACTGTGGGCCAAGCAAAAAGAAGGCAAGAAACGCATGAAGTCGATCGGCAGCGTCGATATCCCGCAAAAAGCCTTCCTGGCCGTGCTCGACACCAGTTCCGAAAAACCATCCTAGTCATTCTCCAGGGTGATTCGCGTGACCCACACGCCGCGGCGGTTGGTCCGTGTGCTACTCGCCGGCGCGATCCTCGCGGCCCTGGCCAATGCGTGGCTCATCGAGGGGCTGATCGTGCCGATCGTCGTAACCAGCGGATCCATGGCGCCCTGGCTGCTGGGGCCGCACCGACAATGGCGCTGCACGGCTTGCCAACGCGAATTTGCCTGTGCCCTGGAATCGCTTCCAGCCGATCGAATGCCGGCCGTGTGCCCCGAGTGCGGAGCCGAAAACAATCCGCTCCTGGGCGTCGAACTCCAGGGCGATCGCGTGCTAGTCGACCGATCTGCTTTTCTGTGGCGCTTGCCACGCCGCTGGGAGGTCGTCGTCTTTCGTTGTCCCGAAGAGCCCGGCACGCTGTGCGTCAAGCGCGTGGTCGGCTTGCCCGGCGAATCGGTGCAAATCCAAAATGGCGACGTGCTGATCGACGGCCAGGTGGCCAAGAAAAATCTGGCCGACTCTCGGGCCCTGGCCGTAACGGTGCACCACGCCTCGCCACGCGACTCGCGCTGGCGGGCCAATACCGCCGGAACCTGGCACTGGGATGGCGAAAAGTTGATCCATCCGGACCGCGCCACAGCGTCTGACACGGCGATGTCGCACGATATGGCCAACTCCCGCGTGGCCGGCGACAACATCGACTGGCTGACCTACCACCATTGTCGGTACGTCACCCCCGGGGCAGCGCCGACTGCCGCAGAGATCGTGGATGAAAGCCCCTACGATCAAAACGAATCGCGTCAGCTCAGCACCGTGGCCGACCTCTACCTCCGCTGCGAAGTGAAGGCTTCGGGAACCGGCCTGGTTTATTGGTGCGACAGTTCCAAAACCGATCAATTCCTGATCAGTTTGAACATCGTCTCGGGCGACGGAGAACTGTTGCACAACGGCCGGCTGGCCGCACGGTTCGCCGTGCACGCGGAAAAATTGCAAAAGCCAGCCCGGGTGGAGCTGATGCTAGCAGACTGCCGGATCCAATGGGCCCTCGACGAGCGCGTGCTGTTGGAGTACGACTATCTGCCGCAGGCCGGTTCGCAACCGCCGACGGCCGAGCCTCTGGCCATCGGCGCCGAGGGTCCCCGGGTCGAGATTCGCGGTTTGCAGGTGTTGCGCGACGTTTATTACACGCCAGGGCCTCTGGGCGCCCCGGCCCAGTATCGGCTGGGGCCCGACGAATACTTTCTGTTGGGCGACAACAGCCCGCACGCGGTGGACAGCCGGTTTTGGTCGCCTCGCCAGACTCTCTCCGGTAGGCTATTGTTGGGTCGAGCGTTGCGATGGTAGACCCCCGGGCTGGCCGTGGTGCTGGCAAGAGACATGTTTTCAAGTTTCTGAGGGGATGACAATCGGCTATATTCGCCGCTCCGACGGCCGGCCAGAAGCCTGCCGCACAAGCGCGTTGCAATGACCGTTGAGTTGCCATGGCCAAGAAAAAAACGTCCTATTCCAAGCTCGCGCCGACGGCCCCCAGCGCGGCCCCGCGTGCGACCCCCGGTGCATCGTGGGTCCACTCGTGGTTTTCGGCCAGCGCGATTCGCGAGACGATCGAATCGTTCGCGGTGGCGTTCATTCTGGCTTTCTTGTTTCGGGGCTTCGAGGCCGAAGCCTTCATGATTCCCACCGGTTCGATGGCGCCGACCCTGATGGGGCAGCACAAGGATCTGAAGTGCCCGGAGTGCGGCTACCGTTATTCGGCCGGCGCCAGCAGCGAAGACGAGGAGTTGGCGCAGCAACGCGGCCGGGTTGGCGGCGGCCAGGATGTCGTCGCGGTCACCTGTCCGTTGTGCCGTTTCACCACCAACGTCGATCCCCGGACCGCCGCGGGGCGCGAGCACCCGTCGTATGGCGGCGATCGGGTTCTGGTCAGCAAGTTCGCCTACGAATTCGCCGAGCCCCGGCGTTGGGACGTATTCGTGTTCAAATATCCGGGCGAGGCACAGACGAATTACATCAAGCGGCTGGTCGGGCTGCCGAACGAAATCGTGCGACTCTGGCACGGCGATCTGTATGTCAAGGCCGAGGGGGAAAATGAGTTTCACGTTGAACGCCGCCGCCCGGCGACGCTGCAGGCGATGGCGCAGATGGTTTACGACAACGACTACGTGGTCGACGCGATGACGCAGGCCGGCTGGCCGCTGCGCTGGCAGCCCTGGCCCGCGGCCGAACCCACGGCCCAAGACGGCTGGAAAAGCTCCGACGGCAGCCGCTCCTATGAAATCGACGCCCAGGCCGGCGACCCGCTATGGCTTCGCTATCAGCACTTCGCGCCGTCGATCGACGAATGGGCGATGTTGGAAAACGGTTCGCTGCCCAAAGACTACCAGCCCCGGCCGCGGCTGATCACCGACTTCTACGCCTACGACACGAGCGTGCTGCGCGGCCAGCCGCTGGAACAATCGCAAATGCTCGGCATGCACTGGGTCGGAGACTTGCTTTTGGAATGCCAATGCGACGTGAAAGCGGCCCAGGGGACGGCGCTTTTCGATTTGGTCAAAGGCGGCCGCCACTTTCGCTGCGCCATCGACTGTCAGACCGGCCAGGCGCGGCTCTCGATCGACTCACTACCCGACTATCGGCCCCAGGCCAGCACCGCGGTTCGCGGGCCGGGAAGCCACCAGGTGGCATTCGCCAACATCGACGAGCAACTGCTGCTGTGGATCGACGGCGCGGCGGTCGAGTTCGATACTCCCACGAGCTACGAACCGCTTGCCAACGATCGCCCCCGATCCGATGCGCACGATCCGCTCGATTTGGCCCCGGCGGGCGTGGGGGCGCAGAACGCCTCGCTCGGCGTCAGTCATTTGCGGCTGCGGCGCGACATCTATTACATCGCCGCCCGCGAAGGTCCGGTCGCCGATTATGCGCCGCCGCTGGGGCGCCTGCTGCACATGAACTATCGGGAGCTGCTCAAGTTCTGGTCGACGCCCGAGCTGTGGGCGCCGCCCGGGCAGTCGAGCCCGTTTGACGAGCGTCGCGAGGCGATCTTCCCCTTGAAGGCCGACCAGTTTTTCGCCCTGGGCGACAACAGTCCCTTGAGCCAGGACGCCCGGCTGTGGGAGCACGAGAAATTCGTCAACCGCGAGTTGCTGGTGGGCAAGGCCCTGCTGGTTTTTTGGCCCCACTCCTTCAACCGAGTGCCGGCCACCCCGATCCCGTTTCCGTTTTTCCCCAACTTCACTCGCATGCGGCTTATCAGGTAAAATCATAGAGATGACACATTCCGTTGCCACAGCGAGTCCAACGTCGCCCGCCCGCGCCTCGAACCTGTCGCGGGGCGTTCGCGAGACGATCGAATCGATCGCTATTGCGCTGGCGCTGGCTTTCTTGTTCAAGACCTTCCAGGCCGAAGCCTTCGTGATCCCGACTGGGTCGATGGCGCCGACGTTGATGGGACGCCACAAGGACGTGATTTGCCCCGAGTGCGGCTATCGCTATTCGGCCAGCGGCAGCGACGAGGCCGATCGTAACGGCGTCGAAAAGCACGATCCGCAGTTCCAGGTCGTCAGTTGCACTTGCCCGATGTGCCGTTTTCCGATGTCGGTCGATCCCACGGACCAGTACAACGCGGGCCGGCACGGCAACCCCAGCTATAGCGGCGACCGCATTTGGGTGAGCAAGGTTTCCTATCAATGGAGCGAGCCCCAGCGCTGGGACGTCATCGTATTCCGTTTTCCCGAAGAGGCCGAGACCTACTACATCAAGCGACTGATCGGCTTGCCCAATGAAACGGTCAAGATCCTTCACGGCGACATTTACACCAAGGGACCGGACGATGCCGATTTCGTGATTCAGCGCAAGCCGCCGGAAAAACTGCGCGCGATGGCCCAGGTCGTGCACGACAACGATTTTGTCAGCCCCGAACTGCTGGAGCACGGCTGGCCCCTGCGCTGGCAGCCCTGGTCGGAGCCGGACGCCGCCGGCGCATGGCAAGCGTCCAAGGACACGCGAACCTACCAGACCGATGGCACGGCGGCGGGCGAGGCCTGGATGCGCTATCAACACGTGGTGCCCGGGGACGTCAACTGGCGCGAAGAGCGCTGGCCGCCCGCGCGGCCGGCCCGGCCGCAGTTGATCACCGACTTCTACGCGTTCAATACGCGCGTGGTGCGGCACGAATATGGTCCGGCGCCCAGCGCGCTGGGACTGCACTGGGTGGGCGACTTGATTCTCGACTGCGAGCTTGACGTGCGCAGCACCAAAGGCGCCGTGCTGTTGGATCTGGTCCGAGGCGGGCGGCATTTTCGCTGCACCCTCGACGTAGCCACCGGCCAGGCGGACTTGACGATCGACGGCCTGTCTGATTGGCGGCGCACCGGCCACACGAACGTGCGCGGCAGCGGCAAACATCGCGTCATGTTTGCCAACGCCGATCAGCAGCTCCTGCTGTGGATCGACGACAAGGTCGTGGCATTCGATGAGCCGGCGACCTATCCGAATCTCGACAACGAACGACCCCGGGCCGACGATCGCGACGGCGGCGACCTGGCGCCCTTGGGCATCGGCTCGCGCGCCGCGGCGCTCGAGGTCAACCATCTGCGCGTGCTGCGCGACATCTACTACATCGCCGACTCCAGCCCAACGCTCACTCCGATCACCGATTATCGAACCGCCGGCAGCATTTTGCCGCGGATGAGCGGCGCCGAATTGGCCGACTTTTTCGCCTCGCCCGAACAATGGGAAACGCCCCAAGCGGGCAACGTCTTTGACCGGCGGCAGGAAGTCAGGTTTCCGCTGGGCCCGGATGAGTTTTTCGTGCTGGGCGACAACAGCCCGGCCAGCTCCGACGCGCGGCTGTGGTTGAGCCAGCATTTCGTCGAGCGCGACTTGCTGATCGGCAAGGCCCTGTTCGTCTACTGGCCGCATCCGCTGAGACTTTTTGTTCCATTTACCGACGTGTCGATCGGCGTGATCCCCAATGTTTCGGGGATGGGGTTCATTCGCTAGCCGGCCGGCTGCCGAGGGTCAAGGAGGACCGTGGCGTGGTGATGCTCGAAGCCAGAGGATTGGTCAAGACCTACGGCCGGCGGCGCGTCGTCGACGGGGTCGATTTCGAAGTCGAGGAAGGCGAAATCGTCGGCCTGCTGGGACCCAACGGCGCGGGCAAGACCACCAGCTTTCGCATCACCTGCGGCCTGATCGAAGCCGACGCCGGCCGCGTGCTGCTTAACGAAACCGACGTCACCGGCCTGCCCATGTATCTGCGGGCCCAACAAGGCATGGGCTATCTGGCTCAGGAGTCCAGCGTCTTTCGCAAACTGTCGGTCGAAAACAATCTGTTGGGCGTGATGGAAATGTTGGGCTTCGATCGCAAGCAGCGCCGCGCGCGGTGCGCCGAGTTGTTGGAACAGTTCGACATCGCCCGCTTGCGCAAATCGCGGGCCGATTCGCTCTCGGGCGGCGAACGCCGGCGTCTGGAGATCGCACGCTGCCTGGTCTCGAATCCCAAAATCATCCTGCTCGACGAGCCGTTCACCGGCATCGATCCGGTCACGATCAACAGCATCCAGCGCGCGATTCGCGACTTGCGCGAGCGCGGGATTTCCATCCTGATCACCGACCACCAGGTCCGCGAAACGCTGCAAATCACCGACCGCAGCTACGTGATCCGTTCCGGCAGCGTCCTGTGCCACGGCCGGCCGGAGGAAGTGCTGAGCAATCCGGAAGCCCGCAAATATTATTTTGGCGAGGATATCGAAATCTAGGTCGGCCCACGGTCGAGCTTTTTTCCCGGAAAAAACGGTTCTCGCGGTGCCGTCGCGGCCGCGAACCGATCTTGCACCGTCCAACTAGGCTATCTAAGATAGCAGCCGTGCTGGCCCGCGTTCGAGGTCTCGTCGACGTGCGGCCGATGCCTGCTTGCGGAGTGCACGAATATGGCGACGCTCATCCCACCTCACGAATGGCCCAACACGCTTGACTTGACGGTCACGGGCCTGTTCCTGACTTTGGTCGTGACGCTGCCGGCGGTGGGCTACGTGTTCATGGCGATCGACTTTCGCGCCTATCTTCGCTCGTTGCGTCGCGGCCTGGTGCTTGTCGTGCGTTCGATGCCCGAGGTTCCGGCCTGGGCATACCACCAGACGCCGCGTTCGATCGCCGCGTTGGGCTTACGATTTCCATGCAGCGAGGAGGACCTGAAGCGGGCCTACCGCCAGCGGGTCAAACAATTGCACCCCGACCACGGCGGCGACCAGCGGCGCTTCTTGATGTTGCAGAGCCATTTCGAAGAAGCCCTGGCGATCGTCGCCGGCCGGCAGCCCTCCGATTATGCCGGCTGGTCGGCCAGAAGGCGCGCCGGCTGAGGGCTTAATCCGCGTGCCGGGCGGTTCCTTCGGCTTGTTCGCAGCTTTGTGGTTCGCGCGACGCTTCTTGCTCGCGCTTGGAATAAATTCCAAGATTCGCCCACGACCGGCGAATGGTCCTCTATAAGCACCGTTGCGCGCTGTGCGGCCGGTAGGTTTTTTGGCGCCACTGCCATCGTGCCATCGTCTATTGCTCCTGCACGGGCGCAACGCCAGAGGCGGCTGGGGACATCGACTTTTGGGAGTCAACACACATGACGAAGGCCTGGTTGCGCCTGGAGAAATCGGTTCATTTGACGTCCGCAATTTTTTTGGCGGCTACCCTGCTGGCCCTGCCAATGCCAGCCGCGGCCGCCGAGGCCACGCCGCCGCAGGGAGCTTGGGTCGGCTCGTGCGACCTCGACGGGCAAGCGGCGTTTGTAAGGCTGCGGTTGGAACGCGGATATCGTGGGCTCTCCGGCGCGGCCCTGGTGCGGTCGCTCGGAATTCGCACGCCGATTACGAACGTGGACTTCGCCGCTGATAGGCTCGCCTTTAGCATTCCGCTTCCCGGTGGACCGGCCCGCCTCTCGGGCGAGCTTCGCTCCGGGGTTTTTGCCGGAACTGTCGAACACTCAGGCCAAGAGGGCCGCTTCGAATTGCGACAACCGGCCAAGATCGACGTCCCGACTGCCGACTCCATCGCTGGCGACTATCAACTCGATGCAAACAGCGTCGCATTTGTCAGCCGCTTTAACGACGGCGGCGACGTCATGCTCTCGGAAGGGGATCGCCGCTTCGAGATCGTTCCGCTTGGCGCGGGTGAGTTTCTGTCGGAGGATTTGCGAAAGATCGAATTCCAGTTCGACGCCGAGGGCAAGGCCATCTCCGTCCTCGTTACGCCGCCCGGCGAATCGCCGGCTCGCGCGCCGCGCGTGCATTTATACGACCAGCAGCAAGTCACTTTCACCAACGGTGATGTCCGACTTGCCGCCACGCTCGCGCTGCCGTTGGGTCCAGGGCCGCATCCGGCGCTGGTGGTCGTGCACGGCAGCGGCCCGTCAACCCGCGACTCGTATCGCGTCAATGCCGATCTGTTTGCCCGCGGGGGCGTGGCCTGTTTGTATTATGACAAGCGAGGCGCAGGCGAATCGACCGGCGACTGGCGGGCGGTGGACTTCGACGTTCTGGCCGAAGACGTTCTGGCCGGCGTGCGGTTCATGCAAGCTCAGCCTCGCGTCCGTGCCGACAAGGTCGGACTGTGGGGCGTGAGCCAGGCCGGTTGGATCATCCCCCTGGCGGCCTCGCAATCCAACGACGTGGCCTTCATCGTGCCGGTGTCGGGCGGCGCGGTCATGCCGGCGGAGCAAGAGGTTTGGCGGCACCGGCAGAACCTGTTGTTTCTCGGCGTGTCCGAGCGTTTCATCGAGGCGGGGCGCAAAGCATCGGTGATGGCCTACGATTGGCAAAGGCGCAATCAGACGGGCCGCTCGCCAATCCCCAACGTGTTCGCCGACGATCAACTCAACATGTATCACGACGCGGCGGGCGTGCTGCGCCAAGTGCGTCAGCCGGTGCTGGCGATTTTCGGCGGACTCGACACCTTGACCCCACCCCGCGAGAGCGCCGCGATTTGGGCCGACGCGCTAGGGCAACGTGGAGACGACGATTTCTCGGTCCGATTGTTCCCCCAGGGAACGCACGGCATCACGATCGGTGAGAAGACCGGCTCGCCGCTGGAAATCGTCCGCCAACGACGCTTCGTGCCCGACTATTATCCAACGATGCTGGCCTGGATTCACCACCATGCCGGAGGACCCGAATTCGCCGCCGCCCACGAGGTCGACGTCGCGGACGGCGATATTCCGGTCGAGTCGCGGGGGATGAGCGAGGTGAGTTGGTTCGGTTCCGGCGGGGTGCAGCCGTGGTTGTTGGCCGCAGCGCTGGTGGTCTTTACTTTGTCGGTTTTGATGCTGCCGTTGGGTTATCTGTTGCGCCGCGTGCGCCGGACCAACGATACGCGCCCGATTGCATCGCGCCGCTCGCCTCGGGTGACCGCGCTGTGGGGACTATTGAATCTGGGCATCTTGTTTTCATTGATCTACGTGCTGCGGCAACTGGTCGAAGCCGACCCGCATCCACTGCTCGCTTGGCTGCCAACGGTCTGGAATCTGCTGGTCGCCGCCACTTGGCTGTCATTGGTGCTGACCGCCTACTTGTTGCGAACGTACGCGGCCGCCTGGCGCAGCGGTGGTTGGTCTTTGGCCGCGAAAACGCATCACGCGTTGGTGGCAGTCGCGGCGGTGGGCTGGGTCTCGTTCGTCTACTATTGGGACCTGATACGTCCCACGTGGTAGGACCTTATTCACGCGCAGGCGCGGATTGACGCACGACAACGCGCAATCGACAATACCGCGGTGCGCCCGCCGGGCCGCAGACTGTCAGTGAGCCGACGGCTTGTCAATTGCTGGCCGATTTGTCGGCGTCGGGTTTGATCGCGTGGCCGGTCTGGGGATCGATGCGCAGGCCCAGGTTTTCCTGGTCTTCGGTGTAGAACACGAAGCCGTACATCATCTCCTGGAACGTCTGCTGCCCCTCTTCGACGGTCTTCTTCGGATCGGGATTGAAGGGATTAAAAGCCGAGTTGTCGAAATGGGCAAAGACCTCGAGCTTGGTTCCCTTGGGAAACTTCTGCTTTCCCTGCGCCCAGCGGTAGGCCTGTTGCCAGCCGAAGCTGTAATTGGGAACCACCAACAGCGTTTCGTCGTGGCCGTCGGGATAGAGCGCGCGGAACGTCATGTCCTCGCCCCGCAGATGCATGTGCGTGAACATGCCATAGCCGGTCACGTCGGCCTTCAGCTCGCGCACGGCCTCAACTTTATGGTGCGGCGCGCCGGGCGGGATCGTGAACGTCAGGTTGGTGACTTGAGAGACTTTCAGATTCTTTTCGATTACCTCGCGGGCGTACTTCAGACCGACCGAAATCTGGTCGGTCGTCTCGTGCCCCAGGGTCACGTAATGAATCTGCAAGCCCAAGATCGAGTTGGCCGGAATCTTGAAGCCGACGTGGTTATCCAGGATCATCGCGTCGCCGCCGGGAACCTGGCCGGTAATGAAATTCCTGTCGCTGGGCTTTTCGCCCGCCTTCAGAAAGAACATGTTGCAGTGGTGCATGGCCTTGTGATTTTCGGGCGAAATCTGCACGCCCTGCACCCAGGTGTCCTCGGTGAACGGATGCTGCATCAGCATGATGTAGCGATAAGGGATATAGCCGGTGGCCGGGATCTTTTGCGGCGGCGTTTTAATGACCACGTCCGGCGTGCCGATCTTCCATCGCTCGGTCGAGAACACGCGCGGCGGCGGGGCTTTGGTCGGATCTCCCTGCGGGTTGTCGCTTTGCGCCCAGTCTTCGATCAAGGCCCGTTGGTCGTCGGTCAGGCCGCGATAGTTCGTAAACTCGCCGTGCTGTCGGCTGGCATACCAGGGGGGCATGCGCTGTTCAGAGACCACTTCCGCGATCATCGGGGCATGGTCCACGGCGTCCTGATAGCTCGCCAGCGCGAAGGGCGCTTCCGGAGCGCCGTCGTGATGGCAGTCCTGACAGTGCTTTTGCAAAATTGGCGCGATGTGCTCGCTGAAGGTCACCGGCGCGGCGCGCTGGCGAGGTTTTGGAAACGTAATCCGGCAGCCGTCGACCGGCGTCTCGGCCACGGCCACGTCGCGGCCGGCCAGCACGTCGTCGATCGCGCTTTTCAGATCCGCGCGATCGGTCGTGGGCCGTTCGCCGCTTAGACGAAATTGATCGTCGACCCGGCCCCGATAGCGGAGCTTCTTCTCGGCGTCGAGCACCACGACCTCGGCCGCGCGCGAAGCGCCCACGGCGCGCACCACCTGGCCGTCAAAATCCTTGGTGAACGGAAAGTCGCAATCGGCTTGCAGAGCTTGATACGCGACTTCGCGAATGTCATCACTAGGGCCGACATTGACCGCCACGAATTGCACGCCTTGATCGCGATACGCTTCGTCCAGTGCCTTGAGCCGCGGCAAATAGCGCTGCACGACCGGGCAATCCAGCGTCGTGAACGCCAGCACGTAGGCTTTCTTCTCGCCGAAGTCCGCCAGCGAACGCGGCAAGTAGCGAATGTCCTTGAAGGTAAAGTCGGCCACCTTCTGACCGATCGCCACCGCTGGGCTGTCCGAGGTCTTCGACGGCTCGCCGGCCCTGGCGGGCAAAGAAAAAATCGCCAACAACCCGACTGCGATCCATGACGTGCGCGCGGCCTGCATGGTGGTGCCCTTCCAAAGAGAAATGACGTGTCTGGACTCAATTCTTATACCACGCCGACACTCCCGCCTCCAACCAGAACGGGCCGAAAAAATGCCTCTCGGGGGTCGCGACCGGCCGGCCGGGGGCCGATTTATGATCGAATAGGGCCAATTGCCAGAAGCGCGTCAAACGCCGTTGGCCGGCTTTTCGACGATCTCTTCTTCCGGAAAGAACAGGTCGTCGTCCGAAATATCCGGCACGCCCACCACCAGCACCCGCATCCGCCCCCGGGCGCCGTGGATCACGCCCGGCGGAATGTGGACCATCGAGCCTTTGCGGACCGGGTGGGCCTGGCCGTCCAAAAGCACGAATCCCTCGCCTTCCAGGACGTAATACAGCTCGGCCGCGCGGCGATGATAATGCTCGCGGGCCCCGTCGATATCGACCGCATGCGCCCAGGCGGCGGTCCGGCCGTCGTCCTCGCGGCTGATCAACCGGTCGCGCCAGCCACAAGTGCTCTGTTCCCGCGGCACTTCTCCCTCATGCCGCACCAACGTAGCCCAGGTATCGTTCGACACGATCGTTGCCCTTTACGGTAAAGCATCCGCCCGGCCATGGCCCGCGGCGCGCCCATGAAAACAAGTAGTTGGCCCAGTCCCGATTATAGCCCCCCGGCCAACGCGACACAGCGGCCCCCCGGCCCGGCCAAGGCGAGCGCCTTACGAGTGTCGTGCTATTGCGTCATCACTCTAACTTCGGGAAACAATTCTTCGATTCGCTTGAACTCAGCCTCCGTAACTCCATGTGGTGGTTGGTTGGCAGGATGCCGACGCGGAGCCGCGATGTACGTGACGGCTCTATCTCCAAGTGTCCGGCGAAAAGGGCCGATCGGGTCCGAGGGGGGCGCTGGCGGCAAAAAGCTCTCGTAGACCACATAGCCACCATTTTTCTCGATGAGCTTGATCGCGTTTTTTCGTTCCATCGTGCGATAAGCCGGCGCAATCCATATCGCGACCGCAACCACCGTCACCACCACGAACAGCGTCCGCAGGCTGAAGGCGAACCGGAACCGGCGGCGTCTAGGGGCAGTGGTCATGGCTTGAGCCACCAGCTAATGATTGCCACTGCCACCGCGACCATAATCCCGAGGCCGACAAATAGCTTGGAAGTGTTGAGCTGGTCATCATAGGGCGGTTTCGGCTTTCCAGGCGGATAGACCCAACCGGATGTGTTCGAGGGTTCGCTCACGCCGGCATTGTAGCAGGGGGCGGGAATGTCCTCGAATCGACGCGATTTTCCCTTAGCGCGCCAAGACAAAAGGATTCATTTGACATTGATTTCTGCCGCGCTGGCTCATAAAATCGACAGGCTGGCTCACGTAAGGGCTAGAGTTGATATGGGCTAACGTGCGGCAGGACACGTTGCCGATGCCAGGGATGGCGATGGAATTCGCGTACGCGAATTTGCAATTGGGACGCACCTGTTTTGTCGGCCGTAAGTGATGCTTGCTTGCGGCCTTGTTTTTGCGCTGAGGACGAAATGTGGCGGCTGTAAAACCCGTGCTTCAGGCGCTGCTGCTGGCTGACAAGATTTATTCAGACGCGGCTACGGGCAAGAAGGTAATTGCCGGGACTTTTAGCAAGCTGGTCATCATCAATCAACAGGCAAAAGTTGAACACGGTGTACCAAGTACGGTCACAGTTCCGGCGGGAGGAATGCGGGCAGGCTCGCCGTTTGCATACATTAGCCTGACGGATATCCACCACCAAGCAAAACTCATCTTGCGTTATGTCAAATTGGCCGACACCGAGCAGCAAGTGTACTTCCAGGCGGAGCTTGCGGCGCAATGCGATGATCCTTTGCGCACGGTCGAGCTAGTGGTTCCCTTGCCCATGCTGCCGCCAATTAAGGGCGTATTTGCCCTTGAAGTATTGTTCGAGTCCGAGCTTTTAGGCTCGCACCGTGTCGTTGTTGAAGAACAAGAAATGACCGGGGAGGTCAGTTAGATGTCAACCGCTGAACTACACACCGGATCACTTCCGATTAGCAAGGAGGTCGTCTCGTGGCAGAAGTTCGGTAGGGCGTACGAGTGCCCAGTTCTTCTTTGCCCTGAAGGGGAGGGAGGATTTTCCGTCCACGCCTTGACGCTTCCTGGCGCGATCAGTCAGGGAGAGACCGAGCAGGAGGCACTTGATAATATCAAGGAAGCAATTCTTGGTTTAATTGAGGAACATTTCGCGCGGGGTAATGCAATCCCTTGGCGAGCCGTCGAAGTGGATGATATCCCAAAGGACGCAAAAAAGAGATGGATTCTCGTGAATGCCTAAGTTGCCTTGCGTCAGTGGACAAGAGGCGATTCGAGCCTTCGAGGCGGCCGGCTTTGCCCTCTCGCGAATCCGCGGAAGCCATCACATCATGTGGATGGACGGCCGCGACCCGCTATCCGTGCCAGTACATGGCGGCAAGAGCCTAAAACCTGGAACCCTTCGCGGCCTGATAAAGACTGCCGGTCTAACGGTGAAGGAGTTTCTGGAATTGTTAGATAAATAATGCGAGCCCTTCCAGTCGCTTGCCGGTCAATGAATTCTTATGGTCGCAACTCATTTGAGTATCTCTCAATTGCCGCTTCCGGGTCTGTAGCCTGGAGAGTGGCCCTCCTCGTTGCGGCGCAGCCGATTGATATCCTGGCGGATGGGTCCGTGCGCTGACGGAACGGGATCGTAACCCCCGCTTTCCGCTAACGGTCCTCAACAGCGGCCCCCTGCGCCGGCCAACGGCCCCAGGCTGCCCTGGCATTGCGACCGTCGCGGTGTCACAATGGATAATCTGCCTGCCGCCGACCTACTCCTCTGCCAGCGCGGCTATGAACCCGGCGTGCCGCCATGAGCGAAATCTTCATCCTGATCCCCGGCCGTACCAGCAAACAGGGTTGCGGCATCAGCGAAGGCAAATTCAGCGAAGGCTATCTGTCGGAAATCAACCTGCTGCAAGTCTCGCCCAAGGACATGCAACGCCTGGGTCTGAACGACGGAGATCGCGTGCGGCTGTCCAGCGAAACCGGCGCGGTCGAAGTGGCCGTCGTCGCCGCCAAGGGAGACGAGCTCCCCTCGGGCGTCCTGTTTATCGCCTACGGAGACCTTTCCAGCCGCTTGATGGGTCAGGATACCCACGGCTCCGGCATGCCGACCAGCAAAGGCCTGGACGTCGAGATGGAAAAAATCGCCTAAGTCAACCACAGCGCCCAGCAACTCACCCTCGCAACTAAAAACCATGAGTCTCGCCGCCGAAAAAGAAACCGCCCCCGACAGTTCGCTCAAGATCGTGCTCGACGCCACCTGCACGTTCTGCGGCTGCGTCTGCGACGACATCGACCTGACCGTCAAGGACGATCACATCATCGAAGCCAAGCGGGCCTGCGTGCTGGGCAAGTCGTGGTTCTTCAATCATCACACCGACCAGCGCCCCTCCTGCTTGATCTCGGGCCAGCCGGCCTCGATCGACGACGGGATCGAACGGGCCGCGCAGATTCTCACCGCCGCCAAATATCCGATCATCTACGGCCTGAGCGACACCACTTGCGAAGCCCAACGCCTGGCCGTCGGCATCGGCGATTGGATCGGCGGCACGGTCGATACGACCACCAGCGTCTGCCACGGTCCGTCGGGCATGGCGTTTCAGGGCGTCGGCGAGGTGACCTGCTCGCTGGGCGAAATTGCCAACCGGGGCGACCTGATCATTTTCTGGGGATCGAACCCGGCCGAAAGCCACCCGCGACATTTCACCAAGTACAGCCTGATGCCCAAGGGCATGTTCCTGCCCAACGGCCGCAAGGACAGAACCTGCGTGCTGGTCGACGTGCGCAAGACCAAAAGCGCCAGGGCCGCAGACATCTTTTTGCAGATCAAGCCCCGCAAGGATTTCGAGGCTCTGTGGACTCTGCGGGCCTTGGCCCAGGGTCTGCAACTCGACGCGCAGGTCATCGAAGACGAAACGGGCGTGCCGCTGGCGGCCTGGCAGGATCTAATGGATCGGATGAAGCGGGCCAAGTTCGGCGTCTTCCTGTTCGGCATGGGATTGACCATGACCCGCGGCAAGCACCTCAACAGCGAGGCCGTGCTGGCCTTGGTGCGCGACATGAACGCCTACACGCGATTCGTCGCCAAGCCGATGCGCGGGCACGGCAACGTCACCGGGGCCGACAACGTCGTCTCCTGGCAAACCGGCTATCCGTTCGGCGTGAATTTGTCGCGCGGCTATCCGCGATTCAATCCCGGCGAATACACCACGGCCGACACCCTGGCCCGGGGCGAGGCCGACGCGGCGATGATTATCGCCAGCGATCCGATGTCGAACTTCGGCCAGGCCGCCCGCGAGCGCCTGGCGGCGATTCCTTATATCGCCCTGGATCCCAAGGAAACGCCGACCACGCGGGCCGCGACCGTGGCGTTCACCACCGCGACCTACGGCATCAATGTCGCCGGCACGGTCTATCGCATGGACGACGTGCCGATTCCGCTGCGGCCGGCTTTCGATTCGCCCCACCCCAGCGATTTCGATATCTTGTCGCGCCTTGAAAAGCGCGTGAAACAACTGAAGGCGGCCGTGCGGCTCCCCTAACGTGCGCCCGACAAATCGTTTTATCGTCGCCGCGCAAAAGCACTCTCCGGCTCATGCCTAGCTCGCTTTTCAAAATCTCTGGCGGAACCGTCTACGATCCGACCCACGGCATCGACGGCGCGGTGCGCGACCTGTGGATCCGCGACGGCAAAATCGTCGACGCGCCGACCGACCCGCAAACCCGCGCCGAGCGAACGCTCGACGCCGGCGGCCTGGTCGTGATGCCCGGCGGCATCGACATGCACTGCCACATCGCCGGGCCGAAAGTCAACATGGCCCGCAAGATGCGGCCCGAGGAAAAACGCCTCGCCCGACCCGTGATGCGCACCGCCACCACGCACAGCGGCACGATGGGCAGCGTGCCCAGCACGTTCGCCACCGGCTACAAATATGCCGGCATGGGCTATACCACGGCCTTCGACGCCGCCATTCCGCCGCTGGCCGCCCGCCACGTCCATGAAGAATTCGGCGACACGCCCTGCATCGACAAGGGCTTTTATGTCCTGGTCGGCAACAACCACTACGTCATGCGGGCCATCCAGGAAAGCGAGCCCGAACGGCTCAAAGCCTTCTTGGGCTGGCTCCTCTCCGCGGCCAAAGGCTACGCCCCCAAGATGGTCAACCCCGGGGGCGTCGAAGTCTGGAAACAGCAGCAAGGGGGCAACGTCAGCGAACTGGACTCGATGGTCGATCACTTCAACGTCACGCCCCGACAAATCATTCGCGGCGTCGCCCAAGCCGCCGCCGAGCTGAAACTGCCGCATCGCGTCCATATCCACGCCAACAATCTCGGCCTGCCCGGCAACTGGACCACCACGCTGGAGACGATGAAGGCCCTGGAAGGCCACGGCGGACACCTGACGCACATTCAGTTTCACAGCTACGGCGGCGGCGCGGGGGACGAAAACACGTTCAATTCCAAGGCCGTCGAATTGGCCGCCTACGTCAACGACCATCCCAACATCACGGTCGACGTCGGCCAGGTCATGTTCGGCACCACCACCAGCATGACCGGCGACGGACCCTTGGGCTATTACTTGAGCAACATCTACAAGTCCAAATGGTTCTCCAGCGACACCGAAATGGAGGCCGGCTGCGGCATCGCGCCGATCGAATACAAGAACAAAAGCCTGATCCACTCGCTGCAATGGGCCATCGGCCTGGAGTGGTACTTGCTGGTCAAAGACCCCTGGCGCGTGGTGATGAGCACCGATCATCCCAACGGCGGCTCGTTCATGGCCTATCCGCAGATCATCCGCCTGCTGATGGACCGCACGTGGCGCAACGACGTGCTCAAAACGGTCAACCCGCTGGTGCGAGAGCGCTCGTCGCTGGCCGACTTGGACCGCGAGTATTCGCTCAATGAAATCTGCATCATCACCCGCGCCGGTCCGGCCCGAATCCTGGGTCTCAAACACAAGGGCCACCTCGGGCCCGGCGCCGACGCCGACATCACGATCTACACGCCCCACGAAAACAAGGAAACGATGTTCGAGCTGCCGCGCTACGTGATCAAGGCGGGCCAGATGATCGTCGAGCAGGGCGAAATCCGCGACCCGGTCGAGGGCAAAACGCTGTACGTCTCGCCCGACTACGACCACGACGTCGAAATCGACATCGCCAATTGGTTCGAAAAATACTACTCGATCCGCTTCCGCAACTATCCAGTCACCGAAGACTACATGCACCACCCCGAAACGGTCGCCTGCGAGTGAGGGAGGAGTGGGTGGTGGTTAGTGGTTGGTGGG
>JBGQKM010000024.1:0-30024 GCA_041499515.1 Planctomycetia bacterium | reverse complement strand
GAAAAGTAGAGGCGATCCTGGCTATCGAACGAGAGCGATGCGTCGCCGCCGAAGCCCGTATATCCATTCGGTGCGTTCACCGTCGTGGTGATGGGAAATGTCGCTCCGCGATCGAACGAGAATTTGACCGTTCGGAATTCGACGACCGCCACGACGTTGGAGTTGTTGGGATCGACGGCCACGTCCGGTTCGTTGCTGGTTAGTCCGACGGCCAAGTCGACGGCCAACAGAGTCCGCGCCTCCAGCGGCTCCAGAAACAGCCCGGTTTTGCCATGCGCGACACAAGACTCGAAGCGACGGTTGCGGGCCTGACGTTTCGATTTCGAGATGACTGACACCGGGGCCTCCTAAGACAGCAGACAGCAAGAATGTAATCATCCGGCGCCGGAACCGGTGCGATGCCGTGTAGTTTAAAATGGCGGAACTGGGTAGACAAGGTATTTAACAATAACTTTTCGGCTAAATTAGTTCACCCGGTCGTTTACGGCCGAAGAGTGGGCGCGAGAGTTGTCGAAGAAAACTCAGAAAGTCAATGCCTGTAAAGACTTTTGAGTTTATGTCGGGCTTCGCAGACTGCACGACAATCGAAGCCGGCCAACTCAGCGCAAAAAAAGCCGGACCTGATGGGGAATCAGGCCCGGCGACGGGTGGGAATCGTAACAGGCGGGAAAGTCTAGAAGCGGTATTCGAGGCGGGAGACAAGACCGTCGAACGAAAGCGTCTGGCCCAAGTGGACGAAGTTGGCACTTTGCACCGCTTGGACGTACTGGGCCGTGGTGATCGTGTTGAACCAGAAAGCCGTGTAATACCCCGTCGACATGACCCAGTGGCCGCTGGCGCTGGTCCAATTGAAGCCCAATTCGTACTCCAGGATCGGCACCACGCGTTCGTCGGTCCAGTTGGAGACCGCCTGGACACTCGTGGTGGTGTTGTTGACCTGTACGTAGTTGGACGTGAATTCGCCGAACAGCACGCTGATAAAGCCTTTGCCGTAGAACGAAAGTCTGCTGCAGCCGATCCGGTGCGATCCGTCGAAACCGGTCTTCATGCCAACACCGTCGAATCCAATATTGGTGTTCACCTGGATGTTGCCCGCCGGTGGCGTGAAGTCGCCAATCTGCTGAAACTGCTGCTTGAGATTGGCATAGCGGGCACCCAGGTCATAGTTCAGGGCATGCTGATTGCTGCCCGAGAGCAGCCGCCGATAATCGATGTCGACCAGCTTATAGTCGATGTCGTAGGCGGCATCGATCAGCGTGCTGGTGGATCCGGCGTTGATCGAATTTGGATGCAGCAACAACGACGAGACAGCGCTGCCGAGATTCTGGTTGGCGACGATCTCATCGGCCGCGTGGCTATGAAAGTTCGTATAGCTGGCTCCAATGCTGGAGCATCGGTCCAAGGCCACGCCAAGCCCGACGCGAAAGGACGGAGTGAAGACCGGATCGACCACGCCGACGCGTCCTTCGGGCGTGGTTCCCGGCCCGCCGGCGCCGTTTTGTTGAATGGCATACGCCATGTCAACGCCGGTGGGGTGCAAGTAGAGGAACTCGCCGAAGGCATAAGTTCGGTGGGCCCAATACGGCACGCAGTGGCAGCGATTTCTGCCACATTGTTCGCAGGGCGGCGAATTGTCGTTGGCCGTTGCCCCGGTCTGCGAGTCATTTTCGCCCCAGTTCGACTCCGACGAGTCGTCGTCTGCGCTGGCCGACGGCAGAGGCGGACCGTTTTGGACCAGGCTCGGGCTCGGCGGCGGCGGCATCGGCGCGTCGCCGCGCCAGACCTTCACCTGCCGCGCCGGCGTTTTGAATTGCACCGTTTGGGCCGAGCCTTGCTCGTCGGCCAGCGTCGGCAGGGCCAACGACGCCGCGGCCCCCAACGCGATCAAAACCCTTTTGAAACTGACCATGACTTTCCCCTTTAATTTGGAATAATCCACCCGACTGCGATAACGCTAACAGTCCGCAAAACAGTCATCGACGGAACAATCGCTACGCTCCAAAACGAAGTCGGCCTGCGGAATAACCGATATTTGCGGAGGATCCTGCCCAGCCTTCCAGGCTGCGGCCCCGCACGGCCCGGACCTGCCCGGAACCCTGCCGCGTGCGAAATCTGCGATGAGTTTCTGGCTCGTCCGGGTCGGTCCGATTGCTCAAGATGTGCCGGTTGGATGGACGATATCGATTCAGGCGTGCTATCGATTGGCGACCCTGCTGGGGGGCCCGCGAGTCGCAGCACGTCTGGCTGGGAGGAGCGCCATGGTGAACCGGCACGAACGGACGTATCTCGCGTGTATCTGCTGTTGGATTGCTAGCGTCGCCGGTTGCACGATGTGGCCCAGCAGCGAATCGCAATTGTTTTCACGCCCCAGCCGCTACGAGTCGGCGTCGATCCTCTATCATGTCGGACCCCGAGGCCCGACCGCCGCGGCCGAGCGCGCGACGCTGGTCTCCTATCAACAGCTCACTGGCGCCGAACAGTCCGATGCGGAGGGCTCGACCGGGCCCCGAACCACGCTGGCGATTCGTTTTCCGCACCCGGCCGGCCGGGCCGGCTATGCGCGCGTGGAATTGATCGTGGAATCAGGTTCCGCGACGCCGGACGCATCGTCTGGCTGGCTCGATCGCGTGCGGCGCGTGACTCGCGAAAACTTGCCCGGCATCGCCCTGGCGCCGGGGATCGACGAAGCCCTGGGGCTCGATCTGCCGATGGCGGAACTCGATCCGCTGCTGGCACGGATGGAACAACCGATGCCGGCTGCCCGCCCTGCTTCAGCCAGCGCGAACGTCTCGCTGGTCGCGAACATCAACGGCGCGGCCCTGCCGCTGCGCAATACTCGGGTGGCCGAACTCGATCGGCTGACCGCTCGCGTACGCCGCGAGGGGAGCCTGATTTCGCACAAAACACCAATGCGCGGGCTCCCACCGGCCGAGTTACCGCTGGCGGGCCCGCAACCTCCGTCGCCGCGGCCGGTCTCGCACGTCATCACGGCCAGCTATACGCAACCGGCGCTTGAGCGATTGCCGCCGGTCGGCCCGCCCGCGCGATAATGCCCCGAAGCGTCAACTTCTCGGTTCGACGCCCATGCACTAGCGCACGGTTTCCCCCGTAGGCGCCTTGCCCCCAGGGATCGTCTCGGGCCAGAATCATCGCATGACTTCGCCCGACGACCATGAGGAGCTGGAGCTGAACATTCGGCCCCAGCTTCCGCTCAACAAGCAGATTGGCATTGGCTGCATCGGTGCCGGTTTCATCATGGCCGACTGCCATTTGGTGGCGTACCGCGACGCCGGATTCAACCCGGTGGCCATCGCCTCGCGCCGGCCCGAGCGAGCCCGCGATGTGGCCCGGCGGCATGGGATCGCACATTGCTACGAAACATATCGCGAGCTGCTGGCCGATCCGGCCGTTGAGGTGGTCGACATCGCGGTTCCGCCCGACGTGTTGCTGGAGATCATTGGACAGGTCGTCGAACATGCCGATCACGTGCGTGGCGTGCTGGCGCAAAAACCGCTGGGCGTGAATTATGCACAAGCTTGCGAGATTGTCGACAAGTGCGAGGCGGCCGGCATCATGCTGGTGGTCAACCAGAACATGCGCTACGATCAGTCGATCCGCGCGTGCCGGTCGTTGCTGGCCCGGGGCGAGTTGGGCGAAGCGGTGCTGGCCACGATCGACATGCGCGCCATCCCGCACTGGATGCCCTGGCAGCAACGGTTGGGCTGGGTCACGCTGCGGATCATGAGCATCCATCACTTGGACACGTTTCGGTTTTGGTTCGGCGATCCCCAGCGCGTGTTTGCCAGCGTGCGTCCCGATCCGCGCACCAGCGGCCAGTTTGCGCACCAGGACGGCATTTGCCTTTATATTCTCGAGTACGCTGGCGGCCTGCGGGCCGCGGCGTGCGACGACGTGTGGACCGGCCCCGCGCGCGAGGGCGCGGCCGAGGACATCGCCATTGGCTGGCGCGTCGAAGGAACGCGAGGCTGCGCGCGGGGCACGATCGGCTGGCCCCGTTATCCCGAGCGCGCGCCAAGCACGATCGATTTCACGACCATCGACCGCGGTCCGCTGTGGATCAGGCCGCGCTGGCAAGAGACCTGGTTTCCCGACGCGTTCGCCGGACCGATGGCCGAATTGCTGCGGGCGCTGGAGACCGGCGGCGAGCCCGACCTTTGCGGCCGCGACAACTTGCACACCATGGCCCTGGTCGACGCCTGTTATCTTTCGGCGCGCGAGCATCGGGCCGTCGAGTTGGCCGAGATTTTGCGCTAGCGAAAGCCGGGCCGATTCTGATCGATCACGGGTAAGGCGCTGATCGCGTGGCGGAGCAACAGCCCCACGGCCGCTTGCACCGTGGTGGCCGGGTCGATGGTGACCATGTGTTCGGTCATGATGTCTCGAACTGAAACTAACATGATTACCCTCCCGATTAGTTTATCCGCCTGGAAAAAAGAGGGGGTGTTTTTTCAACACAAATGCACGTCGACGCCGGCCAGGGTCAAACCTTGCTGAAGACCCACGAAAAGCAGGTAATTCGGCCGCTGGATCCTGATCCTTGGGACGACCTCACAGAGGCGAATCCTCGACATTGCCTACAGGTTTGACCGCCTGACACTGTTCGACTACATCGAGGTGCACTACAACCGACAACGGAGGCACTCGACCCTCGGCTACATGACACCCGCCGAGTTTGAAGCCAGCCTCAATGAATCGTCCGCCCGCGCCCACGATCCTTGGGGAAGCTCAAAAAGACGGAGCCGGATTTCGTCAGTTCTCATACCCTTGGTGAGTCAAGTGATTCGTTACCCATTCTTTTGGTGTATGGCGGAAGGGGATGCTGTCGACAAAGGGTTAGCCAAAAGAAAGAACGAAAGGAAACCCCATGAAAATCTTAAAACGTTGCGCGCTGCTGGTTGTCGGTCTCGCGCTCCTAACGGCGGGCAATACAATCCAGCAAGGAAACGTCCGGCTGGAGCGTGCGCCTTATGCCGGGCTTGCTAATCTGCGGGCCAAAGAGCTACGCCAGCAAATTGTCCTGGCAGCGGCGGGCGACACGATTCGGGTCGCGGCCGGACTGTTCAACTTCGGCAACACTACCCTCCAATTTCCCCCAGGCGTCACGATTATCGGAGAAGGCGCTGACCAAACAACCTTCCTTTCGATCAAAGACAATCGAGTCGGTGGCCCGGCCTGCGCCTTCGAGGGGCCAGTCAGCGGAACAACTACGATTCGCGGCGTCAAGTTTCAGCACGACTTCCCGCTCGGCAACGAGGGTCAGTGTATCGGCTTCGGCAACGGACAGGGCGATAAGCATCCGACGCTGATCCTGGAAGACTTCGAGGTCGTGGGCCGGGTATGGCCGGTCTACTATTGGGCCAAGCCGGGTTGCACGATCACGCTCCGCCGTGGAACGGTGCGCGGAGCCGGCACGCTCTTGGCAAACTTCTCCAGCGGGGGGCCTAACTGCTACATCGACGCCTACGACCTGATGCTCATCAATGACCCCACGCGGGTTGCGGCCCCAGGTCGGGGATTTCAGTTTCCCTCCAGTGCGTTCGGCGTGGCCACGGGCCGCACGCGAGCCTATAGGTGCATCGTGGAAATGACCGGCGATGCGGGCGTCTGCAAGGTGCTACGCCTGGCTTCGGTGTTCAATCCGCACGTCGAGGGCGGACCGCCGATCGTTGAACTCTACGACGTGCATTCCAAGTTCATCCCGAACGGGGCGGTGAGTTGCTTCGACCTCGACAATCAGGTCTATACCGGGCGGCCTTACGGTTCGTTCCTGCATCGGGGCGGCAGCGGGAGCGCGCCGGACGGTAGCTTTACCGAAGCGACGGAACATTGGCCAACGGAATACGACAAGAAGCCGCCGCCGCCATGAACATGAAACATTTGCCAATAATTTAGTTGGCTCACCATGACTGAAACAGACAAAGACAAGCCTTGGCTTAAGCAGCCTGGCGAATGCCACGATGAACGAGGCATGCCAGTTTATCCAGGCGATTGACTGCGGCTGCGGCGCAGACGCTCAGGGTACCGGTCGATCGCGCAACGGCCGTTTGCGTGGCGACCGAATCAACCCACGGTGCGCACCAGGGTCCAGCAGCGATGCACCTTCTTGTTGCGAAAATCGGGCGGGACGGTCTGACGCGTGATCTCGCGCACCGTCGCTTGGGCGATTTGCTTCTCGTGCAGCGTGAGCCGACGAAACGTGGTCAGGAAATAAATCTTGCCGCCGATCGCCATGCATTCCAACAGACGATTGAGCAGCTCGGCATGCCCGTCTTGCACGTTCCACACGCCCTCTCGGCGCTTGCCGTCGAAGCTCGGGGGCTGAAGCACGGCCAAATCGAACGGGGCCTGGCCGGCCGGATCGAGATCGTGGACGAACTCCAGCGGGTCCTGGCAGAGCAGTCGTTGCTCCGGACGCAGCAGGCCATTGAGCCGTAAATTGCGTTGGGCCCAGTCGAGCGACGCGCGCGATGATTCGACGCTGGTGGTTGACGCCGCAGAGCCGGCGGCCGCTGCGACCGTGTTGGCGCCGGTGCGCGCGAACAAGTTCAGTACGCGTTTTCCGGCCGATTCGGCCCGCAACATTCCGCGCAAGATTCGGGCGTCCAGATCCAGGCCGGTCTCTTGCCCCGAGCCCAGGTGAACTTCGAAACGCAGGTCCGCTTCGTGAACCTCCACCACGCGCGGCTGCGGTTTGTCTTTGTGCCGGCCGGCGGCCGATCGGCCACGTGGGCAAAGCGTCATGCGCTCATGCGGCACGTCGAGAGTGCGCGACACCAGCTCGGCCATCTGCTCGAACCATGCCTGCTGTTCGATTTCAGTGCGGCTGTGCGGGCGCTGGCATTCGGTGATCAGCACCTGGCCGTCGTACCAGTCGACCGTCAAGGGCACCTCAGGGACATCGCGGTCATAAACCCGATAGCTGGTGATTCCTTGCCGCCGGGCCCAACGATGCCAGTGTTTGGCCATCCGCGCCAGCCGATTGCCAAAAGCCGCGGCCTGTTCCTGTCCGGGCCTGTCGGGTTGGCGTGGAGGGATTTTGGTCTCTGACGAAGCGAACAACACGAACTTCAGCAGCCGGCATTCGATCGGCCCGTTGAACAGCCGGATCTTGGCGCTGGTCCGCAGGCCGATGTGTTTGGCGGCTTCGAGATTGCCGGTGAAGAGAAACGCGGTGTGTCCGGCCCAGCGTTGCTTGAGCACGTCGCCGACGCGTTGATAAACGGCCGCGATCTGCGCGGTTTTCATGCGTTCGTCGTAGGGCGGATTGGTCACCAGCGTGCCGGACGCGGCCGGCGGCGCCACCGACTCGAAGTTTTCCACGCTAAAGCGGATGTCCGCTTCGACGCCGGCCCGCCGCGCGTTTTCGCAGGCGGCCGAGATCACCCACGGATCGAGATCGGAGCCCTGGATCGGAAACGGGAGGTTGGGCAGCACGTGCCGCCGGGCTTCATCGAGGACGGCCTCGTGCGTTTCTTTGCAGAAATCTTTCCAGCGCATGTAGCCAAATTGTTTGCGAACCAGGCCCGGCGCGATGCGGCGCGCGGCCAGCGCGGCTTCGATCAAGAATGTGCCCGATCCACACATGAAGTCCGCAAGCGGTGAATTTTCGTCCCAGCCAGTCAGTCGCAAGATGCCGGCGGCCAGCACTTCGTTGATCGGGGCTTCGCCGGTGGCGGCTCGATAGCCCCGCTTGTGCAGCGAATCGCCCGAGGCGTCGAGATAGACAGTGACCCGCTGGCGGTCGACGTGCAGATTGATCCGCAGATCGGGATCGACCAGGTTGACCGCGGGTCGGCGGCCGGTGGCAGCGCGAATCTGATCGACGATCGCGTCTTTGGCCAACTGGGCTGCGTAGAGCGAGTTGTTGAAGATCGGGCTGTGCACGACCGGGTCGATGGCCAGCGAGCCGTCGGCGTCCAGATGCGCAAGCCATTCGATCTGGCCAACGCCGCGATAGAGGGCCTGTTCGTCGGCGGCCTCGAACGTGTGAATCGGTTTGAGAATCCGCACGGCGGTGCGGCAGTGGACGTTGGCCCGCGCCAGCATCCGCGCGTCGCCGCGAAACGAGACCATCCGCCGGCCCGTTCGCGTGTCCTGGGCGCCCAGCGCGTCGAGTTCGGCGGCCAACACGCCTTCCAGGCCGAAGAACGTCTTGGCGATCATGTCGAACGTTTCAGCCACGCGTGCCCCACTCTCCGGCTTCGATCAGGGCCACGAGGCGCGGCACGAGCGCGTGCATGGCCCGAGCGCGATGGCTCAGGCAACTTTTCACGGCTGCCGAGAGTTGGCCGAACGTGCGGTGATACTCGACGACTTCGAACAGCGGATCGTATCCAAACCCGCCCGAGCCCGAGGCCTCCAGCCGGATGCGTCCCTGGCAGCGGCCCGAGCTTTCGAGGCGCAGCGTGCCGGCCGGATCGGCCAGCGCCAGGTGACAGACGAAATGCGCGGTGCGTTGGGCGGGCTCGACGGCTTCCAATTCAGCCAGAAGTTTTTCGCGGTTATCGGCATCGGTGGCGCCGGGTCCGGCGAAACGGGCCGACAAGATTCCAGGCGCGCCGTGCAACGCGTCGACCACCAGCCCACTGTCATCGCCCAATACCCAGCAGCCCAAATGGGCCGCTTGCAGCGTGGCCTTGAGGGCCGCATTGTCGGCGAACGAATCGCCCGCTTCGTCGATCGCCAGCGGCGCGGAAAAATCGGCCAGGGTTTTCAAATCGAAATGCAGTGGCCCGAGCAGATCGGCCAGCTCGGCTGCTTTCTTGCGATTGCCGGTGCCGAACACCAGCGAGCGGGTCGCGGCGGGCGAGCTTTTTTGCAGGCAACTCATCAGAGGATCGCCAGCGGATTGCGTCGTTCTTCCATCGTGCCCCGGGTCACCCCAACACGGTTGGCCGCCTGCAGCGCGCTCCACACGTCCTTGCCGCTGAGTTGGCCGGACAGCAACTGGCGATAGAGATCGACGGTCTGCGCGATCTCGGCGGCCGGCGCGTCGTGGAGCAGTTCCAGGCGAAAATCTCGGATGCCGCGCGTGAGCAGTTGCGGCACGACTTCGGCCCCGCTTTGTGGCACGGCGTTGAACAGCGTGTTGCGGCAGCCGACGTCGGCGGTGAGCGTGTGCTCCATGCCCACCCGATCGCGCAGCCGGACCTGGTGCACGTCGCACGGCCGGCCGCAGTTGTGTCGGTTCGTGCCCTCGGACAGGACCGAACAAAACACGCAATGCTCCATGTGGAACATGGGCATGTGCTGGTGCACGACGATTTCCAGCCAGGCCGGCGGCACGGCGGCAACCAGGTCGAGCAATTGGTCGCGATTCAGGTCGTACGAAGCGGTCACGCGCCGCGCGCCCAGACCGTGCAAGGCGTCGACCGTCCATTCGTTGGTGGCATTGAGCGAAAAGTCAGCCACTAGCGGCAGGCCCTGTTCGGCATAGTACCGCAGCCCGGCGAAGTTGCGCACCAGGATGCCGTCGGCCCCGGCCCGCAACAGAACGCGCAAGATGCCCATCTCGTCGGGCTTTTGAATGCGGGGCGTGGCGATCAGGATGTGCGCGCCGGCGGCGTGCGCCAACTCGACGGCCTGGCCATACTGGCGAATGTCTTGCAGATCGGCCATCAGGCTGCGCACGCCGGCGAGCAACGCGCATTGCAACTGGTCAAGCGACCGGCACAAGACGTGCAACGTTGGCCGCTGGTCGATCGCGCTGACGGCGATATTCGCAAAGAGCGATTTCTTCAGTTCGGCCAATTGATCGGGCTCGGCGATCCGCCGGGCGGGTTTGCGCGACGCGGCCTCGTCCAGTAGCCGCACCATTTCGTGCCGCAGTTTGCCCAGCACGCTCAACGGGATCATCGGAGAGCCGGTGATTTCGGCCTGGCAGTCGCGCAGTTGATAGTTGGTGCCCCCCAGGCGGTCCAATTGCTCGCGCAACACTTCGTGCGTGAGCGGATGTTTGCGGGCTCGGGCGAGCGGCTCGGGCGACTCGACGCGGGCGGTCGTGCCGCCGTCGGTTCGAGCCACGATCGTCAATGGCAGCCCCACCGACGCGGCGACCGTGACATCCAACGGCACCCGGCGTTGCGGCTCGACGCGGTCGAACGTCTTGCGCAGGCGGTGGGTGAGCTGAGGATCGTCGGTTTTCCAGACTTGCTGTCCGGGCCAAAGCCGCTGCGTGTCGAGCGCGTCGCGCCCAAAGGTCAGTTGCACGACGCCGCTGGCGACCGGCTCGGTGACGCTTCGCTGGTCGCAGAAAACTTCGAACACGCGTCCTCCCTGCTCGGCGTTTTCGGCCCGATTGCCGGCGAACACCACGCCGTCGCCCCGTTTGATCGAGGCGGAGAGTTCCACCGCCACGCGACCCGAGCGCACCGATCGCACGCGGCCCAGCAGCACGCCCCGCTTGGCCGAGCTGAGCGCGGGCACGAGCATCTTGTGATCGTCGCCGCCGAGCCATCCCGGCGAAAAACCACGCGAAAACGAGAGCTCCATCTCTTCCACTTCGCGCGGCGCGAACTCCACCGGGCGACCGGCCCATGCCGCGTCGATCGCCTGGCGATAGTGATGCGTGATGTTGGCCACGTACTCGGGCGTCTTGAGCCGGCCTTCGATTTTCAGCGCGCGGACGCCGGCGGCGATCAACTCGGGCACCAGCGCATAGGCGGCCAGATCCTGAGGGCTCAACAGGTATTTCTTGTCGCCCAGGTCGACGTCCTGGCCGTCGCAGATCAATTCGTACGGCAAGCGGCAGGCCTGCGCGCACTGGCCGCGGTTGGCGCTGCGTCCGCCGAGCGACTCGCTGGTCATGCACTGGCCCGAATAGGCCACGCACAGCGCGCCGTGCACGAAGACTTCCAGGGGCATGGCGGTCTGCCGGCCGATCTGGGCGATTTCTTCCAGCGACAACTCGCGCGCCAATACGACGCGCTCGACGCCCAACGACTCGACCAGTTGAATCGTCTCGGCGCTGGTCAGCGTCATTTGCGTGGAGGCGTGGATCGGCAAGTCGGGACAGATCGCGCGGATCAACCGCACCAGGCCCAAATCTTGCACGAGCACGGCGTCAGCGCCCGCGGCGGCCACGCGACGCACGATCTGCTCGACGCCCGGCAGTTCGTCGGTAAAGACCAGCGTGTTGAGCGTCACGTAGCCTTTGACTTGCCGGCGGTGCAGAAAATCCAAAAGCTCGTCGAGTTTCTCAAGCGCGATGTTCGTGGCTCGCGCCCGGGCGTTGAAGCCCGCGTCGAGTCCGAAATAGATGGCATCGGCGCCGTTTTCGACCGCCGCCCGGGCGCAATCCCAATCGCCAGCCGGAGCCAACAGCTCGGGCCGCACGCGAGGCACGCGATGGGAAAGCGAGGAGTCCATGAAAGTTTCGTCGAGGGCCAAGGGCCGGTCCATTTTCGAAACCGGCATTTTACCAGTCCGCGAGCATGGCTGCACGGCGGTTTTCGCACGGTTCATCGAACGACGGCGAATGTGCTACGATGGGTGTGGCCCCTCAAGTGCCTCGATTCTGGTCACCGTCGCCCTCGTGAATCCGCCGATGCGCACGTTCAAAACGATTATTAAGGTCATCTACGCGTTATCCTTCATGGGCACTGGCATCAGTCATTTCTGGAATCCTCCGTTCTACCTGCGGATCATGCCCGACTATATCCCCGTGGAGTTGCACGCGCCGGCGGTGTATGTGAGCGGTGTCTTGGAGATCGTGCTGGGCGTGATGCTGACCATTCCGGCGACGACCCGGCTGGCCGGGTGGGGGCTGATTTTGCTTTTGATTGCCGTGTTCCCGGCCAATATCCATGCCTTCCAGCATTCGCGCGAGCTGTTTCCCGACCTCAGTCCGGCACTTCATTTTTGGCGGCTGCCGCTGCAGAACGTGATGATCGTGATGGCCTATTGGTTCACCCGAGCGAATCGGCCACGCACGGAGTCACGGTCCGAGAACGTGGCCGGCTAGCGCCTTGCAATTGGCGCGCGACTGCGTTTGAATTGAGGTCGCGATCCGCAGGCCGCTTACCTTGGGAGAACCCCGCCATGCATCCTGGCCGAACGACAACTCGCCGCGATTTTCTGGGCCAGACCGCCGCCGGAGTCTGGGGCGCCGGCCTGGCATCTTGGGGCGCTCGCGCGGCCCGCGCGGCCGACGGCGAAAAACCGTTCAAAGTCGGCGCGGTCATCACCAGCTTTACGCCGCGCAGCCACGCGCACGTCATCCTGGAGAATTTTCTCGAACCCTATCTGTTCAACGGCCAGGTGACGCGATCGGGCATGCAGGTCGCGAGTTTTTTCGTCGATCAAACCCCGGCCGCGGACATGTCGCGCGACATCGCCCGGCAATTCCAGATCCCGATCTATCCGACCATCGCCGAGGCCCTGTGTCTGGGCGGCGAGCAACTGGCCGTCGACGCGGTGCTGCTGATTGGCGAACATGGCAGCTATCCGGTCAACGCCAAAGCGCAAATGGAATACCCACGCAAACAGTTCTTCGACCAGACGGTGGCCGTGTTTCGGCGCTCCGGGCGGGTGGTGCCGGTTTATTGCGACAAGCACTTGTCGTATCGTTGGGATTGGGCCAAGGAAATGGTCGACACGGCCCGCGAGCTGAAGATTCCGCTGATGGCCGGCAGTTCGGTGCCGTTGGCCGAGCGGCGACCGCCGTTGGAGCTGCCGCCGCGGGCCCAGATTACCGAAGCGGTTTCGATTCACGGCGGAGGCGTCGAGGGCTACGACATCCATGCCTTGGAAGTTTTGGAATCGTTGGTCGAGGCCCGTCGCGGCGGCGAGACGGGCGTGCGGCAAGTGCAATTTCTGGAAGGCGACCCGCTGTGGAAAGCGGCCGAAGCCGGAGCGTGGTCTCCCGATCTGGCCGCGGCGGCCATGGCCGCCGAAGTCGGGCCGGACCACGAATTGACACGGCTCGTGCAATCGGGCGGAAAGGCGGCCAACGACAAGCCGGCCACGGTCCATGCCATTCTGGTGCAGTATCGCGACGGCCTGCGCGGGGTGGCCATGAAAGTTGGCGACTCGAGCACGCGCTGGAATTTCTCTTGCCGCTTGGCCGGCGAAACGGCGCCGCGGTCGACGGCTTTCTACGTCGGAGTGTGGCAGAACCGAAATTTGTTCAAGGCGCTTGCGCACGCGATTCAAACCCACTTCCGCGAAAAGAAACCGCCCTATCCGGTCGAGCGGACTCTGCTGACCAGCGGCATTCTCGACGCGGCCATGGACTCGCAATTGGCCGGCGGTCGTCCGATCGACACGCCGCAGCTCGACGTGGCCTACGAGGCGCAAGATTTTCGGGCCATGCGCGAGATGGGCGCGACGTGGAAGATCATTAACGACACGACCCCTGAGCCGTCGGGCATCGAGCCGGTCGGGATCCATTGAAGCCCACGATAAACACCGCGGCTGGATAACGCGGGCGCGCGTATCTGCGTGTTGAAAAATGGGACAGGCACCTCGCGGCCACGCTATATTGCGGGGCTTACGCCGATCAACTCGGAGCCAGTCCCATTTTTCAACTGCCGGGTCAGGCCAGGAGTTCCTTGATGACCTGCGCCGGTTCGACGCCGGTCAAGCGCAGATCGAGCCCCGAAACGCGCACGCTCAGGGCTTCGTGATGGAAACCCAGCAGGTGCAGCACGGTTGCGTGAAAGTCGCGGATGTGGACCGGGTCGCGCACGATGTTGTAAGAGAAGTCGTCGGTCTCTCCATGGATCGTGCCGGGCCGAGTGCCGCCGCCGGCCATCCACATCGTGAAGCAGCGCGGGTGATGGTCGCGGCCATAGTTGTCCTTCGTCAATCCGCCCTGCGAGTACACCGTGCGGCCGAACTCTCCGCCCCAAATCACCAGCGTCTCGTCCAACAGCCCGCGTTGCTTGAGATCCTGGATCAGGCCCCAGCAGGCCTGGTCGACGTCGCGGCATTGAAACGGCAGCCGGCCGGCGACGTTGGTGTGCGTGTCCCAATTGTTGTGATAAATCTGGATGAAACGCACGCCCCGCTCGACCATCCGCCGCGCCATCAGCGCCGTGTTGGCAAAAGTGCCCGGCTTCTTGGCTTCTTCGCCATACAGGGCGTACGTCGATTCGCTCTCGGTCGAGAGGTCGGTCAACTCCGGCACGCTGGATTGCATGCGGAACGCCAATTCGTACTGTTGAATCCGCGTGTGCGTCTCGGGGTCGCCGACTTCGCGGAAGTTCAGCTCGTTGAGCGCCTTGAGAGAGTCGAGCGTGCGGCGGCGAATCGCGGTCGGAACGCCGGGCGGGTTGTTGATGTATAAAATCGGATCGCCGACGCTGCGGAATGACACGCCGGCATGTTCGCCCGGCAACACGCCACTGGACCACAGCCGGCCGGAAATGGCTTGCAACTGTTCGGTATTGGTGGGCCGGGCCACGAGCACGACGAACGTCGGCAAGTTGTCATTGAGCGATCCCAGGCCGTACGAGGCCCAGGCGCCCAGACAGGGCCTGCCCGTGATCTGGCTGCCGGTCTGCATCAGACAGATGGCCGGCTCGTGATTGATGGCTTCGGTGTGCATGCTGCGGATGAAGCACATGTCGTCGACCATTTTGGCCGTCTGTGGCAGCAGTTCCGAGACCCACATGCCGCTCTGGCCGTACTGGGCGAAAGAGTATTTCGTCGGCGCGATCGGAAACCGCTTCTGGCCCGAGGTCATCGTCGTCAATCGCTGGCCCATCCGCACCGAATCGGGCAGGTCCTTGTCGAACCACTCCTTCATCACCGGTTTGTAGTCGTACAGGTCCTGCTGCGGCGGGCCGCCGACCATGTGCAAATAGATCACGCGCTTGGCCTTGCCCGGAAAGTGGCTGCGTCCGGAGAGTCCCGAGTGCGCCGCCGCGCCCGCTTCGGCGGCCGACAGCCGGCCAGAGCCCAGCAGCGACGCCAGGGCGGCGGTGCCCAGGACGTTCGATCCCTGACGGAAAAAGTGGCGACGCGTGATGGCTTGCACGAATTCTTGATCGGGGCTCATGATTTCCCTTACTTATTGAGCACTTCGTCGAGATTCATCAACTCGTTGCAGAGCATCGTCCAGGCGGCCAGGCCGTCGGGCGTCATCGTGGCGTCGGGCTTCGATTCTCCATAGGCCAGCAGTTCCTTGGCTTCCTGCGGGTGGGCCTGATAGAAATCGGCCAGATCCTGCCACGACGCTTTGGCCAGCGCCAGTTCTTCCGCCGTGAGCGGCCGGCACAAGAGGCGTTTGGCCACCAGATCCAGCCGCGATTCGATCGTCGGGCCCCCTTCCTTCAGCGCGACCTCGGCCAGATGCCGCGCGGCTTCGACGAACTGCGGATCGTTGAGCGTCACCAGGGCCTGTAGCGGCGTGTCGGTCCGTTCGCGGCGCACGGTGCAATATTCGCGGTTGGGCGCATTGAAGATTTCCATCGAAGCCGGCGGAGCCGCGCGCTTCCAGAACGTGTACAGGCTGCGGCGATACAGGTTGTCGCCGCTGTCGCGACGATAATCCCGCGTGTCGCTGCCCGGCATCGCGACCGCTTCCCAGACGCCTTCGGGTTGATAGGGCCTCACGCTCGGCCCGCCCACCTTGCGCACCAGCAGCCCGCTGGCGGCCAGCGCATAATCGCGCACCATCTCGCCATCCATGCGGAAATGAACCCCGCGCGAGAGCAGCCGGTCGTCCGGATCCTTCTCGAGTTTTTCAGGTGTCGAGACGGCCGCCTGGCGATACGTGGCCGAGGTGACGATCAGACGGAAGAAACGTTTGACGTCCCAGCCCGACTCGCGAAACTCGACCGCCAGCCAATCCAACAACTCCTGGTGCGAAGGCGCCTCGCCGTTGACTCCAAAATCGCCGGTCGTGCGCACGATGCCTGTGCCGAAGATTTCCTGCCAGAAGCGGTTCACGGTCACCCGGGCGGTCAGCGGATGCTCGGGCCGCAAAAGCCACTGGGCAAAGCCCAGACGATTGTGCGGCAGGTCCGAGGGCATCGGCGGCAAGGAAGCCGGGGTGTTGGGCGTGACCGGATCGCGGCGCTTGTCGTATTCACCCCGAAACAGAATATACGCCGTGGCCGGTTCACTGCGTTCTTGCATGACGTGCCCCAGCGTGCCGCGGGCCTCGATGGCCGCTCGTTCCTGCTCCAGGCCGGCGGCCGTTTTTGCCAGCGCTTGATACGGTTTGTCCTCGGCAGAGAGCCACCACTCGAAGAGCTCGTTGCGGTCCATTTCGTTCAACTGCGCGCTGCGGGCGGCCAGCGACGCGACGCGGCTGACTTTGGCCAACGTGTCGACTTCCTGCGGCGGCAGCAGACGCCCATAGACGCGCACGTCCTGAATGACAAAGTCGCTGAGTTGTTGCCCGCTGTGCCTTTGGCCGACTTTGAACGGCACTTCGGTGCGGATCGTGTCTTTCAGCCCGTCGCTGGTCGCCTTGGTTTCTTGCCGCGTGCCATTGATGTACACGGTGATGCCCGCGGCCTTGCTCGATCCGTCGTAGGTCACCATCACGTGGTTCCAGGCGTCGGGTTTGATCTTGGACTTGGACATGGCCTTCGCCGCGTCATCGGGCCACTTGTGAACGACGTGCGCGCCGACGTGGCCGTCCTCGAAATACAAATCCCAGCCGCGGTAGTCGTGCTGGTCGTCCATGCGGGCCAGGATGGCGCCGGTCTGATCGATTTTCGACAGTTTGATCCAGGCCCCGTAGGAAAACGCCGCGTCGCGCTCGAAGTCGCCGGCTTCGGCAATTTCCAGCACGCCGCCCGACCGGCTGCCGCAGGCCTTGTCGCTGATGTAGCCGGTGTCCCACGCGCTGCCGGCGGCCAGCGGCGCATCGCGAACCTGGTCGCCCAGCTTGACGCGAACCGTAGTGCCCTGGCCTTCGCTCAAGGCGGCGTGCACGGCCAGGCCCTCGGTGGGAATCGAAGCGGCCAGCGCGTCTTTGTTGGCCGTCTCGGCCAGCCATCCGCTAAAGTCGGCGCCGGCGGCTTGTTTGCGCGTCTGGATCTGTTGTTGGGCGCCGGAGATTTCCTGGGGCAGCGCTTGCCAACGGTCGCGATCCTGCGATTGCGGCACGCGGACGATGGGCGGCGTGTCTTTGACGTTGCCGTCCATGGCCTGCTGCGTGGTGTTGTTGAAAAACGCGGCCAGCGAATAAAAATCTTTCTGCGTGATCGGATCGAACTTGTGATCGTGACACACGGCGCAGCCGGTCGTCAGGCCCAACCACACCTGCGACACGGTTTCGGTCCGGTCGCGCGCGTAGAGCACCAGATATTCCTCCGAAATCGCGCCCCCCTCGTTGGTCGTGATGTTGCAGCGGTTGAAACCGGTAGCCACCTGCTGGTCGAGCGTGTGATTGGGCAACAGGTCGCCGGAGAGCTGCTCGACGGTAAAACGATCGAACGGCACATTCCGATTGAAGGCCTGGATCACCCAATCGCGGTACGACCAGACTTCGCGATAGTTGTCGAAGTGGATGCCGTTGGAGTCGGCGTAGCGGGCCGCGTCGAGCCAATAGCGGGCCCGATGCTCGCCCCACTGCGGCGAATCCAGCAGATGGTCGACGTAGCGCTCATAGGCCTCCGGCGACGCGTCGTTGATGAAGGCCTCCAACTCGGCCGGCTCGGGGGGCAGGCCAACCAGGTCCAGACTCAATCGCCGGGCCAACGTCCGCCGATCGGCTTCGGCCGCGGGCGCCAGGCCGTGAGCTTCGAGCCTGGCCAGGACAAAGCGGTCGATCGGATTGCGCGGCCAGGCCGCGTTTTTTACCGCGGGAGGCTGCGGACTCTTGGGCGGGATGAACGTCCACAGCGGCTGGTATTCGGCCCCCGAGGCCACCCACCGCTTCAAAATCTCTTTCTGCTCGGGGCTCAACGGCTTCTGCACCGACACCGGCGGCATCATTTCCTCGGCATCGGTCGAAAAGATCCGCCGCACCAACTCGCTCTCCTCCGGTTTGCCCGGCTGCAGGGCCTCGGCCGCGATCGCGGCCTCGCGCCGATCGAGCCGCAGATCGGCCTTCCGCGAGGCGCTATCCGGTCCGTGGCACTTGAAACAATGCTCGGACAAAATCGGCCGAACATCGCGATTGAATTGGATCGAGTCGTCCGCCCAGGCCGTGTGGCCCACTAGCGCCAATAGCCCGACGGCCGCGGCGCCGCGCGCCCAGAGCCGGCTGGTCAAAATCACTCGTGCGTGAGATCTCGAGGCGATGGCGTGGCACATGATCAAAGGAGGGCTGGAATGCGTCTGGGACGGGGTTCCCGCACGCGGCATGGTCAGCCTTCAGCATAACCGGAAACCCCGAAAACGGCAATGAGTTTCTCGCAAATGCCGGGGGATTTCACCCATTTTGCGCGGTAGCGTCCGATAGCCAAGCGCGCCGCGTGTGCGGCCCGGGCGCGCTGGGCGCAAGATCCGCGCGCACGGTGGATTCACACCGCACGTTGACGCGCCTGAGGTTGGCTCAGCCGCGCCTGTGCGATCACTCCTGGCGCTGGTCGTCGTCATCGTCGTCGGCCGACACGGCCCAGGCTGGATACGTGTCGTCGCGGCCGCGCACGCTGTGCCACAGAATGCGATTGAGCGTGTCTTCGTCGGCCTCGTCCACCTCGCCCAGCGGCAGCGAGAGCGACACCGTGGCCCAGTGCAATTGCCGCGCGTCGCGAATCGCCTGCAGCGGCGGATTGAGCCGGTCCAGCGGAATGTTGTTCTTGACCGATTCATACGGCGCCAGATTCGGCTGCTCGCTAAAGCAGTTGGCCATGGCCGTGGCCGAGGCGTCGAGTTGGTTCATCGGCGGCAAGCTGAGAATCAACTCCATCGTGCGAATCATGCTGGTCTGGTTGTAGTTGGTGCTGTCCACCGCGTGGCGCCGCGTGTAGGGGCTGATCACCAGCGCCACCGTGCGGTGCCCGTCGACGTGGTCGAAGCCGGCCTGCGGATCGTCCTGCACGACGAAGACCGCCGTCTCGGGCCAGAACTTGCTGTGGCTGATCGCCGCGACGACCTGTCCCAGGGCCAGGTCGTTGTCGGCCACCGCGGATTCCGGAGTCGGCAGGTTCGGCTTCGTGCCCGACGTGTGGTCGTTGGGCAGCAGCATGATCATCAGGTTGGGCAGCTTGCCGTCGGCTTCGAACTGCTTCAATTCGCGCGCGAACTGATCGGCCCGATAGACGTCGGGCACGATGTTGGGAAAGCCGATGGTGCTGGTGCAGACATACGGTTCGAGCGACTTGATCGTGGCCGCGCCGCGGATCTCGATCTTGCCGGCTTGCTTCATGAAGTCTTCGTAGCAATCGATGAACTTGGGCCGCTCGGTGTTGCTGGGATCTTTCCAATGGATCGAGGCCCGCACGAATTCGCCGTAGATCCGCAAGGTCCTTTGGTGCGCCAGCGCGTTGTCCCACAGGAATCCGCTGCTGGCATACGCCAGGGCGTCGCCACCGGCATAGGGATAGCTGCGCGGCCAACCGCCGAATCCTCGTTCCAGATAGTCGGTCGCGTAGGCCTCGGTGGCCCATTGATGGCCGTCGGCGCTGAGCACGCCGCTGCAATAGAAATTATCCAAGAGCACGAATTCGTCGACCAGTTTGTGTTGATTGGGCGTCACTTCCTGGCCGAAGATGCACAGTTCTTCGCTCCCCTCGCCCCGCTTCACGTCGCCGAACACCTGATCGTAAGTGCGGTTTTCCTTGATGATGTACAGCACGTGCTTGATCAACGACGGTTCGCCGTGTCGTTGGGGCACCGCCCGGCGGGGCGCGTCGGCGCGCGGCGGGGCCAGCGCGCTGATCATCTCGGTCTGCCGATTGTTGGCCAGCACGGTCCGCGTGTGGGCCGCCAGCTCGCCGGGACTGGGCAGCCCAACGCTGGAGATCGTGCCCAGGTGGTCGTGCGAATTGTAGCCAAACACGTTCTTGCCCTTGATCTTGCGATCCCCCTTCCACGCGGTGTCGCGCGCGCCGACGCCCTTGACGTTGGCCACGTAGAGCACGCCGCGGGCAGAGTCCAACACCAGGCCGGCCGGATACCAGCCCGTCGGAAAACACCCCAGCGACCGGCTGTGGCCGGGGTCGAAGGCAAACACGGCCACGGCGTTGTTCGTGCCGTTGGCCACGTACAACGTCTTGCCATCACGGCTGATCGCCAGGGCATTCGGCGCGCTGCCAAAGAGCATGGCTTCGGCCGGGCGCGTGGACAAGGTCTCGACCACCGCGTCGGTGCGCGCGTCGATCACCGACACCGTATCGCTGTTGGCGTTGGCCACGATCACGTGCGCGCCGTCGGGCGTGGCGATGATGGCCGCGGGGTGCAGGCCCACGACGATTTGTTTTTCTTCTTTGCCGCTAGCCAGCGAAACTACCGAGACCGAGCCGTCGGAGGCGATGTGGCGCAGCGGATCGACGCGCACCGGTTGGCCGCGTCCCGATGGGCCCGCGACCGATTGGGCATCGGGCTTTCGTCCGGCCCAGTTCGTCACGTAGGCTTTATCGCCCACGAACACCACCCCGTAGGGCGCGTTGCCCACCGGAATTTCGCGGCGGATGCGGCCGGTGGCCAGGTCGATTTCGGCCAACGTGTTGCGAAGATTGAGCACGGCCCACAGTGTCTTGCCGGCGGCATCGACTGCCAGTCCCACCGGCAGGATGGCCTCCGCGGCCGCTTTCGTCTCGTCGGCCAGTTTGATCGGCTGCCTGGCCAGCAAGGCGCCATCGGGCGTGACTTCGAACACGCCGATCGTGCCGGTGAAGCTCGAGGCCAGCAGGCGCTTGCCGTCGGGCATGAACGCCAGGCCGGCGTAGCTGCCGCCTTTGTGCGGGACGCGGGCCACGATCTTTAGCGTGTCGGCATTGATCGTCAACACCTGTTCGAAATCGAGCACCGAGAGCCAGCGGCCGTCGGGCGACAACGCGATATCGTTCGGCCGTCCGCCGTAGGCCACCTGGCGACCCAACGGCGAAAGCACCTGGTTGGTGGGCACGACGATCCGCTGCGGATCGCCGTCGCCGACCTTCGATTGGTCGTACTCCCGGGCATGCGCGTCGGCCGGCGGCCCCTCGGCGGCGCGAGCGCCGGCGACAAGCGCCATGGCCATGATAAGAGCAACGAAGATGATTCGGCCGCCGACAACCGGTTGTCGACCCACCCCCGGACACCATGTCCCCATAAGAAAGCCCTTTCTCGAAACAAGGAGCAACCGGTCGCTGGACCATCCACGCCCAAACCGGATCTTATTAACACGTGGCAAAATAGTGGGCTCGGTCATTCTTGCCGAAACGCGGCATGGATCGGGGCTCCCGAGTGTCGCCGTTACCCCAATTGTTATCTGAGACTCGATAGCATACGTGCGCTCACGGCCCGGGTAAACACGATTGGCGGGTTTCGGATCGGAAAAATCATGCCGCGCATAAAAAACCGCGCTGAGGTGAGCGGGGATCGATTGTCGCAACCGGCCTAGGGTTGTTTGGTGATGGCGATAATCGTCAATTCGCCTTTTCGCGGACCGTAGCACCAAAATACGCGATAGGCGCCCGGCGTCTTGTGCTGGGCATACGCTTCGAAGACCGGCTGCTGGGGATCCCATGGGTGGGACAACGAGCGGTATTCGTGCGTGTGGAGTCCGGAATGCCTGGGGTTGGACTTCAAAGGCTCGAGCGTTTTGTGGACTTGCTTGAATAACCCTTCGGCCTTCGTGGCTTTTGTTTTGTGCGACTTTTCGCGCGCCCGAACGGTCGCCTCGGCCTGGGCCTTCAAGGCCTTATATTGCGCGTCGGCTTCGAGAGTCCAACGCAGCGCAAAGGATGCGGCCATCGATCCCCCTCCGGGCCGGCGCTCAGTCGTCCTTGGCCCGCTTGGCCAATTTGGCATCCCGGTCGACGTTCGGAGGTTGGCGGGCGAACTTTTCCGCGCGGGCTTGCCGCAAGCCCCGCTGCACGGAGGCCATGGCGGCATCATTTTTGTGCAGCCACAGTTCGCGATCGGGGATGACCGTGGCCAATTCGATCAAGACTTCCGTGTCGCTGACTTGTTTGACGATCACGGTTCGGTTGGCAAACTTCTCTCCGAGCGTCACCCGGCCCTTGTTATCGGCTGATTTTGTCGATGAAGTCGACATACGACCCTGCCTTAAAACGGCTGCTCTGGAACATCGGGAACCGCTGCGCTCTGATACGATTGTAGCCCACAATCCCAGGGTAGTCAAGTGGATGATTTCCTGATGTGGGAATCTCCCACTTCGGCCCGTCACTCGGCCGCGCTCTGGAAGAGCCGTTGGCAGCGGCGGCGGTTTTCGGCCGTGACCCGCCGGCAGTCGGCCAGCAGGCCTGCGGCGGTGCTATAGTCCAACAGCCGCGCCAATTTGGCCAGCTCGCGCGGTTCGTCGGGCAGATCGTTGCGGGCGGTGGTGCTCATCAGCCGCATGCGGGCCTGGATCGTGCGCAGGAGTCGATAGCTGGAGACAAAGAAATCGCAGTCGTCCCGCTTCAAAAATCCGGCGGCCGAGAGCGCCTGCAATGCGTCGAGCGTGCCGGGCCGCGCGATCTCGGGATGCGCGGCGGCGTGTTTCAATTGCAGCATCTGCACGAGGAACTCGATATCGACCAATCCGCCGGGTCCGCGTTTCAAATTGCCAGGCGTGGCTTTTTCTTCCAGCCGTTGCCGCATTTGCCAGACCGTTTCGGCGTCCTCTCTCCGCCAAGGGGGCGCGAAGGCCGCCTCGTGCAACGCGGCGCCAACTGTGGCCGACGGGCCGAACACGAGCCGCGCTTTGCACAACGCCTGGCGTTCCCAAAGCTGGCCCTGGGCCGAGCTGAAGTAGCGGCCAAACTCGGCCAACGACGTGGCCAGCGCGCCGCTCTTGCCGGTGGGACGCAAGCGGGGATCGATCTCGTATAGCCGGCCATAGGGGCCTAGTTGACTGGCCACCTTCATGATCCGCTGCGCCAGTTCGCTGAAAAAATGCTGGTTGTTCGTGGTCGTGTCGCGCCGCGTGCGGCGGGCATGGGCCGTCATGCCGTCGGCTTCGTAAAGAAAGATCAGGTCCAGGTCGCTGTAGTAATTCAGTTCGCGACCGCCGAATTTTCCCAGGGCCACGATCATCAATGCGCAATTGCGTCGATCCGCGTCCGCTTCGCCGATCGTCGGCTCGCCGAGTTTGGCGGTCAGTTTGTCGTACTCGACGCGCGTGATTTGGCGCAGGCAGGTCTCGGCGATCTGCGACAGCGCGCCGGTCGTGGCCTCGATTTGTTCCTTGCCCAGAATGTCGCGCACGCCGACCCGCAATTGTTGGGCGTTTTTGAAGCTGTGCAGCGCCGGATCGATGTCTTCGGCCCCGCGGCACATTTCGGCCAACGTCGATTCAAGCACTTCGGCCGTCGGCAGCTTGTCCAGCAGCAGACTGTCCAGCAGCTCGTCGAGCATGCCTGGATTGCTGATCAAGATGCCCGAGAGGTATTGGCTCGACGAGCAGAGCTCGACGTACAGGTGCAGGGTGGGCGGATTGAAGCTGAAGAGTTCCCACAGCACGCCTTTGCCGCCCAGCGAATCGCTGACCTTGCTCAAGTTGACCAGCGTGAAATCGGGGTCCGGAGTCTTGGCGATCGCGGCGAGCAACTGCGGGGCGATCGCCGCCAAAAAATGCCGGCAGCGGCGGGTCGACAAGAAGCGGATCTTCTCGGTCGACAGCTCCATCAGATTCTGGTAGGCCTGCGGAATATCCTGGAAATGATAGCGCCCCAGAATCTCGGCAATCCGCCGCGGCTCTGGCTCGGGATCCAGCACCAGGTCGCTCTCGGGCTCGGTGTGCGTGTCATCGCCGAACGCATCGTGCAGCAGGTGGTCGAGAATTTTTCGATTCAGCTCGGTCTTGTTCTTATAATCCGTTTCGAACGCGGCCAGCGCGGTTTGCCCCGGCGCGTCGGCATAGCCCATGCGAATCGCGACTTTGCGCAGTTCCGCCGGGTCGCCGGGCAGCAGGTGCGTTTGCAAGTCGAACATGATTTGCAGCCGGTGTTCGATCTTGCGCAGAAACGCGTAGTTCTCTTCCAGGATTGCCCGCTCCTGGTCGGTCAGGCAGCCGCAGCGTTCCAACTGCACGATCGCCTCCAGCGTGTTGCCGGTGCGCAGAGCGGGCAGATCGCCGCCGTTGAGCAGTTGCAGGAACTGGATCACGAATTCGATATCGCGGATGCCGCCGTGCCCGGTCTTGACGTTGTGTGCGTCGGCTCCCTCGCGGTGCGTGCGTTGTTCGATGCGGCGCTTGAGCGCCTGGATGCCGGTGATGTCGGCCCGGCTGAGATACTGACGGTAGATCCACGGTTCGAGTTGCGCCAGAAACTGGTGGCCGAACGCCAAATCGCCTGCGATCGGCCGGGCTTTGACCAGCGCCTGCCGCTCCCAGGTGCGGCCCGACACGTCGTAATAATGCAAGGCCGCGTCGTAGCTGACGGCCATCGGGCCGGCGTTGCCGCCTGGTCTGAGTCGCAGATCGACCCGATAGGCCGCGCCCAAGTCCGTGGCCTCGGTCAGCAGCTTGAGCACCTCGCGCACCAGGCGATCGAAATACTCGCCGCAGTTTTGCTGCCGGACCAGGTCGGCGCCGCGTCCGGCGTCGTAGAGAAACAGCACGTCGATGTCGCTGGAATAATTCAGTTCCTCGCCACCCAGTTTGCCCAGGGCCAGCACGACGAACCGGGCCGGATCTCCGCCGGGCGTGCGCGGGGCCCCGCGGCGGCTTTCGACGCGCAGGCGCGCTGCGCGGAGCGCGGCTTCGACGATCGCGTCGGCCAGATAGGAAATTTGCCGGGCGACGGTGGCCAGCGGCTGGCCGCGAATCATGTCGCCATAGGCGATCCGCAGCGTTTCGCGGCGCTTGAAGCGGCGCAAGGCCACCGCGACGGTCGCTTCGTCGTCGGCCAGCGTGGCCAGCTCTGCGCACAACTCGTCCACGATCGACTCGCGACGGACCGGCTGGCCCTCGGTGATCCGCAGCAGATCGTAGCTCTCGGTGTCCGTGATCAGCACGTCGCTCAAGTGCTGGCTGGTGGAAAAAATCTGCAACAGAATCGGCAGCGCCTCGCGGTCGCGTTCGAACAGCGAGCCCAGCGAGAGCGGGTTGCGGGCCGCGGCCACGAAGCGCTCCAGATTGTTCAGCGCCATGTCGGGATCGCTCAGGCGCGGCAAATGCTCGGCCAATTGGTCGCAGATGGTGGCCAAAAGGTCCAGCGTGACGCCGGCCGTCGCGATCCGCACCAGGTTGCCGTGGGCCCGCGTCAGGTCGTTGACGTGTGCCGCGCGAAGCCAGGATTGCGCCTCGGCCGGTTGATCGAGATAGCGGTGCAGTTGGTCGATGTGCATCGAACGACCCAGGCCAGCGCGCGTGTTTTTAGAGTTGATACACTTCCGGCCCGACGTGTTGGGTGACTACGCTGCCGAAGAGCGTGAAGGCGTTGGCGTCGTAGATCGCGATCTCGAGCAATTGGCCGATCTGGCGGCGATGGCCGGCGAACACGACGATCCGATCGCAGTGCGTGCGTCCGACCAATTGCAGCACGTCCGCGCCGTCGTCGTGCCGCTGGGCCGTTTTGCTCGGTCCCTCGACCAGCACTTCCACCTGGCGGCCGACCAGCGGCAGGTTGTCCTCTTCGCTGATCGCGTTCTGAATCGACAGCAACTCGTGGTTGCGACTTTTTTTCACCTCTTCGGGAACATCATCGGGATGAAGTTGGGCGCTCTTGGTGCCTGGGCGTTGGGAATACTTGAAAATAAAACTGTTCTTGAAACGCGACTCGCGAACCAACTCGGCCGTCTGGTCGAAGTCCGCCGCCGTCTCGCCGCAAAAGCCGACGATGAAATCGCTGGTCACGGCCGCCTGGGGAATCGTCTGGCGAATCCGCCAGAGCATCTCGCGGTACTCTTCCACGGTATAGCCGCGCTTCATCCGCTGCAACATGCGGTTCGATCCGCTCTGGGCCGGCACGTGCAAATACGGCGACACCTTGGGCAAATCGCGCACCGCCTGCAGCAGATCGTCGGTCATGTCTTTCGGGTAGTTCGTGACGAACTTCAGCCGATCCAGGCCGTCGATCTCGTGCAGCA
The DNA here is from genome assembly GCA_041499515.1 of Planctomycetia bacterium. Classification (GTDB taxonomy): domain Bacteria; phylum Planctomycetota; class Planctomycetia; order Pirellulales; family PALSA-1355; genus PALSA-1355. The sequence continues at coordinate 3,915 of JBGQKM010000024.1, read as the reverse complement.
TGGCCAACAGATCGGAAAGCCGGCTCGAGCGCCCGCCGGCCGTGTGCCGATAGCTGTTGACGGTCTGGCCCAGCAGCGTGATCTCGCGACAGCCCTCGGCGGCCAGTTGCCGGGCCTCGGCCACGATATGCGCCGCCGGCCGGCTCTGCTCGGGTCCGCGCACGCTGGGCACGATGCAGTAGGTGCAGAATTTGTCGCAGCCGATCATGATCCGCACGAAAGCCTGGAACGGCGTGGGCCGCATCTGCGGGTCGCGCAGCGGATCGTAACTTTCGAAACTTTGTTCGATTTCGGCCCGCGTGCCGGCTTTGCGATCCAGGCTGACTTCCATCCGCGGCCCGCCGCCGGCCGCGATTTTTTCGATCAGCTCGGGAATCTGGTGCAACTGCCCCGGCCCGACGATCAAGTCGACGAACGGGGCCCGCTGGAAGATCAACTGCTGATCTTTTTGCGCCATGCAGCCCAACACGCCGATGATTTTGTGCGGGTTGTTTTTCTTGGCGTGCTTCAGCCGACCCAGCGCGCTGTAGATTTTGTCTTCAGCGTGCTGGCGGACGCTGCACGTATTGAACAGGATGGTGTCGGCTTTGGCCGGCGTGTCGACGACCAGGTAGCCCGCCTTGCGCAGACTGGCCACGACCAGCTCGCTGTCGAGCATGTTCATCTGGCAGCCGACGGTCTCGATGTAGAGCTGTTTGGCCATGGGAAGCAGGAACCGATCGAACTCTGGCAGGGGTCTGCCGAAGCGGCAGGCCGATGGATGGCCTAAGCGACGTTGTTGCGCGCGGCGGCGTTCTTGGCGGCCGCCTCCTGGCGGCCGCGATCTCGATCCGCTGCCTCCTGGCGGTGGTGTTCCGCGGCGACCTGGGCGCGAAACTGGGCCACCAGTTTATCGCGATGGTACACCATCAACCGCACCAACGCGACAACGGCGATGTATGCGGCCACTGCCAGCAGTGCCACATCCCAAGGATCCATCGACTGGAACATCGTGTGCCTCCGCTATCCATAGCCCGGCTATCCAAAGACCATCTTAACCTTCCGCGGGGGGGCGCGGCCAGCGGGGTTTTACGCGGTCCACGCCGCCGAATGTCGACCATTCGGGCGGTATTATGGGCGCTGCCAACTGATCGGCCGGCTACGAACCGAATCGCTCGCCCGGACGAACGCCGTAGCCGCGCAAGAATTCGGCCGTCGACAGCATGCGCTTGCCGGCCGGCTGGATCGCCTCGATCGCCAGCGCCCCCTGGCCCGTGGCGATCAACAACCGATCGCCGTGGGCTTCCAGCACCGTGCCGGGCGGGACATCGCCGGCGGGCGAAGTGGCCTGCGGCTCGACGCGGACTTTGTCCAAAATCAACCGCAACGGTTCGCCGCGCGGGCGCGGCCAAAACGTGTGCGTCTTGGGCCACGGCTCCAGCGCCCGCACCTGGTTTTTGATGGCCCCGGCCGGCCGCGACCACTCGACCAGCCCCAATTCTTTTTTCAAGCGCGGGGCCCGCGTGGCTTGGGCCGCGTCTTGTTCGATCGCGCAGGCGGTGCCGGCCTCGAGCGCTTCGATCGCCTCGAGCACCCGCTCCGCGCCCAACTCGGCCAGTCGAGGTTCGAGCTCGGCGGCCGTCTCTTCCGGGCCGATCGGAGTGCGGGCCTGGGCGATGGCCGGACCGGCGTCCAACTGGGGCGTCATGTGAATGACCGTCGCGCCGGTCTCGGTTTCGCCCTGATAAATGGCCCACTGGATCGGCGCCGCACCGCGATATTTCGGCAGCAGCGACGCGTGCAGATTGATGCCGCCGAAGCGGGCGATTTCCAACGTCTCGCCCGAGAGAATCTGGCCATAATCGCAGACCACCAACAAATCGGGCCGATAACTGGCCAGCACCGCGCGGGCCGGCGGCGCGTTGACGTCGGCGGGCTGGTGAACCGGCGTGCCGTGTTGGAGCGCTACTTCGCGGGTCGGATTGGCTTCGGCCCGGCTCTTGCCGTGGACCGGCCGCGGCGGGCGCGTAACCAGCGCCAGCACCGCGTGGCGCGATGCAAACAGCCGCTTGAGCGTCGGCACCGCGAACGGCCCGGTTCCCATCATGATCATGCGCATGGGATCTTATGTCCGCAGTTTTTCCAGTTCGGCCAGGCGTTGGGCGATCGTAGCGTTGTCGGGGATTTCGCCCCGCTGACGCTGGCCGGCGAATTGGGCTTCGAAATCGAGCAGGGCCTCGCGGGCCGCCATCTCGCCGGTGGGGCTGAGCCGATCGATGAACAGAATTCCGTCCAGGTGGTCGATCTCGTGCTGCGCGGCCCGGGCAAACAGCCCCTCGAGTTCCATCGTCACTTCCCGTCCGGACAGATCGTAAGCATTGAGCACGACTCGCTCCGGCCGCTTCACGTCGCCGTACAAGCCCGGCAAACTCAGACAGCCTTCTTCGGCCTCGGTGTTGCCTTTGCGGCTGGTGATCACGGGATTCAGGAACACGTGTTCCTGGTCAGCCGTCTTGGGGTCGGATTGCAGATTGATAATGAAAAGCCGGTAGGGCAGGTCGACCTGGTTGGCGGCCAGGCCCACGCCGTCGGCCGCGTACATTTGGTCGAACATCTGGCGCACCAGGTCGTGCAATTCCTGATCGACCCGCTTGAGCGGTTTGGAGGCGTAGCGCAACGTTGGATGCGGGTATTGGATAATCTGCAAATCAAAGGCTCCAGACACCACGCGGCGAAGCTGCCAGCCCGACACATCGCGCGGCGCCGTCGGACTGACCCGGCGGGCATGGCTCGACGGCGCCGGTTCGACAGCACCGGCGGTCGTCTGCAAGGTAATCGTAACAAAGGGCTGGCTCAAGAGGAGGGGGCCGACGGCGAATTAGCCGGTGCCCGGCTGCGTCGGATCGTCCAGCGCTACGACGACCAGTTTGTTCGCGTTGGCAAGCGCGACGAGTTCCGCCTGGTCGACGATGATGGTGCGGCCGGCTTCGATGGCCAGCACCTTGCCGCCGGCGGCAAGAATCGTTTGCAGCGTGCCGATGCCAACGGTGGGCACGTCGAACCGCATGTCTTGTTGCGGCTTGGCGACCTTGACCACGGTGAACCCGCCGGCTTTGCACAGCACTCCGGCGCGGCGAATGCACTCGTCGGTCCCTTCGATGGCCTCGATCGCCAGCGGCGAGCGGTCTTTGACGGCCACGCTTTGGCCCACGTCGAGCCGGCCCATCTCTTTGGCCAGCCGCCAGCCGAATTCGATGTCTTGCTGTTGCGAGGCGGTCGGCTGGCGAACGGTCAAACAAGCGAGCTTCACGAGCAACTCCGGAACATAGTCGGTCGCCGGCTTGATCGTGATGCCGCCGGCTTGAAACGCATCGACGATCGTGGTCAACAGGCTGTCGTCCTGCATGCTTTTGCGACGGGCGATGAAATGGGGATAGAAGGTCATCAGCCCGCGCAGGTCGGGCAGATGGTGCAGCCACGCCCAGCGCCGGTAGAGCAGCACCTTGTGGATTTTGCCGGCCATCGTGGCCTGCCTCACGCCGTGCCGGCGAAAGGTGCGAATCACTTTTCCGATTTGGCCCAGTCCGATCCAAGCGAAATCGTGGCAGATCATGCCCAGTTCCGGATCGGCATGGCCGCGGACGCCCAGACAATAGACCTGCGTTCCCTGTGCCTCAAGCGCTTTGGCCACCACGACCGGATAGCGGCCCCAACCGGCGATCAAACCCACTTTCGAAAAAGGGGACATTCTACTTTTCCAAAAAAACCAGAATGTCCCCTTTTCGGGCGCCGCTTTTCAAGCGGCCTGGCCTGGCGACGCGGGGCGCGAGCGTTTCAATTCGTCGACGGCTTGTTGCAACGCCTTGAGTTGCCGTCGCATTTCGGGCAGTTTGGAAATGGCCGCGAACTGGATCTTCTGCTCGCGTTCGGCGATCG
>JBGQKM010000023.1:0-30266 GCA_041499515.1 Planctomycetia bacterium | reverse complement strand
GCGGGTTTCACCACAAGTATTGCGACCTGGAGCGGTGCCCAAAATGCGGGGGCCAGCTCGTTTCGTGCGGGTGCGTTCCGTCGTGGTTTCGGAAGCAAGACATACCGGACGACTAGAGACTTCGGGCCGATCGCTCGCCAGATCGGTACAATCTCGGCATGTCAATCGACGAGCCTGATGCTGCCAGATCCGCCAACTCGATAACTCGCGTCGTGTTGGCCAGCTTCATCGGCACAACGGTCGAGTGGTACGATTTCTTTCTCTACGGGACAGCCGCGGCACTGGTGTTCAACCAGCTCTTCTTTCCGACGCTCGATCCATGGGCTGGGACGATGGCGTCCTTTGCCACCTATGCAGTCGGATTTTTCGCTCGCCCCGTCGGCGGTATCGTCTTCGGGCACTTCGGTGACCGGATGGGCCGGAAGTCCATGCTTGTCACCACGCTGATGTTGATGGGACTGGCCACATTTCTGATCGGTGTTTTGCCAACCTATGATCAGGTCGGCGTGGCCGCGCCAGTGCTGCTGGTCATTCTCCGATTTATCCAAGGCTTCGGCGTGGGTGGTGAATGGGGCGGTGCCGTGCTGATGGTGGTCGAGCACGGACACCGGGGACGGCGGGGCCTGTACGCGAGTTGGGTTCAGGCTGGCGTGCCGGCAGGCTTGCTGTTGGCCACCACGGTCTTCAATCTGGTTTCTTTGCTGCCCGATGAGACGTTTCTGCGTTGGGGTTGGCGCGTACCGTTTTTACTTGGGATTGCTTTGCTTGGCGTCGGACTGTTTATCCGTTTACAGATATTCGAGAGCCCCTTGTTTGTGAAAGTTCGCGACCGACAGCAACAGTCAGGTGTGCCATTCTTTGAGGTGTTCAGGCGTTATCCGCGGAACGTCTTACTGGCAATGGGCGCACGCTTCGCGGAGAACGGCTGTTTCTACGTTTTCACGGTCTTCGTGCTTACCTATGCCACGATCGAGTTAGACGTGGCAAGAACGTCGATCTTGAACGGGGTGCTCATCGGATCGGCGGTGCAGTTTTTTGTGATCCCTGCATTTGGCATCTTGTCCGACCGCATCGGTCGGCGCCCGGTCTACCTGGGGGGTGCCGCGGCGCTTGCCGTGTTTGCATTCCCGTTTTTCTGGATGATCAACACGGCCAACACGACACTGATTGCCTTGTCGATCGTGATCGGACTGATCGTGCATGCGGCCATGTACGCGCCGCAAGCGGCCTTCTTTTCCGAACTGTTCGGCACGGAGGTCCGTTATACGGGTGCATCGCTCGGCTACCAGTTGGCCTCGCCCCTGGCCGGAGGCTTAGCCCCGTTGATCTCCATGGCCTTGCTTCAATGGAACGACGGTCAGCCCTGGCCAGTCGCCGTTTACTTGATCATCCTCTCAGCAATTACGTTTGTCTCCGTCTGGCTTGCCGCTGAGACACACCGTGCCCAACTCGGTGATCACGACGTGATCTCCTGACCGTGTCGTTTCAAAGACTTGTGGCTGGGGAGAGATCGGGTTTCACTCTTGCACGGCCGACGAGCCGTTGTATTCGGGGAGATGAGCGGCTTGAACCCGGGGGCGAATCGACCATGAGCTCGCTATCGTTATTGGCGGGCCGGATTATCGAATTACCGACGCCAATTCGGCGGGGCCGATTCGGACCGACGTTTTCAGTTTCTAGAAACTGAAACTCAAAAGATCCAATGATCGGACCACCAGAAGTTGGCCGCACGTTCTCTCCGGCATCGGCTTGCCGGTTTGGTGGCGACCACACGTCGAGTATCGATATTTGCATCTTGTGACCGTATGCACGCCTTTGCATCTTCTTGCAATGGCCCGCGATCGTTTGCGCATGCTCGCCTTTAGACGGCGGCCGAGGCCTTTTATGATCGCCAAGTCAGTGACGATTGCTGATCCGGCACGCTTGCCCGCTCCAGCGCGTAGCGGCTCATTGCGGGCACGGCGTCGCACGACGGGCCAAGGTCGTCGAAGGCCAAGTTGATCGCGGTGCGCGCGATTCTGGCGAACCGCTCATTGGTGGCGCGTCGTTTATCATCACAAAAATTCCGGCGGTTCGTCCAACTTCGCGCTCCGGTAGACTACCGGATTCGCTCGTCGAGATACCGAGATCTCACGAAAAACACGGCAATCATTTGCAACGTCTTGCAATGCGAGTTGCGGCTGCTAAAATCACAAAACTCTCGGAGAATTTCAGGTTTTTCGGTGGTGTAATAGCGTTCCTCTTAATCAGAGGGTTGTTGGTTCAAGTCCAACAGGGAGCACTACAGAACTTTTTGCGACAAGATTACTTGCGGCTTTCACATCCCTTTCGAGCCACGCCTGTTTTTGGCATTGCTTACCGCAAGTGTTCCCATTCAGTCGCCAACGGGCCGACCCAAACCGGTAATCGCACCGACGCTACGCGCCGCGGCCTGGCTGCGAATTGTTGCAGTGCCGGCGGTGGGCAACCTATACTTGCAACGGTTGCCTCTTTGTCCGCGCTAGAACATCGACCTGTTTTGCTGCCGCCCAAGGTATCTTTCGCGCGCTGGCTTGCGGCAAGGATTGGGGTATGTCAACCGGAAACGACAGGTTTTTCGAATCGGAAGCGGTCCAGGCCGCGCTCTGGATCGACCAGGTTGCCGACCAATTCGAAGCGGTTTGGCAAACCGGAGCGGTCCCCAACTTGGCTGAATTCGTTGCCGGCCACTCTGGCGACAAGCGCCTGGCGCTGCTGGAAGAATTGATCCGGATCGATCAAACCTATCGCTCGAAATCCGGTCATGCGTGGGGCCGGGAGGATTACCGGGCCGTATTCCCGGAAGTGCCTCCGCGCTCATCTTCGGACGCCGACGTATCTTTCCGGTTAGGGCGAGCATTATCCCCTGACGGTCGCCAACGAAGCGACGCTCTGTCAGGCATTGACCGATTCGGAGTCCAAGGAAGTACCTCGGTCACGAAAATAGCCGGCTGCGAAATTCTCGGGGAGCTCGGCCGCGGAAGCATGGGCGTAGTCTACCAGGCTCGGCAAGATATTTTGAAACGTACCGTCGCGTTGAAGATGATTCTGGTTGGCCAGCTAGCCGGCCCCGAACAACTGGCCCGCTTTCGTCTCGAAGCCGAAGCGGTCGCCCGCTTGCAACATCCGCATATTGTGCAGATCTACGAAGTCGGCGAACACAATGGATTGCCTTACTGCTTGTTGGAGTACGTCGACGGCGGGAGCCTGGCGCAGAAATTAGCCGGCGTCCCCCAGCCGGCGACCGAGACGGCCGAAATGGTTCGCACCTTGGCGCTGGCTGTCCACACGGCCCACCAACACGGCATTATTCATCGCGACCTGAAACCGGCCAACATCCTGTTGACGGCTGATGGCGAACCGAAGATCGCCGATTTCGGCCTGGCCAAACAACTCGACGACGACTTGGGCTACACGCAAACCGGTGTCGCCGTTGGCACGCCCAGTTATATGGCGGTCGAGCAAGCGGAAGGACGGATCAAGGACATCGGTCCGGCCACCGACGTGTATGCGCTGGGCGCGATTCTTTATGAAATGCTCACCGGACGGCCGCCTTTTCGCGGGGCGACGATGCTGGAGACCCTGGAACAGGTGCGCACCTGCGATCCTGTGCCGCCGTCGCATCTTCAGCCCGATTTGTCGCACGACTTGGAGACAATCTGTCTCAAAGCCCTGGCCAAGAATCCGGCGCGGCGCTATGGCACGGCCGACGCCCTGGCCGACGACCTGCGGCGCTGGTTGGCGGGCGAGCCGATCCAGGCGCGGCCGGTAGGGCACGTGGAACGAACTTGGCGCTGGATTCGTCGCAATCCCCGGGTGACGGCACTCGCGGCGGTTCTCTTTTTGGCGTTGGGCATCGGCACGGCCGGCGTCACCTGGGAATGGCGGCGAGCCGAAGCCAATCTCCAAGACGCACTAACCGCGCGACAACGCGAGGCGAGTCAGATCGATCGCGCCGAGTCTCTCCTCTACGCGGCCGACACGCAGGCCGCGGCCAACGCCTACCTGAACGGTGACGTCAACGAGGCGGTGCGCCGGCTTGAGCGACAGCGGCCGACCGAGACCGGGCGCGACCGCCGCGAGTTCGCCTGGCGCCGACTGTGGGCATTGTCCCACGCATCCGAGGATACGCTCACAGGCCACGACGGTGATGTGTACGTCGTGCGCGTTGTCGGCGACGGTCGAGAATTAGTTACCGCGGGACGCGATGGCACGCTGCGGCTATGGAACCTCGCGGATCAGGCGCGTTCGCAAGTGCTATTGCGCGGTGCGGGTGAACTGAATTTCGTCACGGTCGCACCGGACGGCGTGACGCTGGCGACGGGCAACGATGACGGAACGGTGCGCCTGTTCAACCTGGCGACTCGGGCCGAGATTGGTCAGTTTACCGCGCACGGCGATTGGGTGCTGTGCGGCGCCATTTCGCCCCTGGGGGATCGGCTCGCCACGGCCGGCCGGGATAACACGATCCGCCTTTGGAAGCTTCCAGGGGGCGAGTTGATCGCGGAGCTAACAGGGCACGCGTCGACGATTGAATCGCTCGCGTTCTTGCCCGATGGGCGCCGGCTGGCCTCCACCGGAACGGACCGTACGTTACGGCTGTGGGACCTCGCTTCGAGAACGGCTACCGTGGTGGGAACCCACCCCCTGTGTGCATTCTGCGTCACGTGTTCGCACGACGGGAGGCTGTTGGCGACAGGCTGCGAAGACCATCAGATTTACATGTGGGACACGGAGTCGCAAAAACAGATTGGTCGGCTGACCGGCCACGCGGAAGCCGTGCAGCAGATCGAGTTTTCGCCCGACAACGCCTGGCTGGCGTCGGCTGGCAAAGATTGCTCGGTGCGGATCTGGAATGTTGCCAGCCAAACGCAGGTGGAAGATTTTGCCGGGCACACCTCGCGTGTCTGGGGCGTGGATTGGTTTCCGGATGGCGCCAATTTGGCCAGCGCGAGTGGCGATGGAACCGTTCGCCTGTGGCGTCGCGGCAAGCGCCAACGGGAACGGAGCTTGGTGCTGCTCGACGCCGACGTCAGTGGAGTTATCTTGCCTCGAAGCGGCGATCAAATCTGGTTGGCGTCCAAGGAGGGTCTTTGGATTCATTGCCCAAATAAGCCGCCCACGGTTATCCACACCTCAACACACAGTTGGGATTGTGACGCCGACCTGATTGCGATCGTCAACCAGAACGGCCCCGTCCAATTCTACGATCGCAATGGGCGACTGCTGCCGATCGAAGTGCACGTGCCGAAAACAGTCCAGGGGTTGGCAGTGGCGCCGAATGCCGACTTGCTGGCGGTCAGTACCACGTCGGGTGATTTGTTGCTCTACGAGTTGCCGTCGGGAAGGCTGCGTTGGTCTCGCTCGATAGGCCGTCCGAAGGCAACGATTGCATTCCTCCCACAAGCCCAGGGAGTTCTCGTGCGGGTTCCAGAACGAAGCCGAATATTGATCTGTGACCTCTTGGATGGCGCAGTGCGGACAACGCTCGACTTCAGCAAGGACCCGTGGTTCATCGGCGGCGCCGGCGCCAGTCCCGACGGACGTTGGCTGGCCGCTGGATGCGCGGATAATGCCGTACACATCCGAGATTGTTCGCGAGGCACGGAGCTTGCCCGTCTCGAAGGGCACGACGGCGGCATACCGGCAGTTCAGTTCTCGCCCGACGGTCAAACTCTGGCTGTGGGCACGATTTTCGGTACGGTGACTCTCTGGCACGTTGCCACACGGCAGGCGCTGGCTCGCTTCAAGACCGAGCTTGCCCCGATTAACGATCTGTGTTTTTTCGCCGATGGAAACACGCTGGCCATCGCCGGCCGCACGGCCGACGGTCATGGTCAAGTCGTGCTGTGGGAGACCGAGCATTCAGGCGATTGATGGGCCACAACTGGTCATTGGACCGAAACGTCGTCCGTGAAGCATCTGTAAGCGATACTCCGCCAATACTCCTTCACCAACGAGATTTTTCGATCCACAGTGCGATCGGCGCAGTTCATCTGCTCGGCGATTTCCTGCCGCGTGTAGCCTTGCAGGAATAACTCGGCGTAGGGTCGCAAGTTCTCGGGCATCGCGCCGACGTACCGCTGGTAGCAGTCCTTCAGAATCGCTTCTTGCAGCGGCGAATAGGCCGCGTCATCGACCAGCGCCGCGATTGGCAAAAGTTGTTGGACGCGGCCGCCTCCTTTGCGGGCGGTCAATTCGTGGTTGATCTGGTTGCACGCTTTGCAAAAAACGATGTGCGACAACAGGGCCAGGAACTGATGCCGGTTTTCCAAGTTAGGCACGCGCTGGCACTTGACGGCCTCGTAAAACCCCCAAAAGGCCTGCTGGGCGACGTCTTCTTCATCGCTGGGGATCGGCGAGCCATGCAGCCGCTGGCGAGCCAAACCCACCAGCGCCGGCCAATACCGCTGGTGTAGCCTGGCCAAGGCGATCTCGTCGCCCGTTTTCGCCTGGGCGATCCAGTGGCTCACCGAACCAAGAGATTGCACGTCGGGTTTCCCCTTTCGCGTCTGAGCGTTGAGCGTTTGGACCACTATGGCGTTTCTCCCGAGCCGGCTGTGGCGTAAACGGGGTCGCGAGCGGTTGCACGCGAGCGGATTGCGAGTTTCAATCCCTCGATCATAGGCCCCGCGGCGGTGGGATCACAACTATTTTTCTATTTTTCTTGTGTATCGGCCCCCCCGGTCCTAACCAACCGGCACGAAAGATTTTGCGCAAGGCGTCCGGTTGATCGGACCAGCAGGAAGGATCCGTCCCAGGGATTTTTTTCGCCAAAGAATGTCGGTGTTTTGCCGGAGATGCTGATTTTTAGTTTGAAGGCCCGGCTAGCGGCGTCAACAGCCCGTTGGCCGCGCACACAATTGACTTCAGCGGGCTCCAGCCGTGTAGGCGGGAGCCATGAACGACTACAAACGAAAAGGGGAACGCTAATGAAAACGATGCACACCATCACATTATCGACCACGCTGTTCGCATCCATCCTCGCGTCCACCACCGTGCAAGCCGGCATTATCGTGCCGGCTGGACTCAATCCTGGCGACCAATATTATTTGGCCTTTGTGACCGATGGAGTGACCACCCCCCTCAGCTCAGTCATTGGGGACTATAACAATTTCGTGCAGGGCGAGGCCGCTCTCGACCCGGCGTTGACAGGCACTGGCATAGGCGTCAGTTGGCGGGCTGTCGTCAGCTACGGCTTGCTCTCCAACCCGTCGCATGTCACGGCCATCACCAACCTAGGCCTGACGCCGGGGATCCCCGTCTATTTGCTCGACGGAACCACGAAAGTATCCGTTGTCGACGGCACGGGATGGCTCGGCTCCTCGCTATTGGCTCCCATCGACGAGGATCAATTTGCGGCCCTACACGCGGCCAGCGACGTCATTACTGGCACGTCGACAACTGGTGGGCCGTCGGCATTTCCGGTTGGCGTTGGGCCAGGAAGCTCTATCACCGTGGGAAACGAGACGCTGTCCTCATCGGGATGGGTGTTCAGTGCCACGGTTAGTTCCGGCGTAGGCAACAACAATTCTTTTTCCGAGCCGCATGATCCGTTATACGCGGTAAGCACGCTCCAAACCGTGGTGCCGGAGCCTGCATCGTCATGGCTCCTGCTGATCGGCGGGGGCGTCTTGGGCGCTGCGGCGTGGCGACGACGGAAAGTAGGCTGAACTCCGCATCGTCGAATCGGGCGCCAGATGGAAAGGCTGCGAGAAGTATCTTCGGCAAACGGCGGTGCTGTCGTCCCGTGACGCCGGTGGCCGGAAGTACTGCCCCGATGGCTCAAGACCAGGCAACGAAGCGCGGCCTGGTGCGCGTCGGCGAAAGTAGGATCGCGGCGCGCTTGCCATCGGTAAGGTACGGATCACCAGTGAGGTTTCGACGTGGGGATCCGCTGTCGCACTCGCCGACGCCTTCGACGTAGCCGGCGGCATCGATGCGTTCGGCTTGAAGCCGATCCTCGATGACGCAATCTCGCGATTCGTCGACGTCGGGATGCGCGTGTTCATCAATCAGCGTGAATCGTGACGGCGCAGGCTTTGTAAGCTGGCTGATGTGAGTGTGGGTCGAACACAGCGTCGGTGAGACGATTTGTTGGTTCGTAGTGCATTGGAATGAAGACCTGGCCGGCTTGAATTCCCGTAGTCACGAACGCCCTGGCGCGCAATCGGCCGCGCTGCGATGCGACAGCGACCCAATCACCCGTCCCGATCTTGAGTGTTTGCGCATCGAGCGAGTTGATCTCTACGTAAATATCTTCTGGATAAAGTTTCCGCAGGATTGCAGACTTGCTAGTGCGGGTTTGCGTGTGCCACTGGGCCACCGAACCGCGACCGGTAAGCAGTAGAAAAGGGTATTGGTCGCTCGGTTGCTCGGGCAACGGCCGCGGCTCTTGGCAAATAAATCGTGCGCGGCCGTCTGTGTGGAAGAAACGACCATTTTCGAATAGTCGCCGCTGGCTGCCGTCGTCCTGCGATGTCGCCTGGTAGGGCCATTGAACGCCACCTCGGCGATCGATCATGGCATAATCGACAATCCCGCTGAAGTCGCACGGCCGGTCAACGCTCAATCTTTGCATCAGTCGGAACACCGCTTGGGGCGACTCCCACGCTCGGAACATCTCGCCGCAGCCCCAACGGTCGGCGATTAATTTGAAGATGTGAAAATCCGCCAAAGCCTGGCCCGGGGCCCGTGCAACCTTCTTTACGACGCCGATCCGCCGCTCCGAATTGATGAAAGTGCCTTCTTTCTCTGCCCATGAGGCTGCGGGCAGCACCAGGTGGGCGAGCTGAGCCGTCTCCGTCGAGTGATACATATCCTGCACGACCAGAAAATCGAGTCGGTCGAGGATGTCGCGCGCCTGAGCCTGATTGATCCACGAGTGGGCCGGATTGGTGCCGATGACCCACAGACCCCGGATGTCGCCGCGCAGCACGCCCTCCATGATGCGGTGATAAGGCCAACCCGCCTCGTGCGGAATCACGGATTCCTCAATGCCCAACGTGTCGGCTACCTTGCGTCGGTGGTCGGATTGGGCGAAGTCGTATCCGCCCAACAGGTTCGTGGTGTTGCTGAACAGTCGCGAGCCCATCGCGTTGCACTGGCCGGTCACGGAATTCGCCCCGGTGCCAGGCTTGCCAATGTTTCCCGTCATCAGGGCCAGGTTGATGATGGCCTGGGCGGTCCGTACGCCCTGATGACTCTGGTTGACGCCCATGGTCCACCAAAATGAAACGCGGTGACCGGCATGAATCGTCTCGGCAAATTGCTCGATGGTTGCCGGCGGGAGTTGGGTCTCGGCCGCGACACGTTCCAGGGTGAACGGACGCACGAAGTCGGCAAAGGCCTCGAATCCGCTCGTATGCCGTGCAATGAAGTCATGATCGATCCAGTCGCGCTCGATGAGGATATGCGCGACTCCGTAAAACAAAGACAGATCGGACTTGGGATAGACTGGCAGATGTTGCGTCGCTGCCATGGCGGTCTCAGTCGCGCGGGGATCGATGACCACGATCTGTGGGCGGTGGGGATTGCGCATCGCGCGCTGCCAAAGAATTGGATGCGCAATGCATAGATTGCTGCCAACGAACACGAGGACGTCGGATTGCTCGAAGTCGGCTTAGGTATAGGGCGGGGCGTCGAAACCGAATGCCTCTTTGTAGGCTACAACCGCAGTGGCCATGCACTGCCGCGTGTTGCCGTCGCCATGAAGCATGCCCATCCCGAACTTGGCGAGTGCCCCCAGCAGCGCCATTTCTTCGGTCACGATCTGACCGGTGCTAAGAAAAGCCACCGATTGCGGCCCATGCGCCCGCTGAATCGACCGCATGCGATCGACAAACGTCGGTAAGGCTACGTCCCAAGCAACAGGTTCCAGACGACCCGTCGCGCCCCGCAGCAGCGGTGTCACGGCACGGTCTGGCGCTTCCAGCACCGTGAGTGCTTCCCAGCCTTTCGGACAGGCCATTCCCTGGTTGACGGGGTATTCCACGGAGGGAGTCAGTCCCACTGGCTGGCCTGCTTGCAAATGAATGTCCAGACTGCAGCCGGTCGAACAGAAACCGCAAACCATGCGGGTAACGGCATCCGGCTGCGATTTGGCAGGTATCATTCCCAGGCCAAATCTGGCCGACTCCAGCAGCAGTTCCTCCGTAAGTGGCCCTTGACGCTGGAACACTGGCGGTCCAAGCCAACTCGGTTTGTCCGGTCCGGGGTTGTCCGATGTCATCAGCGAAGTCCTCCCGGCATGCGCGGCGCGGCGCATGCGGCGAAGAACAAACAGCGCTCCAAGAGTTCGCCCGCCAGACAAGCGACAAACAACATGCCAGTTGCCACCACGAACCGCAGGAGATTATCGACGGTAGGAACCGAGAAAATTCCAAGCGTCAGAGTCGCCGGCATCAGGAGCCCGCCGAGCAAACCCGTGGTGAATCGGGCTAGCGTGAAGTTGGCGAGATCACCGGTCATTAATAACGCCGAACGCTTCAACGGTGTCATCCGTCGCCACAGCAGATGCCGAAAGATTGCAGCCTCCCACAACAGCTTGGTCGCCATCAGGATCATCAGAGCTTCGCACAACGGAGCGCCGTGTTGCTGAACGAGCGCTGCCAACGCCTGGGACGGCGATACGACCGTCAATCCCAGGATGCTGAGCCATACCACGGCAACTCCCAACAAGGCGGAGGTCAACACGAATCGCACAACGACGCGGGTAAAGCTCCAGCACTCGCGCCGGGTGAAGACGTAGATCATCGCGGAACAGAAGACGCCCAAACCGCCGGTGAGTGCCACGCTCCAGCCGAGCCACACGAGCCACGGGACGTCCGCCGGCGGGGCATCGCGCGTGAAGAAAACAGCCCCGGCATACAGGGCGGCCAGCATGGCAAACAAGCCGAAGGCGACGATTTCACGGCTGAGCCAAGAATGTCGTAACCCCAGCACTGCTCGGAACGCGTATTGTGGCCGGCCGAGGTGCAGCGTGCTCGCGCCCAGGGCTAACAAGCCGAACCCCAGCGCGCTCGCGGCATGCAGCGGACGCAAAGCGGCCACCAACCGCTGGTCCGTCAGCCGGTCTAGCACGAGACCAACTATGAACGCGCCCACCGAAAGCTGTGTCAGCACCAGCATCGCCACCAGCGGCCAATGCGCGTGCTGCGGGCTGACGCGGAAGTAATCGGCCGGTAGCAGGTTTCGCGGTAACGTGTTCTTGGTCTTGAAAACAGTCGTGGGGAGCGTGATTTGAGGGTCGGGCGTGGCCGGCAAGAACTGCCCGGTTTCGGCGTCCTCGATCACCTGGCGTTTCTCGACCACCTTGATGGCAATTGCCCGGTGTGGACAGGCTTGCACGCAGGCCGGCGCTTCGCCGACGGCCAGTCGCGACGAACACATATCGCACTTGCGCACGATGCCCTTGCCGCGCTGATACTTCGGCACTTCGTAAGGACACGCTAGCGTGCAGTACTGGCAGCCGATGCATTGATCACTCAGATGTTTGACGATGCCCGTTACCGGGTCTTTTTCGTACGCGTTCGCCGGGCAACTGATGAGACAGGCCGGTTCGAGGCAATGGTGACAGGCGGTGGTCACATGTTGTAGCACCGGCAGCAACTGCGTGCCGCCCACGAGCAGGCCCACGTCGCGCCAAGATTCGTCCTCATCCAATCCGTTAAGCGTGTGGCAGGCGGTGACACAGGCTTTGCAACCGGAACAACGATCCAAGTCAACTTCGAAGGCGTACTGTTCGCCCGGCCCTGGCGGCGACGCGGGCAGCAACGAACGATAGAACTTTGCTTGGGCTGGCAGGCCGCCCTGTGCATGCACATGACTGAATTGTTCAACCGCAGTGAGCTGTTGCTGGTCATGGAGCGCCCAACTCAGCAGCGCTGCACCACTGGCCGGCGTGTGGCGGCGGATCGGCGCCTCGCTGCGCTCGATCGTGGAACAGAGCGAAACAATCGCCGACGCATTGTCACTCAAGTTCGGTAAGCTGCTCATGCAAACTCCCTCATACGCTCGCGCTCTCGACTGGAGCGAGGGCATTTACGTCCGCATGGCAGGAAGTAGCCAATCTGCAGTTAATCTCGGTGGCCAGCAGTTCGTCGAGCACTTCGGTGGGTGGCAGTTCCAGATAGACGTCGTCTCTCTCGACTTTTACTGGGAACGTGCGGATGCGGTACTCTTCGCCTTGGAGGGACTCGCCGGTCGACAGCGAAAATGTTTTTTTGTGAAGCGGACAAGCTACCTTTGGCTCTCCATTCGCGTCGCCGAGGATGCCCCGCGACAGCACAAACGCTTTTTTGTGTGGACATACGTTTTGGGACGCATACCACTGGCCGCGGCCAGCAAAGTTGAACACCGCGATATGCGTTTTTCCGTATTTGATCGTGGCCCCGCCGTCGAGCGGAAAATCGGATGTTTTTCCGACGCGCGTCCACCGTGGTCGGCCGAGTTGCTCCTGCTGGTGCGCTGCGAGTGTCCGACCATCGAGCATGCGGAATTGCTCCAGCGACACCATATCGCTGGGCCAATCGGCCGGTCGGCATTGACCCCGTTCGGAGACGATCTCGATACAAGGCTCGGTTTCATCGGTATTCGTGAATTGGGTAAAACGCTTCCGCTTTTCCGGATCACGGACAACGGCCGCCCACTCGCATTCGTAGGTGTCGACGAGGTGCTGCATCATGGCATCAAGCTCGGCGCCGATGCCGAGCTTATCGCGCACCACGACGTCGTGGATGTGATCGAGACCGCCTTCCAGCTTCTCGCACCAGACACTCGTGCGAGTCAGCCGGTCGGCGGTCATGATGTAGTACATCAGGAAGCGATCGATATATTTGAGTGCCGTTTCCTCGTCGATGTCGGACACGAGTAAATCGGCATGGCGCGGCTTCGAGCCGCCGTTGCCACAGACAAAAAGGTTATAGCCGTTTTCAGTCGCGATCAGGCCGACATCCTTGCCCTGCGCTTCAGCACATTCCCGCACGCAGCCGGAGACGGCCATTTTGATCTTGTGCGGAGCACGAATTCCTTTGTACCGGTGCTCGACGCGAATCGCGAACCCAACCGAGTCTTGCACGCCGTAGCGGCACCAGGTCGTGCCCACGCAACTCTTGACGGTGCGCAGAGCCTTCCCATAGGCGTGACCGCTCTCAAAGCCGGCAGCGACCAATTGTTCCCAGATGTCGGGCAAGTCTTGAACTCGAGCACCGAACATGTCGATCCGCTGACCGCCGGTTATCTTCGTGTACAGTCCAAAACGCTTGGCCACGTCGGCGATGACCCGGAGTTTGTTCGGCGTGATCTCGCCGCCGGGCACGCGCGGCACGACCGAGTACAACCCACCGCGTTGCAGATTGGCAAGGAACCGATCGTTCGTGTCTTGCAGGGTTTCGTGCTCCGGGGCCAGAATGCTGTCGTTCCACAAGCTAGCCAGGATCGACGTGACTGCCGGCTTGCACACTTCGCAGCCGTTTCCATTGCCATGCCTCGCCAGGATCTCGCTGAAGGTGCGAATCTGCTTGGCTTTGATGATCGCAAACAGCTCAGTGCGCGAATACTTGAAGTGCTCGCAGAGATGATTAGTAACTGCCCTGCCGGCCTTCTTCATCTCCGCCTTGAAAAGGTCGTTGACCAGTTGCAAGCATCCGCCGCAGCCGGTGCCGGCCTTGGTGCAACTCCTGATGGCGGCGACCGAGTCGAGACCTTGTTGGCGGATGGCGCCGCAAATCGCTCCCTTGGTGACATTGTTGCACGAACATATCTGTATGGCGTCCGTCATTCCCTCGACACCACCGACCGTCGCGCCGGCGTTCTGGCCGACCATCAACTCGTGCGGCTGACAAGGCAACGGAGCGTCGCTCTTCGAAAGCATGACGAGCTTGCCGTACTCCGACGCGTCACCCACCAGGACTCCCCCCAGCAGGCGAGTGCCATCGTTCGAGAACAAGAGTTTCTTGTAGACTCCGGCAAAGGGATCTTCGAACAATAGCGGGATGGACTTATCGGGATCCGACTCGTAGCTGCCGAAGCTGGCTACATCAATCCCCATCAACTTAAGTTTGGCGGAAAGGTCAGTGCCGGAAAAATGCCGGTCGCCGCCAGTGAGATTGGCGGCGACGATTTCGGCCATTTCATAGCCGGGAGCCACCAGGCCATAGATCATTCCCCCGTGCAAGGCGCATTCGCCGACGGCATGGATGCGCGGATCCGATGTTTCCAATCGGTCGTTCACGACAACGCCGCCTCGCTCGCCAACTTTCAGGCCGCTCTGTCGAGCCAACTCATCCCGCGGCCGAATGCCGGCGGAGACGATTATCATGTCGACTTCCAGCGATTCGCCATCGACGAATCCGATGCGCTCCACGTGTCCGTTGCCCTGGATCTCCTTCGTCGATTTGCCCAGATATACCTTCACACCCAGTTGCTCGATCTTGCGCACCAGGATGCGAGAGCCGGTCTCGTCGATCTGCCGGGGCATCAACCGCGGGGCAAACTCGACCACGTGGGTTTCCAACCCCAGGTCAAAAGCTGCCTTGGCCGCTTCCAGCCCCAGCAACCCACCTCCAATGACCGCGCAGCGTTTCGATCTTCCGGCGTAGTCGATGATCCGCTGCAAATCCTCGATCGTGCGGTAAACAAATACTCCCAGCTTGTCAATGCCCGGCACCGTCGGCACGAAGGGGAACGAACCCGTGGCCAACACGACATGGTCGTAGGTGATTTCCACGTCTTTGTCCGACCGCACGACGCAGCGCTTGCGATCGATCGTGTGGGCACGATCGCCAATATGCAATTCAACTTCATTCTCAGCATACCATTCGTGTCTTGCCATCATCAGTTGTTCGGCATCCCGATGGGCAAAGAAGGATGTCAAGCCGACGCGGTCGTAGGCGGCCCGGGGCTCTTCACAGAAGGTGACGATACGGTACTGCCGCCGCGTGTCGAACTCGACCAGCCGCTCGCAGAATCGCTGGCCGACCATGCCGTTGCCGATGACGACGATGTTTTGCCGTGGCGGCAGAGTGTCAGGCGACGTGATCATTCGCGAACCTGGTGCGATCATTTGATTTCATGACAAGGTTGCAAGCGGCGACGCGACTCACGAGGAAGCCCCAGCCAATTCGACGGCCGATCGCGAGTCACTCAACCCTGTCGCGGTCGAAGCACGGGCTTCCGTCTCGGCCTCGGTGCTAAAGGTGATGGCAAAACTCAGGAAGGCGAGGGCGGTGACGATCGCTCCGACCAGAAACAAGGCTGTCGGCCAGTCCAGTCCTTCGTACTTGAACAGGAAGCCGGCCGCCACAGCACCTGCGTTGCCTCCCGCGCCGACGATGCCGGCGACAGATCCCAGCGCGCGCCTATTGACGAACGGCACCACGGCAAACGTTGCTCCGCACGCCATGTCGACAAATAGATTGAACAGGATGAGCGCGGGGATGGCCAACGCCAGCGTCGTGGTCTGGGAGAAGAGCATGAGAACCAACCCCTCGCCGAACAGTACGAGGAATAACCACTTCACCCGCCCAGAAAGCCCCCACTTCTTGCCCCATTGATCGCCAAACATGCCACCCAGCGCCCGGGCGAAGAGGTTCATCGAGCCGCAGAGCCCGGCAACCCATCCCGCGGTTTTCATCGCGAATGCGGCGTCCATGTGCTTCAGTTCCGCAAAGTAATCGACCAAGTATAAGACCGCGATGTTGTTGATGGTGATCTCGATGCCGAAGCAAGCTCCGTAGATCGCGAACAATGCCCAGACCCGGTGGTCGCGGCAGGCTTCGAGAAACGCCCCTTGATTCGAGCGCGGAGAAGACAGTTTCCCGGCCGCCCGAAGTTCGCGATAGCCGCCCGCGGGACTGTCTTGGGTCAGCAGGTAATAGGCCACGCCGGCCGCGGCGCAAAGCGCGCCTGCAAAAACCATCGCCAGCCGCCAACTCACCGCGTCGCTAAAACCCAACACGCCCACGAAGAACGCGAAGACCAGGGGCATCACCATTTGCGTGACGCCGCCGCCCAGATTACCCCAGCCGGCCGTCGCGGCATTGGCCGTGCCCACGCAATTCGGCGCGAACATGACCGACATGTGGTACTGCGTGACCACGAAGGACCCGCCAATCGCGCCGATCAGTACGCGAAAAAACAGGAAGGTCTCGAAGTTGTTCGCCAGCGCTATCCCCATCACCGGCAGCGATCCCAAGATCAACAGCCAGGTGTACGCCAGCCGCGGCCCCACCCGATCACATACCCAGCCGACGGCGATCCGCGCGAAGATCGTGATGGCCACCGAGCCGATGACGCACCAGCCGATCTGCTGTTTGGTGAGGTGCATCTCGTCGCGAACGAGCGCCATGAACGGTGCGATGCCGAACCAGGCGAAGAAGGACAAAAAGAAAGCCACCCACGTGACGTGGAAGGCGCGCATCGGCGGCGTGGAAAACGTGAAGAGTTGAATTCGCGTCGCTTTTCCATCGGAACCCATCGCGTCGCCTCTCGTGCCGAACTGTTCGTCGCTGCGACACTTCACTCGGGAGTGACGCTTCCAGGCGACGGTTTGCTAAACAGGCGTTCGCAAGGCATGTGCCGGACGGCGCGGCGGCTAGTCATTTCTTCGGTCATCCGAAGTGAATGGCTCCGATGGTGGCAAGCGCCGCTGATTCGTTTGCCGCTTCGAGAGGCAATTAGTGCTTATTGCCTGAGCACTCACCGCGCCGCGCGCGAAATACTGGGCTCGCCCATCTGTTTCGCTTGACCCGCATAATACGGCTTGGAAAAGGAGTTGAAACGAGCGGGTCGACGCCGCGCTCTGCTAGCTGCAGAAATCGGCACGCGACTTGCAATGCGTTGTGTTTGCATTTTTTTGAAAAGGATGTTGGCGATTTGAACAGTGAGGCGGCTGGCCGCCTGACAACGATTGAACCGCTCAGCATCATACGCCGTTGTATGTCAGCTCTGCCGTCCGACGCGACGAACCTCAGGCCGCGAAGTGATCTGCATGATGCAGGAGCGGAACTCGTGCGTCCTCTGGCGCGCCGCTATGTTCTGGTTCTTGCCGCGGTCGCCGTGCTAGTGCTGCTCGATCAGGCAGCCATTCAACCTCTACTGTTCAGGATGAACTTCTATGCGCCGGTGATCAATGTTGCCGGGCGCCAGCGGATGCTGAGCCAAAAGCTTGCCAAGGAGGCCCTGGCGATCGACGCCGCGGACGACGACGCGACGCGCGGCGTTCGCCGTGGAGAACTGCTCAAAACCGTAGAGCAATGGTCGCGCGCACATCGAGCCTTGCTCGCAGGCGATCGCGAATTTGGCCTTCCGGCGGTTGCCTCCCCGGCCATCGTCGCGGCCTTGAAGGATTTAGACCCGCATTTCGCAACCATCCGTGCCGCCGCGATGGCAATCACCGCCAAGGAGCCCTCGACGACCGACCCGCAAGGCGGATCGAAGCCCCGCGTTCGCGTCATCGTCGACAACGAACCCGCGTACTTGCTGGGCATGGAGCACGTGGTCGGGCTTCTGCAGGCCGAAGCCCAAAAACAAGTCGCCTTCTTGCATGGGTGCGGTCTGACTGCCATGACGCTAGTGTTTGCCTTGCTGCTAGGGATGCACTGGTTCGTTCTTCGTCCGGCGATGCGGCTGATCAGCGGTCAAGTCCGGCAACTGTCGGCGAGCGAAGCCCGCTACAGGTCGCTGGCGGAACTCTTGCGCGAAGCCCGCGACAAGCTCGAAGAACGCGTCGCGGACCGAACGCGCGATCTGAGTGCGGCCAATCGCGCCGTCGAGGAAGAGATTCACCAGCGGCACCTGGCCGAAGCTCGCATGCAGCGGTTGTCGACTGAGCTGGCCCACGCCTCTCGCCTCACCGCGATGGGACAGCTGGCCGCCGGGCTTGCGCACGAGATCAACCACCCTTTGGCGACGATCAGCAACTATGCCGGCGTTTGCGAACTGTTGTGCCAGCGCGAACTGCCGGCGGACCACGGCGCGCGGCAAGCCATCGCCCACGTCAAACAGGCGGCCCTGCGGGCCGGTGGCATCGTTCGCCGCATGCGCAACTTCGTGCGTCCAGACGCGGCCCAGACGGCATGCGTCGATCTCAACGACCTGGTGCGCGACGTCGCCGAGTTGTGCCGGCCTGAAGCGAAGCGGGCCGATAGCATCATCGCGCTCGACTTGACTTCGCAATCAACGTGCGCCGTGGCCGATGCCCTGCAAATCCAACAAGTTGTCATCAATCTGGTCCAAAACGCGATCCAGGCCATGCAGTCTTGCCCGCGCAACCAACGCCACATGCGCATTCGCACTTCGGTGGTCGACTCGGGCATCCACGTCGACGTGATCGATTCGGGACCCGGTTTTTCAACCCATTCCGTGGAGGACGCCTTTGCGCCATTCTTTACGACCAAGCCGGACGGGCTGGGGCTGGGGTTAGCCATTAGCCGCTCGATCATCGAGAAGCATCGCGGACGACTGTGGGCGGAAAATCGGACGGCATGCGGCACGGCTGTAAGTTTTGTCTTGCCAAGCCGCTAATCCTATGAACCCGCAAAGGAAACCACAACCCACCGTGTTTGTAGTCGACGACGACAAGCAACTGCGTGACTCGCTGGTCCTGTTGGTCGAGACGTTGGGCTTTGCCGTGCGCGGCTTTCCCTCGGCGGCCAGCTTTCATCGATTCTATCGCCGTGACAGTCCCGGTTGCCTCGTACTCGACGTGCGGATGCCGATTCAGAACGGCCTGGAGCTGTACGAACAGTTAATTCGTGAAGGGAAACGGCTGCCGGTAATCTTCATCACGGCGCATGCCGACGTTTCGACCGCTGTCGCGGCGATGAAAAGCGGGGCGATCGAGTTTCTTGAAAAACCGTTCGATCACGAAACGCTGGCGGATCGCATCAAGCATGCGCTGGCACGCGATGCACGGTGGCGCGAGCGCGAGGCCGAGTTCGCCCGCCTCGATCAGCGGGTTGCTCAACTCAAGCCGCGAGATCGGGAGACGCTCGATCTAATCATTTCCGGTGAGTCGAACAAGTCGATGGCCTCGACGTTGTACATTACCGAGCGGGCCGTGGAGATGCGCCGGGCCACGATCATGCGAAAGCTGCAAGTGCGATCGCTGGCGGAGCTTCTTGACCTTGCGGTCACGCACCGACTTCTCGCCGAGTTGGCAGCGGTCGAATCTTGGACACGGTTGAGTTGACATCTAGATTGGCTGCGTCGCCTTTACCCTCCCTGAAAAAAAACGCACGATGACCTACACCGCCGGTCGCGCCACGCCGGCGGTTCGCCAGGACGCCAGCTCCCATTGCCTCTGATTCAGTGACGGCCCCCAGTTCCGACGCGTTACTCCGCCAAAAGCTTTCGCAGGGAGATCCAGTTCGAGCGACCCTCTTTCCATTTGACCGCCGCCCCGGCGACCTGCGAAACGGGCATCTCCGACAAGGGGAACGGACGCACTCGATCGCCGTCATTCCGCGCCATGTTAGATCGAAAACCACTTTGGAAACTGTTGAACGAGTAGACCCCGGGCAGACTGTGGCAGAAGAAACAAGTCTCTCGGATGGTGAATGGTTGGCTTCTCTTCGTGAAAGATTGATCGGCCCGGAGGGGTCTTTCCAACTCATCCCAAGAGTGAGCGTTGAAGCCGGTCTTGAAATCGCGCTCATCAGAGCCGATGCCACGCAGTCCGCCGGCCTGGCCTGCGAACAGTTGCGAGCGACTCAGGCGAACCTCGTGAAATGACTGCCATGAGCCGAGCCGCCGCATTCCCTCGGGGGAAAAGCGATTGGCGTCGTCCCGGACTTGTTTCGTCAGGTCCGGTACCTCGCCGTATAGAACGTGCAACTGGACGCTTTCCGTCACCGGCGTCGCCGCGACCCGGTGCAGCGAGTCGATCAGCAGCGCCCGGCGAATGAGCGCCGTCTCGGTGCCTTTCGGGAACTGTGGCAGCTTGGGGTTCGGAACGAATGGGTACGACAGTCTGTCCGAGTCGTCGGGATTGCGAACCAACAACGGCTGGTCGAAGGAACGCAGTTGCTTTAGAAAGTCGACGGTGGCAGCGCGGCCGCCCGGCAAGCGGAGAAAGACGAGAAAGACCGAGTTCGTGAACGGTTTCTCTTCGCGGAGATGCTGCGGCGCAGTGAGTCCGTCGGAGCGCCCCACGCACACCCACGGGCCGTCGGCCGCGAATAGGTCGGGAGGGAGATACGGCTTGTCGGGCTGCTCGGGACTGAAACGGCGAGCGAATTGGCCTGAGGCGATAGCGGCAGCGTAGTTGTCCGGAAGGTCGCGGATCTGTTGCGGGTTGAGCGCCAGTCGGCCTATGACCGCGGCCAACGGACGGCGCAACCGCTCGATCGCCGCGCGGGCCGCTTCGACATCGAGCGGCGGTTCCGCGAAATCGCTGTGGTCCCCTTCCAGCCAATTGAAGACCAGCCAAAGGTCGCGCTGGAGGACCGCTCGCTTCAACGGATCTTCGATCAGGTTCTTTCCGTGGTTTTCAAGAAACTCGTCCAGGAGGGCAATCGCCCGCTGGTGTGAACGCTCGTCCAGCAGATGCTTGGAATGCGTCCACAGCAGCGGTTCGAGCCGGTCCTGTCCGTAGGCGCGGCCGTCGGGCCCGACTCGGATGAACAGGGCTTCGTGCAGGCGGTTCCACAAGTGCTGGGGATCGGCGTGATACACCGACTGATCCGATGAGGTTTTTTCCGGCGAAGCCGCCGGCCCCAACGACGCGAAGAAACAGACGATCGCCGCGCCCATCAGGAAGCGGACAGTGAACAGTCGAAAAGTGCGCGAACGGTACATCGGCCCTCTCCGCCGCCTAACGAATAGCGTTTCATCGCTCGTCGCGGAACAAAGGCAAGGTGACCGCGGCGTCAATTGACCATTCTATCAGCCCGCGGGGAGGTGGTGCGTTGTTACAATCGTGGCTATCGCGAGGCTGGATCGGCTCGAGGCTCAGCCCATAGCCGATCACTCGCGACCATCGCCGATGCGGCCTGGCCTCGGGGCAGCGGGGATGCTGCCAAGGACGGTCCCCGATCCAATGTGTCATGCTGGTGGCAACCGTCGAATCGCACCGCCTTGCAACGGAAAAGCACCCCATGACTGAATGTGTCTGGATGCATTGGAACGGAACCACCCAGTAATGACCATCGAGAATGTCGGCGGCAGTCACAGGCCGAGAAATGGGACCGGCAGCAGGAAGGCGTGCTGCTCGTAGAGGCTTGCCACGCCGTACCACGACGTGAACTGCGTGAAAAACACAACCAGCACGTAGATCGCCGCGACGGGTATCATCGCCAGCCGGGCCGAATGTCGCCAGAACCAATGTCGCGGCACGGTCCGCCGCTCGGCCCGGGCATACGCCCAGCCAACCAAAAGCCGCGCCGGGAAAATGAACAGCACGAACAACAAACTCGGTAGCCAGGCAGCCTCGCGAGGCAGCATCTCGACTTTCAACAAGTACAGCGGCAACGCGAACGACAGCGTACACAACAGCGAGATCACGAACGCCCAAGGCGCGCGACGGAAATGGATGCGCAGCGATCGTAGGTCGAACATCGCGCGAAAACGGTTTTGGGCGGAGAATTGAACCTGGGCAAAGGGCAGGTACATGACCACGCACGCCAGCAGCAGTCCGCCGGCGAAGCCCAGCACGGGGGTCTTTTGCCCGGCGGCCAGCAGCGAAATCGGCAGCACCAACCACAGAAAGCCGCCGACAAAACCTCGCAAGCCCAGCCAGAAATAGTAGGGCAGCCGCAAGCCCACCACGAATTCCCAAACCGCGTCGCGCGCTTCGCCGTAGGCGCCTGGCTTGCGCAACTGCCTGGCTAGTCGGATCGGTCCCGGCCACAGAAAATGCCTGACGCGGCCTCCCCTCCACAAAGCACCGATGACGTGCCCCACCAAGAGCGCCGTCAGGATCCACAGCGCCAGGGTCCATCGCAGATCGGCCCGGCTGCCAGGCTCGATGAGCCGCGCCGAATCCGCCATCAGAGACACGAACCGCAGCGGAAGCAGAACCAGCCAGGTTCCCAAGACGACACTACCCACCCGGGCTGCCTTGCGAACGCCGACGAATCCGCTAGCCACGCTCCGTTGGCGAACGATTCGGCCGCCTGCTTCGAGCAGATAGCCCAGGCTCAAAAACTGGAGCACCGGCAAGGTCGCCAGGACCGACAGCGCGACGAGCAGTGAGCACAGTCCGAACAGCCACTCGGTTGCCGAACCGAGGCTGCGCAGAATTCGCCGCGCGATGCTCGGCCGCGGTTTCGGTCCGGACTCGATGGCGAGAGTCGCCAGAACGCCAACCGCGTCGACCGGCGCCGCGACCGCGACGGTTTGTGGAACCTCGCTGAAGTAACCTGGCTGGTCCGCGGTTCGCATTCGATCGGGCTCGCTTTCAGCGGACGTTCGACTCTTACCGCATAGTATTGTCGTGGCGCCGTCTCGGCGCCCATTCACACGAGCTGCCGACTACGCTGCCCCCACCAGAAGCGCTTCAATCGGCACGCCCTCGCTAAATTTGATCGGCCGGCCAACGGGCGCCGTTTCCTCGTGCTCGGGATCAATGCCTAAAGCCGTCAACACGGTGGCATGGATATCGGCCACGCTGCGGGG
This sequence comes from Planctomycetia bacterium, assembly GCA_041499515.1. Lineage (GTDB taxonomy): Bacteria > Planctomycetota > Planctomycetia > Pirellulales > PALSA-1355 > PALSA-1355. The sequence goes on along the minus strand of JBGQKM010000023.1, from coordinate 7,631 downwards.
ATCGACAACGGCGCGACTCCCCGCAGGGTCGGTTTGACCGATGACCTGGCCGCCGCGGATACCGCCTCCGGCCAAGGCCATGCTGAACCCGTGGGGCCAGTGATCGCGGCCTTCCAGCGCGTTGATCGATGGCGTGCGACCAAATTCGCCGCCGCACAAAACCACGGTGCGATCCAATAAGTCCCTCTCGCGCAGGTCTCGCAAGAGCGCCGCCAGCGCCGGGTCGAGGACTTCGAGGAGCTTGCGGTGCGTCTCGTGATTATTGACGTGGCTATCCCAGCCGGTCAGCGTGACCTCGACGCAGCGCACGCCTTGCTCGATCAGCCGGCGAGCCGCCAGACAACCGCGACCAAAGGCCGTATCACCATACTCGGCCCGCAAGGCGGCTGGCTCCTCCCTCACCTCGAACGCCTTAAGTTGAGCGGAGGTCATCATCCTTCGGGCCTGATCGATCATCTCGCCGTGGTGGGTCGTTCGAAGCTGCTGCCTGCGCCCTTGGGCGAATGTGTCCTCGACCACCTGGCGGTCTGCCAAACGAGATGCATCTCGTTCCAGCGAGACCCGCGCGGTCACGTCGGGAACAGGGTTCAATGGATCAAACGTCTTGAAAGCATCGTACTGGTTGCCGAGGAAGCCTCCGCGGGCTGGCCATTGATTCGGCAGGATGGAAACGTGTCGCGGTATCTCCGCTTGGCCTCGGGGCAGTTGATGGCAGCAGATCGCGCCAATCGACGGATGCACGACCGTGGGGTCTGGCCGATATCCGGTCTTGGCCAGATAAGTTCCCCGCTGATGGTCTCCCTCCTTGCTCACCAGCGATCGCACCAGCGATACGCATTGCATTTGTTCGGCGAGGCGTGGAAATCCCGCAGCCAGTTGAATGCCGGGCACCGCGGTTTGGATCGCCTTGGTCCCGCCGGCGATATTCGACCCGGGGTGCGGGTCGAATGTTTCCAACTGGCTGGGACCACCGGCCAGCCATAACAGAATCACCGACTGCGCCGGTTCACTGCCGCGCAGCCGCTCGGCGCGCTGCGCCAGCACTTTGGCCACGGGACTCAGCCATCCGGCGGCCGTCAACGCCGATGCTTGCAGCACTCGCCGACGGCTGAGCGTGCTTGTGGTCAATGATTTCAGTGATTCCATGAAAACTCCGTCGAGTTGATCAACACCCAATAGAGGTCTTCCAAACGCTGGCGGCGGGTGGACTCACCGGTTTCAGCAAGTCGAGCCTGAAAGTGCGCGGCTTCTTCCGCATTTGGTCGGCGCGTCAAGCAACACAGGTACGCCGTCTCAATGGCGGTTTCGTCATTCGGAGAAAGTACCGCGATTTGCGTCGCGGCATTGCCCAATAGATTGTCTTGGGTCTTGTCGTTGACCAGTTTGCCATTCATCATCAGCAGCCGTTGCGGAATCGTGCCGCCTTGCGGCAAGAGCTCGTCTTCTCCGGAGTCACCATAGCGTTCGATGAATTCATTCTGTCCAACCGCCCTGGCAAACCGCACCAGGATGTGAGATTGATGATCGATGGTCTGCAAGGAAGCTGCCTGCAACAAGCTGCCCACCACCTGTTCCGGCCGTAGCCGCGTGATCGGAAACATCGCCCAGGCGGCCTCCGCCTGCTCCGCCGCGGCTGCGTCACGATCGTCGGACGTTTTCTGGAGGCTATCGAGTTGAAACGCTTCGCATGACGCCACCACGGCCAGCAGGCGACGCAAGTTAAAATCGTGAGATACGAAGTCGTCGGCCAGCAGTTTCAATACTTCAGGCACTTCCGCGTCGCGCGAGATATCGTCAACCGGCTCGACCAAGGGTCGCCCGAACATGATCGCCCAGACGCGATTGGCCGTGGCCTGCGCGAAAGCGTCATTGGCGGGATGAGTCACCCACTTGGCCAGCCGCTGGCGGCGTCCGCCTTCGACCGGCAACAGTTCCGCATGGAAGGGCACCGCCGGCACGATCGACTCGACCTGCGGGGCTACTGGCGATTCCATTGAAGCGGCGCGATCGCGTATGCCGGTGAACGATTGTTGCGTTTGGCCGAAGAAGGCAGCCAACGCTCGAAACTGCGACTGCTTCCAAGGGCCGAAGGGGTGGTCGTGACATTCCGCGCAATCAAGCCTCACACCCAACAAGGCTCGCGACACGCGCGCCGCCAACGCGTTTTCGTCAGGATCTTTTTTCTGATCCGGCTTGATCGATACGGTGATGAAGTTGGTGGCCGGGTGATCCGTCCACAGCCCATCTTCGGCGATCAATTTGCGAACGATCTCGTCATAGCGATGATTCGCCTGCAACTCGTCGGCCAACCACGACACGAAGCGTCGCCGCCGATAGATCAAGAACGGCCCTTCCTGCACGCCCACGAAAGCGCGCGCCAACCGCTCTGCGAGATAGTCGCTCGATCGGCGATCCGCCAGCAACTCTCCCAGCCAGGTGGAGAGGAATTGATCGGCCGGCTCTGCCCCCGACCGTCGCAACTCTTGCAACGAAGGAATCGTCCCGGCCAGCGCCAGGGACATTCGCCGGGCGATCGTCCATTCGGGCGCCCGGAGAGCGGGTTGCACGCCGCGGCTGGACCAGCTTCGCCGCATCGCGGCATCGATCCGCTCGACGCCGGCGCGAAAGTCGGCCTGCCAAGCGGTGGGATCGCACGCACGCGGACGCTCTGATTGCGGCGCCAGCGTCAGGCCCAAAAGCACGCTCCCCGCCAGGCAAACACCGACAAAGAGAAGGTTGCGGGCCCACACAGGTCGTGTTCTCCCGATCGTGGATCTTCTGAGTTCCTGCTGCCCCAATGAGTATTCGCTGCTGAAGGCCGATTCTTGTTCCTCGCGCGACTCGCGGCCGGCCAATGAAACCGGCATTTCCCTTGGCGACAAGTATGCAGCCGGTCCGGCAATCGGCCCCATATCTATCTTACTAACTTGCCGCCGCCCTGGCGTCCAGCGCGCTGTGCGTGAGGACACCATTTTTCCTCGGCCCCCCCGATGGCTCACGTCCAAGCAACAAACCTCGGCCGGGTGCGCGTCGGCGAAAGCAGGATCGCCGCTCGCTTGCCGTCGGTAAAGTAGGGATCGCCGGTGAGGTTTCGACGCGGCGATCCACTGTCGCATTCTCCGACGCCATCGACATAGCCGGCCGCATCGATGCGCTCGGCTTGCAGCAGGTCTTCGACGACGTAATCTCGCGATTCGTCGACGTCAGGATCCACCCGGTGCGTCGTCAGATTCCACGCCCGGGTCGTAAAACGCACGCCAATGTCGCGGCTGACTTGTCCTACCCAAACCGGATTGCCCCGATAGCGCAGCGGCGTGATCCAGAGGCGAAGATGCAGTCGCTCGTTGATCGATCGACGGGCCCGCTGCAGGGCAACGTCCTGGCTGCGGCCGAACAAGTACAGCGGGCTGACCGGCGAGTAGCGGTACTGGGAGCCGATGAGAAACGAACGAACCGTCTTCCAACAGGTGGCCATCGTGATCGTCTCGCTCTCGTCCCACCGCGTGGCCAGCGCGCCGAGGATCGTTTCAAACTCGGCAATGACCACCAGGTTGACCGGATCGCCCAAGCGGGTGCCTTTTCCGTTGGTCGTGGTGGCGGGCATGGCGCGCAGATGTTGTATCAACGCGGGCTCGTCGCATTCAACCAGCGAGCCGGACGGCTCGAGGCCTCCCAAGTCGCGGCGGAGATAGTCGGCCGACAGGCCGGGGACGGAAATGGAAAAGGTGAACTCGATCGATGAATCGGCGGGCTCGTGCGCGTCGGTGTTGCGCTTGATCGTTTCGAGCGAATTGCTGTCGGTCGCGTGCAGACAAACGTGGACCACCTTGGTGCCCACGTCGAGCGAAGTGAAAACGAAGCCCTCAGACACGCCGCCGGGCTGGATCGGGCGAAGGTGAAAGGCCTGCGACCGAAAGAACTCATTCATGCGGTGGTTGGCGCGAAGGGCCGTGATCAGTTTGGAGGGGATCAAAGCAAGCAGGGGCAGAAATAGCCAGCCGATGAATCCAAAGGCCGAAAGGCGCTTGGTGATGGAAAAGTGATTGACGCCGGCGGCCTCCAACGGCGTGTAGTAGTTCGGATCGATCCTCAGCAATTGCAGACGCAATTGCAGGCGCACCAGCACGTCGGAGTGGTTGGCGATGCGCAGATAAACCGGTTGAATCCCACGCCGCGCCAGCGGGACGCCGAAATACCGCCCACTCTCGACCGCGTCGAGCACCGCCACCGTGACCTGCGCCTTAGGGCTCTCTTGCGTCTGGGCGCGCGCCATGAAGTCTCGGTGCGTGGGCTCCGGTAGGTAGGAAGTAGTGAAGAGGCGCCGCAGGGCGGCTCTCAAGGTATTTGACATGGGAGAACTCTCGTTAGTCATGGCGAGTATCACCGGGCCCGCCGGGACGGTTGGCGAGGGCGTCGATCGGACCGTGCTGCGATCGCGGCGATGCTCATCCCACGATCCAGCGGAAGACAATGTATAGGCACAGAACCACTCCCGCCACAACCCACCAGGGCTTGCGGCTCCGCGGCGCGTCCTCGGCCGAGATGTACTGCTCGCAGTAAGGACAGCGCTGCGCATCCTCGTGGATCTGTCGTTTGCAATAGGGGCAAGCAACGGTCGGCTCGTCGTCATCCTCGTCGTCATCCTCGTCGTCAAAATCTTCATCCTCGTCCCAGTCGTCAGCCATCGTTCGTCGATCCCCCTGCGACGCATCGCATCTGTCAAAAATCTCGCCGCGTGACAGCCATCGGCTGAGACTTTTTCAGACCTGGGCCAGCGCCTGGTCGATGCGCTTCAGACAGGTTTCCTTGCCCAGGATTTCCAGGCAGTCGTACAGTCCCGGGCCAACCGCCTTGCCGGTCGTGGCCACGCGCAGGGCATGGATGATGTCGCCGATCTTGATCCCTTGGCCGGCCACGAAGTTTTGCAGCGCCGCCTCCAAACCTGCCACGTCGAACGGTTCGACGCCGGCCAGCACGGCGCGAAGTTTCGTCAGCAATTCGGCCGCCCCAGCCTTGCGGATGTTCTTCTCGAACGCCTTTTCGTCGTAGCGTAGCGGATCCTGAAAGAAGAAATCGGCGTAGACGATAATGTCGCCCAACACCTTCAGCCGGTCGCCCGCCGCCTCGATGATCCGCGTCAGCTTCGGCCCCACTTCGCAGGGCGCCGGCGTCGATACCAGCCCGGCGCGCTGCAAGTAAGGCAACATCCGGGCCACCTTTTGCTTGAGCGGCAACTGCTGCATGGTGTGATCCTGAAACGCCCAGAGTTTCTTGGGATCGAAACTGGCTGGCGCTTTGGTCACCCGCTCGAGCGAAAAGTTGGCAACCATTTGCGCGGGAGTCAAAAACTCGGTCTTGTCGTCCAACGACCAGCCCAGCAGAACCAGGTAGTTGAGGATTGCCTCGGGCAGATAGCCGACCTGTTCGTAGAAGTCGACGATCACAGGGTTGAACGTGTCGGCGGAGGTTTCCAGCCCCATCGCACGCGCGATCGCCAGCCCATGCTCGTTGACTAGCGCAAAGTCGCGGTTTTTCAGATACTTGTCCAACTTGCGCTTGCTCAGTTTGTTCTTGCTGCCCGGTTCGGCCACGTAGGGCAGATGGGCATAGGCCGGCAGCGAATATCCGAGCGACTGGGCGATGAAAATCTGTCGCGGCGTGTTCGACAGGTGCTCTTCGGCCCGGATGACGTGCGTGATCTGGAAATCGAAATCATCGACCACGCTGGCCAGGTGATACAGGCAGGTGCCGTCGGCCCGCTGCACGACGTGGTCTTGCTCTCGAGCCCACTCGAACTCGACCTGCCCGCGCACCAGGTCGTCGATCACCAGTTTTCCTTCGCGCGGCATCTTCAGCCGCACGACGGCCTGGCGCCCCTGGTCCTCGAAGGCGACTCGTTCGGCCAGCGTTTCGGCCATCCAGCGGCGGCTGTAGAGAAATGGGCGTTTCTCGGCCTGGGCCGCTTCGCGTTCGGTCTGAATCTCTTCGGGCGTGGCGTAGTCGCGATAGGCAAACCCGCCGGAGAGCAGCTTGTCGACCGCGATCTGATAGCCGGCCTGTCGCTGCGATTGATAGTAAGGAGCATAGGGTCCGCCGACCTCCGGGCCTTCGTCCCAGTCGATGCCCAACCAGCGGAAGCCGTGCAGAATCGGGGCCAGAGCCGCCTCCACGTTGCGCTGGGCGTCGGTGTCGTCGATGCGCAGCAAAAACTGACCGCCGTGCCGCCGCGCGAACAGCCAATTGAACAGCGCCGTGCGCACGCCGCCAATGTGCAAATAACCGGTCGGACTGGGGGCAAAACGCGTGCGGACCATTTTTTTATTGATCCCTGGCAAACTGATGAAATCCCGTTGGGGCGAACGGGCCAATTATGCAGCAATCGTTCCGGCACGGGAATGGGGGATTCTACGCGCGCTCCCTCAGCGAAGCTGCCCCACCACGCCGCTCAAAAAATTGGCCAACCGCTCGGAGGCCACTAGCGCATCCTCTTTCAACTGCCACATGTCCTTGATGCTCGACGGCCGGCGCAGCAGGGCCCCGGCCGCGGCGCCCAGCCGGCCGGCGGTCGATTTTTGCTTGACGAGATTGTCGATATCCTGGGGCAGAGCGCGGTCGACGCTGTCGCTGATCACGCGCACGGCGAGAAAGCGAATCTTTTCGTTCCGGCAGACCTCGGCCACGGCCATCGACTCCATGTCGACCGCTAGCGCCGCGTGGCGCTGGCCCAGCGCGCGCTTTTCCTGGGGATCGCGGATAACGCGGTCGGCCGTCAGCAGCCGACCGACGTGCAAATGTCGGGTGGCGGCGAGGCTTTCGCGATCGAGCTTGAAGTCGATGTCCAACGACCGGTCGGCCGTGTCGACGATCTGATCGGCCATCACGATGTCGCCTTGGTTCAATCGGTCGTCCAACGCGCCGGCGAACCCGGCCGAGACGACCCACTGCGGCCGATGGCCCAGGATCAAAGCCTCGGTGGCCCGCGCGGCCGCCGGACGTCCGGCCCCCGATTCGATCAACACCAGCCGCCGGCCATGCAGGCCCCCCTCGCGCGCCACGAAGCCCGATCCCTCGGTCATGATCGCGCCGGCGAGCCGGTCGACCAGCCCTCCGGTTTCGATGCTCAGGGCAAACACCAGTCCGACGTGGCACACCGGCCGTGGCGGCGGTCCGGGCGGATCTTTGGGCTGGGCCGTTTGGGTCTGCTCAGCCGCCGCGCCGGCGGCCTGCGTCGTCGCCTCGCGCATCCGCTGCCGCGCCGCGCCCAACAGCCAATTTCGCACAAGTCCTTGCCACATGACGCACGCGCCCAAAATTCCAGCGAAATCCACGACGCCCCAACCGGCCCGCCGCAGCGCGGCGCGCCGAACGCGACCGCAAACTCACGGCCATCCCCATTCTAGTCCATCGGGGCAGCGAGAATAATGGCCCGCACCGGCCCCGCGCGACGCCCCAAAGCCCCGCACTTGTGCGCCAACAACCCTATGCGCGCGCAAAAAATGTTTTGTCGTTGCAAGTCGCAGCAGTGATTCACGATCGGACGTCGCGCTTTTCGAGCAGTTGTTTTGCGGATCACGCATAGGGATGGCAGTTGTGGTGGATCGAATGTAGGTCATGCACCCGTGCATGACGAT